>JBBRQF010000001.1:0-224252 GCA_038226715.1 Chitinophagales bacterium
AAAGGGGCGCCGCAATATGATGTAGCGTCATTACTCTCGCAGGCAAAAGCAAATTTGCCCGAAGCGTGGAAACATAATCTACTGGAAGATTATATCAACTCATTTGAAGACGTTGTTAAGGAAACTGTTGATAGAGATGTATTCCGTAGCCAATACAACGGCTATGTATTAATACGTTTATTACAGGTGTTGGGCGCTTATGGTTTTCGTGGTTTGTTTGAAAGAAAGGCACATTTCTTAACCAGCATTCCCCTGGCGTTGCAAAATTTGAAATCATTTATCAGCAATCAAAGTATCGGTATTTCCGTAACTGAATTTAAAAGAGTTTTAGAACTTTGTATCAGTGATGAAGTTATTGAAGAATTTACACCGGTGCAGGCAACAGATGCCACACCATTAGTTGTAAATATAAACAGTTTCTCTTTTATAAAAACCGGCTACCCAAAAGATGAAACCAACAACGGCGGAGGTTTTGTATTTGACATGCGTGGCATATTAAACCCCGGCAGGTTTGATGATTACAAACATTTATCAGGACAGGATAAACCGGTGAAAGATTTTTTGGAACAACAAACCAAAATGCCGGATTTTTTAAACAGTGTGTATAGTGTCATTGATATTTCGGTAGCCGATTATATAAAAAGAGGTTTCGATCATTTGTCAATAAATTTTGGGTGTACCGGCGGACAGCACAGGAGTGTGTATGCTGCAGAAGCATTGGCGAGGCATTTGAGAAATAAATTCAAAGTAAAAATAGAATTGCATCACAACAATAAAGAAAACTGGAAAACAATTTGAAAGCAATGATATTTTCGGCTGGCCTGGGTACACGGTTCAAGCCATGGACAGATAAACATCCGAAAGCATTGGCATTAGTCAATGGTAAACCTTTATTACAGCACAATGTTGAATACCTGCAACGTTATGGTATTACCGACGTTGTAGTGAACGTACATCATTTTGCAGATCAGGTTATTGAAGCGATAAAAAAGAATGAAGGTTGGGGAAGTAATATATTGATCAGTGATGAAAGGAAAGAAGTATTGGAAACCGGCGGAGGATTATTGAAAGCCAGAGACCTGTTGCAGAATGGAGAGCCCTTCGTTACACTTAATGCTGATTTTCTCACTAATTTAAATATTAATAACTTAATAACTTTTCATAAAAAAAGGAACGCGCTGATCTCTTTTGGCATTACCAACAGGAAAACATCCCGTAATTTTTTATTTGATGAACAGCACAGGCTGTGCGGCTGGCGCAACAGCAATACCGGAGAGGAGAAAATAGCTATTGCAAAAGTGAACCTGGTGGAAATGGCTTACAGTTGCGTAGTTATTTTTCAACCGGAAATATTTGAATTAATACCACAACGGGGAAAATTCTCTTTGGTTGACACCTATCTTAGCTTAGCCCAGGCTTATCCTATTTATGGTTACGACCACAGCGGCGATAAATTAGTTGATGTTGGTAAACCCGAAAGTGTTGCTATTGCCGAAAAAATGTTTAGTTAAGCTCCGCAGGTGCATCAAAGCTTTTTTTCTTTTCTTCTTTAGGTTTTATGCCAAAGTTATACCGGAAGGTTAAACCGAGCCTCCGGGTATCATTGATCCTTTCTCCTTGTGCATATACACTGCCTTGCTTTAAACTGAATGATACATGATTGGTTCGTAAAAGATCATTTACCGAAAGAATGATATTTGCTTTTTTCTTTAAGATGCTTTTGTTTGCAGAAACAAATAACCCGCCAAAAGTATTAAGTTCATACAGGTTTTGTAAACCCTTAGTACGCATGAAGCCCTGCATGTTTATGATAAATTTTGGCGTTAATTTTAATTCCTGGAACATAAAGAATGTCCAGCTTCCCCGCTTGTAATTCAATGGCTGGCCTTCATAGAAACCGGTATAGCTGTTATAATTATACAAAGCACCTACATAGAAAAAATATTTTTTACCCGGCGGTATACCACCAATCAGTTTTGCATAAAATTCTTTGTTACTGCCCAGGTTATCATAAGTACGATACGCAATCCTGGTAACATTATCCTGGTAAGTAACATTGCTGAAAATATCCCTGGTATTATTGATGCCCAATGCAATTACGGGAATATTGTCAAAGCTTATGTTAAGCTCGTAATTGGTGGTAAACTGTGGCTTTAAATTTGGGTTGCCCACATCAAAAAGATATTGATCAACATACTTGGGATAAGGATTTAAGATCTCGTAGTAAGGCCGCTTAATACTTCGCCGGTAAATGGCGTTGCCAATCAGCGGAACCCCAAACATGTTAAACAGTTTGTGCTTGATGAACAGGTAAGGAAAAATATCTGTACGCTTAAGCGATAAAGTGGTGTCTTTGGGTATGGTTTGTTTGCCATTAATATCTGTTGTCTCAAACCGAAGTCCCGGCTTGATGGTAAAGCCCGCAAATGTTTTTGATACCTGTACGTAAGCTGCTATTATAGTTTCCCAGTATTTAAAAGTATTGGTTTGATAAACATCAACGAACCTTATGCCGTTCCCGGTATCTTTAAAATAATCTGAGCTGTTGTCACTGTTACTGACCGATGCTTTAAAACCTGCTTCTGCAGTAAATTTTTTCGGAAGCTTTAGTACCAGGTCGGTTTGAAATACAAAACTGTTTTTATCATTCTTATTTATCCCGTCTCCATTAACAACACCCGGAACAGGTGAGTAGGTGTTGTTGCTGTATAACTGATTATTCCTGTTACGGTAATAATCATAATTAAAGGCAGCTGTCCATTCGCTGCCGCTAGTATCAATTTTATATTTTGCTGAAAAATTATTTCCAATATAAGTGGTCTTGTTTGCATTATTGATGTCCGAAAAATTTTCACCAATTAAAACTGCTGATGGGTCTTTACTGATATCACTGCTGTTGCCGGCATAGCTCTTTCCATTTGTTGTACTGATACGCAGATCATAACCCACATTGAATTTTGATGTCAACTGCACATCAACACCCGCACTGAAATAATTATTAACGGTGGGATAAGTAGTATAGGATCGCTGCATTAATAAAGAAGAATCTTTGCTGATAAACCTGTTTGAATTAAGTGTTTCAAAATTATTCCTGTCGGTATACTGGTAACTAAGGTAGCTGTTTATTTTTCCGGAGCCTTTATTTAAAGTAAAGCCTGCCGTTTTTGTAGGATAAACTCCCTGGAAATAGGCAACATTCACGCTTCCGTTCGTTCCTATTTTAACTCCCTTTTTTAAAACGATATTTACCAATCCGCCGCTGCTTGCGGCATCGTATTTGGCAGATGGTGTGCGAAGGATCTCGATCTTACTTACACTGCCGGCGGGCAAACTTTTTAGTAAAGAAGCAAGATCAGCGCTGCTTAATTTCAGTTCCCTGCCATTGATTAAAACAGTAGCGGGATTTGTACTGCTCAAATAAACATTGCCATCCTGGTCTACAATGACACCGGGTGTTTTCTCTAAAATTTCATAAGCATTGGTACTGCTATTGGCTAATACTTCAGCATCAACCGTAGTTTTATCATCATCATCTTTTATCAAAGGTTTTTTGGCAACAACAGTTACATTGCCCAGGTTACCTGTTTTGTAAAGCAGCCGCACACGTATTGTTGTATCAGAAGCCGTAACAGCAAAGGATTGAAAAGCATCCTGCATACCTACTGCAGAAATCTTTACAATATAATTTGATTGAGGCTTTACATTAAAGAATGTTTCTCCGGTAATTGTTTTCTTTATCAGCAAAACACTGTCAGGTAGGCGGTACAAAACAGCGCTGGCATTTTGTATGGTATCTTTCTTATCATCAACAGGAAGAACCCGGAGTTTAATGGTTTGTGCAGAAGAATTTATAGAAACTGCAAGAAGGAGGAGAAAAAAAATTGAGTTTAATTTCAATGGGGTAAAAATTTGGCTGCAGATAATTAAATAAGCTATTAAAATTTAAAAGTTACTAAATATGAGTTCCCTCTCTCCAGAGCTTGTCGAAGGATGGAGAGGGATTGGGGTGAGGTCTATTTTTTCTCAAAGAGATCCTTCTTATCAACCACTTTTACTTTTTTACCCACTTTCAAGGTTTTACTTACCAGGTCATAGGGGCCGGTAACCACCAGGTCGCCTTCTTTTAAACCTTCGGTAATTTCAATATTGTTAATATCCTGGATATCTGTTTTTACTTTTACCTTACTTACTTTTCCTTCTTTATCAATTACAAATACAACAACTTCCAGGTCATCAACTAATGATGTTACAACTTTTGCATTTGATTCGTCTGCTTTTTTTGTATCGGTTTTACTATTGGTGCTGTCATTTTTATCACGGGTAGTAACCGCATTGATGGGTACGCTCAATACATTGGCATGTGTCTTGGTTTGTATATCTGCATTGGCGCTCATTCCGGGCCGAAATGGAAAAGTACCTTTGCCCAATAGATCTTTGTAGCTCGATTCTAAGATCCTGATATAAACTTTATATTGGGTAACATCAGTGGTGGTATTGGATAAAGCATTTTGCGATGCAGCACCATTATTACTGCTGGCAATTTGTGTAACAATGCCCTTGAACTTACGGTCGCTGTAAGCATCTACTTCTACCAAAGCACTGTCGCCGAGTTTTACTTTAGGAATATCATTTTCACCAACATCAACCCTTATCTCTATCTTACTCATATCTGCAATGCGTAAAATTTCGGTACCTACGGTGAAACTGTTACCCGATACACTTTCTCCTTTTTTTACACTCAACAGGGAAACTACGCCATCTCTTGGTGCAGTAATAGCTGTTCTGCTCAGATCCTTATTTGCTTTTTGTAAACTTGCCTGTGCAGTTTGTACATTAGCCCTGGCACTTTGTACATTAGCCTGGCTGCCGCGTATGCCCTGTACCGCAGCATTGTAGTTGGCTTTTGCACTTCTTAAAGAAGATTCCGCCACATCCATTTCACTTCTGCTGATCACTTTATCATCAAATAATTTTTTTGATCTGTCGTAAGCCCGCTGCGACTGTACCATTTGTGCATCCAGTGCATCCAATGCCGCCTGTGCATTACTAACCTGCGCCTGCGAACTGCTCACCTGCGCCTGCGTTTGTGCAACCCCGCTTGCTGCCTGGCTCCGCTGAATATTGTACACATCCGGATCGATACGCGCCAGTAACTGCCCTGCTTTCACGGTATCTCCTTCCTGTACATTAAGCTCGGTAATAACGCCACTAATATCCGGACTCACTTTTACTTCATCCTCCGGGTAAATTTTACCACTGGCATTTACAATTTCTGTAATGGAGCGTTTCTGAACTTTTTCTGCAGTAACTTTTAAGCCTTCATCTTTTCCAAATGCACCGGTTTGAGATAATACCACTAACAGTATTACCAACGCTCCTAACCCAATCAAAATCCATTTAGTCGATTTACTCATTATTTTATTTTTTATGAGCCCGGCCATATTTATGAATCAGCTTCATTGGCAACAGGCTGTTTGTTATTTTTTGATCTTTTAGTAAAAGAGTAAAAATTAATCACTCTTGTACATTTTTTCTTTATTCGGCCTCACCCCAACCCCTCTCCCAGGGAGAGGGAACTCGAAGTTGGCAGTTTTTAAATTCAACCCATTTTCGCTCCAATCTACTACATTTCCTCTCCCTTGGGGTTCTTTGAAAAAGAACGAACGAAGTTCAAAAGGGGCCCGCATTTCTACAACTTCAAACCCTGTCCCTTATAAAATTCCAGCACTTTCATTTTAAAAACATAATCAAACTGGTTCAATACATTTTGCAATTGCGCTGTAAATAAATTATTCTGGTTGGTTATTAATTCAAAAGTACCCATCATACCAACATCATATCTTTTTTGTGCGAAACCGAAAGTGCGTTCTGCAGTTTCTAAACTTTTTTGACCTGCATTAAATTTTTCCAAAGCAATAACGGCAGCATTGTATGCCTGGTAAATATTTTGTTTTAAGCTTTGATCATCAAGCGCTTTTTGCAGTTGCTCGTTTTGAATATTGATCTTGCTTCTTTCGTAGTTTGTACGGTTATTATAACCATTAAAAATAGGAATGCTTAGATTTAATCCTATTGACTGACTGAAATTCTGGTTTAACTGCTTGAAAAAAGGAGTTCCCTGTTCCCCCGTCATTTTATAATCAGGTGAAGTTACTGTATAAGGTATGCCTCCTACGATCACCTGTGGACTAAATGGTGTGCTGCTATATGTGCCAGTGGGCTCGTAGATCGGTTGTTTTGAATTAATGTACCTACTGGTTAAACCGCCAAAAACCGAAATGGTTGGAAATAAACCCCCTCTTGCTGCTGCTGAAGATTTCTGTGCTGCTTTTAATTTAAAATCATTGTACCGTTGTTGCGGCATATTGGCTATTGCCAATGCATACACCGGTTCGGGTTGCAGGTCTGCAATTTTTTCTACAGGTATTTTATCAACCGGTGGTGTATCAATTTCGAATGTTGCACCTGCATCAATAGCCATATAGGCTTTTAACGATAAAATATTTTGTGTAACATTTCCTTTGGCAGTAATTACGGTGGAACTGTCCCTCGCCACCTGCGCTTCCAACTCTGCTGCATTCAGTTCGGGTAAGTTTCCTGCATCAACCAGCTTGCGGGTATTGCTTAACTGCGCCTTCGATTGCTGTAATTGAATGCCGGCGATCTTTTCCTGTTCCATGGCAAGCAATATCTGTAAATATACATTGGCAACAGTGAGGGCAATATCATTTTTTAATTTATCGGTATTGGCTTTAGCTGCCTGCAATTCCCATTCGTTGGCTGCGATGGTATTTTTTTTGCTGAACCAGTTAAAAATTTCGGCACTGCTCTGTAACTGCACATTGGCCGACAAGTAACTTTGTGTACTCAAAGCAAAAGTTGTGGGGTTTTGGCTACGGCCACTATTATAACTTGGCCCGCCGCTGAAACTTAAATTGGGTATCTGTCCCAGCTTACTTTGTTTTAAAACCAGTGCTGCAGTCTTGCTTTGTAAATCAATTTGCTTTATCGAAATATTGTTAGCCATGGCATATTCTATACACCTCGGTAAAGTCCATTTTTCCTGAGCTTTTACAGTGCCTGCAAAGTTTGATAAAACAATAAGGGTTAAAAATTTATAACGCATACAACAAAATTAATCCATCTCAGCGTAATACCTGTAAAACAATTGTACAAACGGTAAGCCAGTTAAACCAGCTTCTCAAAAGCCTGTCCCAGGTCTTTAATTATATATTCCGGATCTTCCAGCCCAACATAGAGCCTGAGCATGCGGTGCTCCCTGTTGGCGGTGTCAAATATTTCTGGTCTTATGGATGAGCATTTAGGTATGATCAGGCTTTCGTGGCCACCCCAGCTTACCGCCATAAATATATGTTGCAGGTCTTCGCAGAATTTTTCTATCTGCCCGATATGGTCCGCTTTTATAATAAAGGTTAATAATCCGCAGGCACCATTCATCTGTTGCTTTGCCAGTTCGTACTGCGGAAAACTTTCATCCAGCGGGAAAAGCAGGCTTTCTACTTTGGGATGTTGCTTCAGGTAATCAATTACTTTTTGGGTTGAGGCTGTGATCCTGTCGAGCCGGGTGGGCAATGTTCTCATACCCCTTATCAGCAACCAGGCATTGAATGGAGAAATGCCGCTGCCCACCGTCATGTATTCACTGTTAAAAATGCGCTCCATCATGGCGGCGCTACCTGTTAATACGCCACCTAACGTATCGCTGTGGCCGCTGATGTATTTGGTAGCCGTTTGCATCGAAATATCAATACCCATTTCAATAGGCTTTTGGTAAAGTGGTGTGCAATAACTATTATCAATGATGGTAGTTATGTTTTCTGCTTTTGCCAGTTCGGCAACCGCTTTCAGGTCCTGCAAAGCATAATCCCAGCTATTAGGACTTTCGAGGTAAATAACTGTTGTGTTTGGCAGGATGGCTCTTTCAAAATTTTCAATATCCCTGCCATCAATATAAGTAGTTGTTACGCCAAATCTTGGTAAAATAACATCAAACATCCGTTGCGCCCAGGTATAAGGTTTTTCAACCGAAACAATATGGTCGCCGGCTTTTACATTGGCCAGCACCGCAACAAAAATGGCGGCAGCACCGCTGTTAAAAACAAGACAGTCCTCAGCCCCATCTAATGCGGCTAATTTTTTTCTTAAAATTTCTACGGTTGGATTTTTGCCTCTGCTATATAAATACACTGCGTATTCATCGGCAAAAGCGTTGCGCATTTCATCAACGGTATTAAAAACAAAATTGCTGGTTTGCATGATCGGCGGAGACACAGCATTGAAATAATTTTCCCTGTCTTCGGCAAACTCATTTAATATATAGGAGATGTCCATATTCGTTAATTTTCGGGTGTAACAATTTTCTTTTTCATAGTATGTAAAACAAAATATAAAACAACAAAAGCCGCCAGTACAGCAAGCCCCGTTAATGCTGCATGGGGATCGGCCATAGTTATGCTGATAGCTACAAAAAGATAAGAAAGGATAAAGACCACAGGCATTAAAGGGAAAAACTTCATTTTATAAATGCCGGTTCCATCCAGGTGTTTCGTCTTATTTCGAAACCAGAAAATGGTGGCAGCGCTTAATATCATCCCAAAACTATCCAGGAAAATGGTGAATGTGAGGATCTTTTCAAATTCCTGGGCGAAGTATAATATAACAATACATAAGGCTGAAAATATAGTGAGCGAAAAAGTTGTTACATTGGTTTTTTCGTTATGCTTCGAAAATATTTTGGGCATGCTGCCATCTTCGCCCATGGCATACATTACCCTGGGGTTACTCAGCAGTGAGCCATTCACATAAGCCAGTACACCTAAAAAAAGAAAGGCCGAAAATGCAGATGCTCCGCCGGTTCCAAATATTCTTTCAATAACCACGTAAGCAATTTCTTTTTCACCTTTCATCTGGTTAAAACCAACTACATTAAAATAACTGAGGTTAACAAGCATGTATAAACCAATGATGATTAGTATGCCGATAAAGATACCCCTGGGAATATTTTTTGAAGGGTTCTGCACATCATTGCCCAGGTTAATGGTCTGCTGATAACCTCCATAGGTAAACGATACAGCAATCAAACTTAGGCCAAGACTCTTACCCCAATCTATCCAGGTAAAAGCATGTTCAGGCGCAGCAACTGCTTTGGCAGCATCATTTACTGCATATTTATCCGGGAAAAATAATGCTGATATTAAAACCACCACCATGGTAATCTTAATCATCATTAAAATATTCTGTGTAGTAGAGCTGGTCTTTAATCCTTTTAAATTAATGAGATAAAAAATGAGGATGGCAACAGAACTTACGATTGCTTTGTCAATATCAGTCCAGTTACCCGGAAATAATTTTAATAAATAGCCACTGCCAATTAAGGCAACACCACTTATACTGGCCGCATTACTCACCAGTATGATGCAATTGATAGCAAAGGCAATACTTGGATGATAGGCTTTTGCAAATACTTTGTAATATCCACCAGTAACGGGATAGCGGCTGCCGATCTCAGCATAAGTAAGAGCACCACACAAAGCCACCAGGCCGCCTATTGCCCATGCGCTAAAATAAACGGAAGGCGAAATGGCATCTTTGGCACTGGTAGCCGCTGTTCTGAAAATACCCATGCCAATTACAAATCCAATCACGAGCATGGTAAGAGAGAACAGGTTAAGTTTTTTTGATGTTGTTTGCATGCTTTAAAGATAATTTTTTTGCACAATACCGTGTGGAGATATTTTGTTTGGATGATTAACCTGCTTCCACTTACATTTGCAGCGAATTTGGTTCCCGATGTCAAATCGGGATTAAAAGGGAATCCCGTTTAAATCGGGAGCTATCCCCGTAGCTGTAAGGGCCTCCTCAAGCCCCTCCCAAAGAGGGCTTTGCAGAGAAAAAAACTTCAAACCACTGTTCTGAATTTCAGGATGGGAAGGTAAAAGCCCAAGCCAGAAGACCTGCCTGGTTCATCAACAATCATTCAAAGCTTTCGGGTGAAAGGCAGGAAATGTAACGGCTCAACGGCTTTTATATCTCTACATTTTTCCAGGAAGCAGTCACAAAAAAAATTTTTCAAAAATGAAAAAGAAAATTTTTATTGCGGCTGCTGTATTATTCAGTAGCCAGGTGTACGCACAAAAAGACAGTACAAAAAATTTAGATGAAGTTGTAGTTACTGCAACAAAATTCCCCATTAAACAATCGCTTACCGGTAAAGTAGTTACAGTAATTGATCAGCAGCAATTGCAGCGCAACAGCGGCAAATCTTTAACAGAAGTATTGAACACACAAGCCGGCATTATTGTAAACGGCAGCAGCAATGTGCTGGGTACCAACCAGGATGTTTATATGCGTGGAGCTGCTGCTGGAAAGACTTTGATACTACTGGATGGTATTCCGGTTTATGATGCATCGGGCATTAGCGGCGCATTTGACTTAAACCTTATCAATGTAGACCAGGTTGAGCGGGTTGAAATTTTAAAAGGCAGCCAATCTACTTTATATGGCAGCGATGCGATTGCAGGTGTAATCAATATCATCAGTAAAAAAGGAGGCGCAAAAAAAATAAATGCAACAGCAAATCTTGCAGGCGGCAGTTATAATACTTTTAAAGGCGCTGTTGGTTTAAACGGCACGGTAAAAAAGACAAGCTACGATGTGCAGTATAGCAAATTATACAGCAAGGGTTTTTCAACAGCACAATACCAATCCGGGGTTGACAATTTTGACAGGGACGGTATGAATGAAAATATTTTTCGTACCAATATCAGTGAAAAAATAAATGACAAATTTTCGGTAAGGGCCAACGCACAGTTCGGCAATTACAGAACCGATGCAGATGCAGGACAGTTTAAAGATGATGCTGATTATACGATAAAGAATAAAAATACCTTATTGGGTGTTGGCGCAGATTACACGATTGGTAAAAGCATCCTGCATTTTAATTATAATTATAACAAAGTAAACAGGGCTTACTTAGATGATTCAGCCAGCAGGGGAGGTTTTGCTTACTACAGCAAAGGGGATTATACCGGCAAATCGCACTTTGCAGAACTGTACAGTAATATTGCCATCACAAAACACATTGATGTGTTGGTTGGTGCCGATTACCGCAATCAGTTATCTGACCAAAGTTATACATCAGTAAGTATGTATGGTCCATATTCTTCGCCAACCTTAAGCAAAGACAGTGTAAAAGTAAACCAGTTTGGAGCATATACTTCGATAATTGTAAAAGATGTAGCCGGTTTTAATGTAGAATTAGGTGGCCGTTACAATAATTTTAATAAGTATGGAGATGTGTTCACTTTTTCTTTTAATCCATCTTATGTAATTAAGCATTCAATAAAGATATTTGGTAACATCAGCTCGGGTTTTAAAGCACCTTCTTTATACCAGGTATATTCTGAATACCGTAATCCTGCAGAAGAGTTGAAGCCTGAAAAATCTTTAAGTATAGAGGGCGGAATTCAATATTATAAAGACAATGTAAATATCCGGGCAGTTTATTTCAGCAGGGCTGTAAAAGACAATATTATTTTTTACAGTGCCGGTGCACCAACCTATACCAGCTACTATCTAAATGCCGATAAACAAAAAGATAAGGGAATTGAACTGGAAGCCAGTGTTGACTTTGGTAAAGTGACGCTTAATGCCAATTATGTAAACCTGGATGGAAAGATTGAAACCAAAACCGGTTCAAAAGATACTGCATTCTTTAACCTTTATCGCAGGCCAAAACAAACGATTAATTTAAATGTGGGAATTGAGCTTTGTAAAAACTGGAATATGAATATTGGTGTGCAAAGCATCAGCAAGCGTTACGAAGCAGTATATGCATCGGCGCCAATTGAAATGCCTGCATACTATGTTTGGAACCTGTATTCAACATACAGCATCAGCAAAAACATAAAAGTATTTGTAGACTTAAAAAACATTACCGACGAAAAATATTCGGAAGTATATGGGTATAACAGCAGCCGTCTTAATTTTATGGCAGGTGTAAGTTTAAATTTTTAATTTTCCGGTAAGATAGAAAATATCTTTTCTCTTCCTACGGGTTAATTTAAGTAAAGATGTGCAAACACGAAGACAAACATTGCCCCCGCTGCAACACTGCTTTTGAATGTAAGGCAGGAAGCATCATGTTATGCCAATGCAACAGCATCCAGTTATCGGTTGAAGAAAGGGTATATGTAGAATCCAGGTTTGAGGATTGTCTTTGTATTAACTGTTTACATGCTTTGCAAAAAGAATACGTACTTTTTAAGGAAAAGCATATTTACAGATAAGGTAACTTCCAATTTTATATGCCCCGGCTGGTGAGAACCAGCCAGGGTATTTTTTAAATGCAGGTATAGCTAAAGCTGTTCGTCAACTTAATTTTTAGCTGGTTATCTTTGTAAAGTTAAAACGGTCATGATGACATTTGGAAATATATCGCTAAACGAAATTATCACGGTATCTTTTACCCTGTTTGCCGTAATAGATATGGTGGGCAACGTTCCTGTATTGGCATCGCTGCGTGCTAAAATGGGAGGCGAGATAAACTCTTTACTGGCAACCGTTGCTTCCGGAGGTTTAATGATTTTATTTCTTTTTCTCGGCCGCCAGTTTTTAAATATACTTGGGCTGGATGTCCAGTCTTTTGCAGTAGCAGGTAGTATCGTGATATTTATTATCGGGCTTGAGATGGTATTGGGTATCGAATTTTTTAAACAGGATGGTAACCCAAAAAGCGGTAGTGTAGTACCGATCGCATTTCCATTAATTGCAGGCTCGGGTACGCTTACCACCATCATGAGTTTGAAAGCGAATTATTTTGATGTGAATATTTTAATTGGCATTCTCATCAACTGCATTGTGATATTCCTGGTGCTTACATCATTGAAGTGGATTGAAAAAGTTTTAGGCCCTAATGGGATGACAGTGATCAGAAAATTTTTTGGCGTAATATTGCTGGCCATTGCGGTAAAAATATTCGGTAGTAATTTTTCACACCTTGGAAAATAGAAAAGTTAATCCGTTAAATCGTTAATCGGTTAATTCGTATAGTGATTAAAAATTCAGCGGTACCTCTACAAATTCAGGTGCCCACCAATTAACGGATTAACAAATTAACATCACCGGCCTCGTAGTACAATGGATAGTATAAGGGCCTCCGAAGCCCCAGATCCAGGTTCGATTCCTGGCGAGGCCACTTTTTTGACTGCAAGCTTTCCGTGTTTATTGTGTGACGAAAATACACAGCCTTTATTAATTACATCTTTGCATCAATGATATTGTATGGAGATACCGGGCTATTTTCTGACAGCATTGGTTAGCATTTTCCTGGGATTGATTGATGGCGGTGGATCAATACTGATGGTGCCGATTCTTGTTTATGTATTTGCTTTAAACCTGGTTATGGCAAAGTTCTATTCCCTGTTCGCCGTGGGCTCTACTTCACTTCTTGGTGCGTTCAATAATTACCGCAAAGTATCTCATTGATTGGATTTACCGGTGATATTGGACATGTTGATATTGATTGGAAATTCCTTGGTATCATAACTGTCATTGCTGTGGCTGGCATATTTTTTGGTGGTGCATTAGCAAAGAAAATTCACGCCGGTCAATTGAAAAAAGGATTTGGCTCGATTATACTGCTAATGGGAATTTACATCATTATTTAGGAATTGTTTTTCACGTAAATAAAAATACATGCAACAAAATAAAGCCGCAGCAGGAAATACAAGAGTTAACAACATCGGTGCATTGGACGCAAATTACTGGAGCAATCGGTATGATGCAGGAACCGCATCCTGGGACCTAGGTGAAGTATCCCCGCCTTTAAAAAATTATATCGATCAGCTTACCAATAAAAATATACGGATGCTGATTCCCGGATGCGGCAATACGCATGAGGCCGATTATCTTTTAAAATTGGGCTTTACTGATATTACAGTTATTGATATTGCGCCCGCTTTGGTAGCGCAGTTAAAAGAAAAATACAAAGAGAATTCCAACATCAAAATAATTCTTGGCGATTTTTTTAAGCATGAAGGTGAATATGGCCTGGTACTGGAGCAAACATTTTTTTGTGCACTTGATCCAGCTCTAAGAAAAGACTACGTTACAAAAATGCATGAGCTGCTGTCACCAAACGGGAAACTGGTTGGCCTGTTATTTAACCGTCAATTTGAAGATCAAGGTCCACCTTTTGGTGGAGCCCAAAATGAGTATGAAAAACTGTTTGCAAAGGATTTCGTTTTTAAAACCTTTGAACCTTGCTATAATTCTTTCATTAAAAGAAAAGATTCGGAACTTTTTATCAACCTGGTAAAAAAATAACTGACCAAAGTCATGCAGCTATGTTACTTAAGTTACTCAAATGCACATAAGTAATATGGAACTTCGTACTGAAAAAATAAAAATACTGTTATGCATATTGAACAAATTTATACAGGTTGCCTGGCACAGGGGGCATATTATATCACTTCAAATGGCGAGGCTGCCATTATTGATCCATTGCGTGAAACCGCCCCATATATGGAGCGTTTACGAAAAGACAAGGTGAAACTCAAATACATTTTTGAAACACATTTTCATGCAGATTTCGTAAGCGGGCATGTGGATTTAAGGAATAAGACTGGGGCTGATATTGTTTATGGTCCCAATGCAGCCTGCGAGTTTAATTGTGTTTCTGCAAAGGACGGAGAAGAATTTAAGGTTGGTGATGTTACCATTAAAGTACTTCATACACCGGGCCATACTATGGAAAGTACAACCTTTCTTTTAAAGGATAAGACAGGAAAAGACTATTGTGTTTTCAGCGGCGATACGTTTTTTTTGGGGGATGTTGGCCGCCCTGATCTGGCACAAAAAGCAGCAAACATGACCATGCAAGACCTGGCCGGGTTACTGTATGAAAGTTTGATGACTAAAATAATGCCTCTGGCAGATGATGTAATTGTTTATCCTGCACATGGTGCAGGTAGTGCCTGTGGTAAAAATATGATGAAGGAAACCGTGGATACATTGGGCAATCAAAAGAAAATGAATTATGCACTGAATCAGCCAGATAAAGAAGCCTTTATAAAAGCCGTTACTGATGGCCTGCAAACACCTCCGGGATATTTTGGTTTAAATGTAGCTATGAATAAAAAAGGCTATGAAAGTTTTGAAACAGTTTTGAGTAAAGGAATGAAAGCATTGACACCCGATAAGTTTGAAGCGGCAGCAGAAAATATGGAATCATTAATATTGGATACCAGGGAAAATGGTGTTTTTTATAAAGGCTTTATTCCGCAATCCATTAATATAGGCCTCAGTGGGGATTTTGCTCCCTGGGTTGGTGCACTGATCGTTGATGTAAAGCAACCGATATTATTGGTTACCGAAGTTGGTAAAGAAGAAGAATCTGTAACGCGTTTAAGCAGGGTTGGTTTTGATAATGTGGTGGGGCATTTGAAAGGTGGTTTTGCTGCATGGTTAGAAGCCGGCAAGGAAGCGGATGTTGTTGACAGGATAACTGCAGAACAATTTGCAAAAGAAGTGAATATTGGAGAAGATAAAGTGGTTGACATACGTAAAGACACAGAATATTGCGCTGAGCATATTGACGAGGCTTACAATAAGCCATTGGCATTTATAAACGACTGGGTAAAAGATATTAATCCCGAAGAGCATTTTTACATACACTGTGCAGGTGGTTACCGAAGCATGATCGCTGCATCTATTTTACAGTCACGGGGTTACCGGAATTTTACCGAAGTGGAAGGCGGGTTTACAGCCATCAGTAAAACAACTGTTCCCAAAACAGCTTTTGTTTGTCAAAGCAAAACAATGCCAGCATCATAGCAAATCCCGGTTTATTTTTTAACCGCCATATATATCATTTAAATTAAAGTGCAGCCGTTTCCGGCTGCACTTTAATTTATGACAACAATCATAAAATCTCCCTGTTGAAAGTAACATAAGTCACCAGACAGCAATGCAACTAATTTTAACTTTGTTGTAAAGAAATTCAAATCATTCCAGTATTGTTTTTAAAATAAAAATTATTCATTATGAAAAAGAACATGGGTATTGCCGATCGCCTGGTTAGAATATTACTGGTCGTATTATTTGCAGTATTGTATTTTACAAAAACGGTTGAAGGTACATTCGGAATCATATTACTTATACTGGGCACCGGTTTCTTGCTAACCAGCTTTATAAGCTTTTGCCCGCTCTACACATTGATAGGGATAAATACCTGCCCGGCAAAAAAGAGATAAGGTTGCCGGTAAATTTTGTGGTCATATTTTAAACTAAAAAAATTATGGAAAACGTACATCATTACGAAGTAAAAGTAAACTGGCAGTCAGACAGGAAAGGAATCATGAGTTCGCCGGTTTTAAATGAAGCAATAGAAGTTGCAACGCCACCTGAGTTTGCCAAAGGCATACCTGGTATCTGGTCGCCGGAACATTTGCTGGTGGCTGCTGTAAACAGTTGCCTGATGACAACCTTTTTAGCCATTGCGGAAAACTTCAAATTTGATTTTATACATTTTGAAAGCAATGCCGATGGCAAGCTTGAAAAAGTTGATGGAAAATATATGATCACCGAAGTTATGTTATCTCCTCTATTAACCATTGCCCCTGATGCTGATAAAGAAAAAGCAGTGCGCATTTTGGAAAAATCAGAAGCGGCCTGCCTGATCTCAAATTCAGTAAAAGCAACCATCGTTTTTAAGCCAGCGGTGAAAATAGCCGAGCCGCAACTTTTCGCTTAAAAACCATATAAGCGTTAAGTTCATTTGTAACCTTTGTTACTTAATTACTTCGGCAGTAATAGTAAATTTGCAATAGAAAAATAAAATGATGAAGAAAACAATATTTACAAACTGGACATTTATCAGGTTACTGAGGACCGGTATGGGAATTGCAATACTTGTTCAGGCCTTTATTGTAAAGGATGTACTATTTGGCTTTTTGGGTTTGCTGTTAACAGCAATGCCTGTTTTTAATATTGGCTGTTGCAGTACACAGGGATGTTATGTGCCACCGGATAAAAACCAGGATAAAGCAAAGGAAATTACTTATGAAGAAGTGGTTCAAAAATAATGCCCTGTACCTGATTGGAGCCGTTGTTGGTGCCATAGCAGGTTATCTTTACTGGCAACAGGTGGGTTGCTCGTCGGGTACCTGCATAATCACATCCAAACCTGTTAACAGCACATTATATGGCGCTTTAATGGTTGGTTTATTGTTTGGTATTTTTAAAAAAGAGCCGAATAAGGAAATTATAAAAGAAGAAGAAAACAATCATCATGACATTTAACGAAATCATACAATCAGATAAACTTGCCCTGGTAGATTTTTATGCCGAGTGGTGTGGCCCATGCAAAATGATGGGACCCATACTTAAAGATGTAAAAAAAGAAGTTGGTGATATTGTAACCATTATTAAGGTTGATGTGGACAAAAGTCCACAGGCTGCACAGGAATACCAGGTACAAGGAGTACCTACACTTATACTTTTTAAAAATGGGAAACCACTTTGGAGACAAAGCGGGGTTGTTCCCAAAGCAGGATTGGTAAATGTTATAAAAAAATTCACAACTTAAATAAATGAAAGATGAACTTATTTCAGAGATTATTCAGCAGTGCACCTGCAGTTGATTTAAAGGCAATTATTGATGAAGGTGCTTTTTTAGTAGATGTAAGAACACCCGGCGAATTTAATTCAGGACATGTAAAAGGTTCTGTAAATATTCCGTTGGATAAGGTTCAAACCCAACTTGCAAAATTTAAAAACAAAAAAAACATTATTGTGTTTTGCCGCAGCGGCGCCAGGAGCAGCCAGGCCAAAAATATTTTACAGCAAAATGGTTTCTCCAATGTTATCAATGGTGGTACCTGGGAAACAGTAAAGCGTTTTGTTGCGTAGTAGAACAAGGATTTTTTTTATGGCTGAATACCTGCCGTTTCGGGTGTTCAGCCTTTTTGTTTACAATATTTCTATTTTTTTAAAGCAGTATATAGTTTAGGGGTTAAAAAAATACAGTAGTTTTAATGAAAGCTAACCGGTAAATATATTTGTGCGATTACAAAAAACAGTGTAATGAGTTTAGATAAACTTGCCCTAGTATTTGAACCCGCTTTGATAAAAGAAATTCAACAGTTTGGCATTATTCAGCATTTTAAAGAAGCTGATCTGATAATGGATTACGGAAAATACATCCGTATGATGCCCATTATCTTGAGTGGTACTGTAAAAGTGTTAAGAATGGATGAAGATGGTAATGAAATTTTATTGTACTATTTAACCAGCAATGAAAGCTGCTCCATGGCATACAGTTGTTGTATTGAAGCCAAAAAAAGCGAGGTAAAAGCCATTGCTGAAGACGATGTTGAGTTAATAGCAATACCTCACTTAAAGTTAGACGATTGGTTGTGCAATTACCCCGGCTGGAAAAATTATATAATGCGCAGTTTTAATGAACGCTTTATTGAATTATTAAAATCAATTGAGAGTATAGCTTTTCATAAACTGGATGAAAGACTGGTTGAATATTTAAAAGAAAAACAACGTATTGCCGGCTCCAGTGTTATAAAAGCATCCCACCTTCTTATTGCGGATGAACTGGCTACTTCAAGAGTTGTAATATCAAGGTTGTTGAAACAACTTGAAAACAGTAAAAAAATAATTCTGTACCGGAACGAAATAAAATTACTGCCTGCCCTAGATCAATAATTTAAGACAGCAGATAATAAAAAAATACTTGTCATAGTAGATAGTTTTTTATACCTGGGCATATTTGTATTTTATGATCATTTTCTGCAGGCGGGTTATTATTCGGCCACTAGTTTCAAGAGCAGGGCCATCTTTTGGCGGAACCAAAGAAACGTATGAGCCGATGTTTGCAAAAGATTTTGTTTTTAAAACCTTTGAACCTTGCTAAAATTCTTTCATTAAAAGAAAAGATTCGGAGCTTTTTATCAACCTGCTGAAAAAATAATTATTGATTTTATTGACCAGAGAATTTTTATATCGTTTTCATGTAGAAAAGCATCTATGATCATATTTACTTTTAACAGGTATTTTGCAGCAGGTATTTGTCATATCGGAAGGCATGACTGTAATGTATCAGTTTGAAAATTCACAACATCAAAAAAATGTGAGACCTAGCTTCCCGAAGACGGATCTAAAAAACAGGTAATAACGGTTAGCGCCGGCTTACCTCGTCAACTTTATTTATAAGCTTAAATGTTGTAACTTAAATTTTTCTATATGTAGTAAACCACTACAACTAATACGTATTATTTAATTCAATATGCCGGAAAAAGAAACAAAGATCAGTGCACCCTTGCCTAAACCCGTTGATAGATCAACTGAACCGGTCTCTATGTTAAAACGTCCGATATGGCTGGGCCTCCTGTCATTTCTCATCCTTTCATGTTTATTCGCCTTGCTTGTTTTTCAGCGTTACCAGTTGATAAATGACGTTATGGAAAAAGAAGCATATGAAATTGTGAACCAGGCAAAAGAAAAGTTACAGCAGGCATTAACGCATAGTTTATCGGCTACTAAAACGCTTACTTTTTTTATTGATAAAAACGGGCAGGTAAATAATTTCGATTCTATAGCCAGCCAGATACTGAAATCTGGTAATGATATCGATGCCATACAACTGGTGCCCGGAGGTGTTATTGACCATGTTTATCCTTTAGCAGGAAATGAAACGGTGATCGGGTATGATATCTTAAAAGATACTGCAAGAAACAAAGAGGCTTTTAAAGCTATAGAAAAAAAAGAAATGTTTTTTGCAGGCCCCCTTCAATTAAAGCAGGGAGGTATGGGCGTAGTAGGCAGGTTACCGGTTTATCGTAATAATAAATTCTGGGGCTTTTCGGCGGTGGTAATAAAAATGGGAAACTTATATGCAACAGCGGGTATTGACAGTGCCGGAAAAAGCGGCTACCATTTTCAACTCTCAAAAATAAATCCCGATACAAAACAGGAAGAATTTTTTTTACCACAACAGCAGGCTGGTGCCAGCAGCCATGCGGTTTCAGTTAATGTGCCGGATGGAGAATGGAAACTTTCTGTAACCAGGGTTGCAGGCAACAGCGATTTTGGAGATATAATTTTACTTGCTTTACTGGGCTTTTTGCTATCGGTTTTAGGCGCTGTATCTGTATATCGTTTTGCCATTCTTCCTAAAAAATTAAATGAACTGGTATTGAACAGAACCAGTGAGTTAAGAAACAGCGAAAACAATTACCGCTCACTCATAGAAAGGGTATCCGATGCTTTTATAGCCCTTGATAAAAACTGGCTGTACACTTATGTAAATGAAGAGGCCGGTGAGATATTTTCAAAAGAACCGAAAAGCCTGGTAGGGAAAAATATCTGGACTGAGTTTCCTCATGGAAAACAAGAACCTTTTTATGATGTTTATCACAAGGCAATGGAAACGCAGGAATACCAGTACCTGGAAGAATATTATCCCGAGTTTAATAAGTGGCTCGAAAATCATATTTACCCATCGCCAGACGGGTTAACTGTTTTTTTTAAAGATGTTACAGCAATTAAAGAGATAAGGCTCGCCTTAAAAAATAATGAAGAAAAATACCGGTCGCTTATTGAACAGGCTTCCGATGGGATAGTGATAACAGACATGGAAGGCGTTATCCTGGAAGTAAATAACAGTATTATACAGCTGATCGGTTTTACGGAAGAAGAACTGATCGGATCTCATTTAGCTGATTATTTACCTGATGAAGATATTGATGGAACACCATTACGGATAAATGAATTGATGAAAGGTAAAAGTCTGCTATATGAAAGAAAGCTGGTAAAAAAAGACGGGAGCATACTGGATGTGGAAGTAAACTCGAAGATGGCCAGTACCCATACTTTAATTGGTTTTATAAGAGATATTACCGAAAGAAAAAAGCATGAGAATACACTCATGTACCAGGCCAGGCTGCTCGAGAGCGTGTCGGATGCAGTTACGTCGCTGGATATGAACCGTTGTATTGTGAGCTGGAACGATGCCTGCCGGGAGCTGTATGGATTTACCGCAGCAGAGGTTATTGGAAAAAAGATACCCGAACTGTTGACATTTGAATATCCCTACAGCAATAATGAAGCTGTATTTGCCCAAGTGTTTGGTGAAGGCAAGTGGAAGGGTGAATTTAACTTTATACATCCAAAAACCGGTGAAAAGATCAGCTTGTTAAGCAATATAAACCTGTTAAAAAATAAAGCAGGTACGCTAATTGGATTTATCATCACCAGTAAGAATATTACTGACCGCAAAAAGACCGAAGAAGAGATCAGGAAATCCAATGAACGTTTTGAACTGATTGCAGCAGCTACCAATGATGCTATCTGGGATCATGATTTTGTTAAAGATGAAACCTGGGGTAATAATAAATTGTATAGCATGTACGGGCTTAAGCCTGGTAAGGAGACAATTAATTATGACATGTTTTTAGATCATATTCATCCCGATGAAAGAGCAGACATGCTTACACGCATGAAACTGGCTATGGAAAAAAAGGTTAGTTCATTATCGGAAATTTTTCGTTTTAAAACCGAAGATGACGGGTATAAAATATTTTTCGACCGTGCCTATATTAAATATGATGACGCCGGAAACCCGGTAAGGATACTGGGAGCCATGCAGGATATTACAGAACGGGAAACAATAAAAAAGCAGATCCTGAAAGAAAAAGAACTTTCTGATACGATTATTAACTGCCTGCCCGGTATATTTTATCTCTATAATAAAGAAGGGAAGTTTTTAAGATGGAATAAAAATTTTGAAACCGTAACAGGTTATGATTCGGGGGAGATAAACCAAATGCATCCCCTGGATTTTTTTGAAGAAAAAAATAAGGCTTTACTATCGGATAAAATTTCAAATGTTTTTATTACCGGCCATGATAATGTGGAAGCTAACCTGTTGAAAAAGGACAATACGGTAATACCTTATTATTTTACAGGAGAGGCTATCGAATACGAAGGACAAACCTGCCTGATGGGTGTTGGGCTCGACTTTTCGGAAAAAGAAAAAAGTGAAAGTATAGTCAGAACCAGTGAAGAAAAATTCCGTACCATTATTGAGCAGGCATCCGATGGGATATTCATTGCAGATGAAAGTACTTACCTGGTGGAAGTAAATAATGCGGGCTGCCGTATGAGTGGTTATACTTCAGTCGAGTTGCAAAAAATGAAATTCCTGGATGTTGTACCGCCCGAAGACCTGGCCGCTAATCCGCTCAGGATTACAAAGATGGCAAAGGGAGAATCTGTTATTAATGATCGGAGGCTGATCCGTAAAGACGGAACTATTATGGATGTTGAAATAAGCGCAAAAAAATTACTCGATGGCCGCTATCTGTGTTTTGTGCGGGATATAACGGAGCGTAAAAAAGCTGCTGAAATATTACAGCTCTCAGAAAAAAAATACAAACTCTTGTTTTATAATAACCCGCTGCCTATGTGGATGTCAACAATACCAGGCCTGGATATTATTGATGTTAATGAATCGGCGATAAGGCATTATGGTTACAGCAGGGAAGAGTTCTTACAATTAAATTCAAGAGACCTGCGCCCGCCGGAAGATGTAGCAGATTTTATCAGTGAGGTTAATAAAATGGATCCGGGGATCAATAATATAAAGGCATGGCGGCACAAAAAAAAGGATGGCACGGTCATACAGGTGGAAGTATACAGTCATGAGATTTTATATGAAGAGAAACGTGTTTGGCTGGCATTATCGCATGATGTAACTGAAAAATACCTGGCAAAAGAACTGCTGCAAAAATCTTACGAGGATATACGTCAGCTTGCATCCAACCTGCAAAGCATCCGGGAAGATGAGCGTACCAATATTGCCCGGGAGATACATGATGAACTAGGGCAACAGCTTACCGGGCTTAAAATGGATCTGCATTGGCTTACCCGTAAAATAAACAACAGCGATGCAGAGGTGACCAACAAAATGAAACAAAGTATAGAACTGATAAATGCAACCATTGCTTCTGTAAGAAAGATCTCTACAGATCTGCGGCCGAGTATTCTTGATGACCTGGGTTTACTGTCTGCTTTGGAATGGCAGGGCGAAGAGTTTGAAAAACGTTCCGGTACAAAAGTTATATTTATTAATAAAGTCGGGGAGATCAGCATGCAGCCTGAAGTTGTTACCGGTGTTTTCAGGATATACCAGGAACTGCTGACCAATATAGCCAGGCATGCCAATGCCAGTAAAGTAACTACAGTATTGGATAAAGATAAAGAAACACTGCACTTTAGTGTGAGCGACAATGGAGTCGGATTTGACCCGGAGACAATAAAAAATAAAAAAACATTGGGGTTATTGGGAATAAAAGAACGAACCTTGCTCTTTGGCGGTATTTATGAATTTAAAAGTAAACCGGGTGAAGGCTCCGTAACAAATATTTCGATACCATTATCTCTGATACACATCACCACTTAAAACTTAAAACTAAAAACTATGTTACGGATTTTAATTGCTGATGATCACACGGTAGTTAGAAAAGGGCTGAAACAGATATTGCTGGATGAGTTTCCAACTGCCGAAATAGATGAGGTAGCCGATGCCGAAGAGCTGATAAAAAAAGTGATGGCAGGCAGGTGGGATGTAGTGGTCAGCGATCTTTCTATGCCAGGCAGAAGCGGGCTGGATGCGCTGCAGCAGATCAAACTGAGCCACCCGGATCTTCCAGTTCTTATACTGAGTATTCATCCTGAAGAACAATATGCTTTAAGGGCACTTAAATCCGGCGCCTCGGGTTATTTAAGCAAAGATACCGCACCCGATGAACTGGTAAAAGCTGTACAAAAAGTATTACTTGGTAAAAAATATATTTCCCAGGCAATAGCCGAAAAACTGGCCAATAATTTTTCTTCCGATGCGGCACTAAACCCGCACGAAAGCCTGAGCGACCGTGAGTTTGATGTAATGAAACTTTTAGCTAATGGTAAATCGGTTTCTGAAATTGCTGAAATGCTTTCGCTGAGCGTAACCACAGTAAGTACTTACCGGGCAAGGGTGATGGTAAAGATGGATCTTAAATCCAATTCGGACCTAACAAAATATGCTATTGAAAACAGGTTAATTTAAATGACAGTTCGGAGAATATCCTGCCTGTTATTATAAGTAACGTAGTATCAGTTCTACAACACTTACATTTCTAACACTACATCCCGGCTTCAGCATTATTATAATTTAGTGGCAGATAATTTTTATGTCTGAAACCGGTAAACTGAAGAAAGTTTTATTAATAGTTGACCATTCCTTATTTATAATTGAACGGCTGACAGGTATGCTTAATGAAGCGTATGCTGTTGAGAAAATACTTACAGCAACAAATTATACGGGGGCAGTTGAAATATTACATCAAAGCAAAACTGATATTGTGTTATTGGATATTCAGTTACCGGAAAAAAACGGAATTGAATTGCTGAAATATATGGTGCAGCATTTTCCGGGCATAAAAGTAGTGATAGTGAGTAACCTGATCAGTGATCATTATCAGAAATTATGTACAGATTCAGGGGCTTTTTGTTTTATAGATAAGTCCAAAGACTTTGATAAGATAGCGGAAATTGTTTTGTCAATGTAAACCCTGTTTATCTTTTGCACCTGGTTTATAAGATTGAAATTTTAATGAAGATATTAATACTATGATTAACCAATGAATTGTATTAAATGATATGATGCTGTATGAGAAATGCCCCCGTTTATTAAATCTATTCCTTTGAATTGTGTTTAAGCATGTTTTAAATCAGCAAAAGCCAGCAGAATTTTTTTGCTGGCTTTTTGTTTACGTACTTAACTGTAAATTCTTTCGAATGCGGTCTTATATTTTTCCATGATGACCTTGCGCTTTAATTTAAGCGTTGGTGTAAGTTCACCACTGTCAATGGTCCACTCGTTTGGTAACAGTTCAAACTTTTTTATCTGCTCAACATGGTTAAAGAACTTATTGAATGAGTCGATGAGTTCTTTATACAGGTCTAAAACCTTTGGATTGTGGATCGCATCTTCAATGGTGGTGAAGGGTATTTCTTTATGCAGCATCCATTCTTTTAAGTTGTTAACAGAAGGAACAATTAAAGCACCTACAAATTTTTGTTCGGCACCTACCACCATCATCTGTTCTACAAATGGCGATTCCTTCATTTTATTTTCGATAGGCTGCGGTGCAACATATTTACCGCCACTGGTTTTAAATAATTCCTTTTTTCGGTCAGTTATTTTCAGGTATTTATCATCTTCAAAAACGCCAATATCGCCGGTATGCAGCCAGCCGTCTATAATGGTTTCGGCAGTCAGGTCGGGCTTTTTGTAATAACCCATCATTACGCTGGGGCCTTTTACACATATTTCTCCATCGGCTTCCAGCTTAACTTCCTGGCCTTCTATTACCAACCCCACAGTACCGAATTTGGTACCACCTTTTCGCTGGCAGTTAACGCTTATAACGGGGCTGTTTTCTGTTGGCCCGTATCCTTCATAAATAGGAATGCCGGCTGCAGTAAAAATTCTGATAAGCCTTACCTGGCAGGCAGCTCCCCCGGTTACGATCAGGTCTAAATTACCACCAAGTGCTTCACGCCATTTGCTGAATATTAATTTATTGGCTATTGTCAGTTTTATTTTATACCAGGGGCTTTTAGGTTTTATATTGTCGTATTCATTTGCCAGGTCAACCGACCAGTCAAATAATTTTCTTTTTATGCCGGTAAGCTCAGCTCCCTTTGCCATTATCTTTTCATAAGTCTTTTCTAAAAGCCTGGGAACAGTTGAGAATAAAGTTGGATTTACCTCTTTCAGATTTTCGGCAATGGTATCCAGGCTTTCGGCATAATAAATTGAATTGCCGCTGCTGATGTATATAAAGGAAACCATCCTCTCAAAAATATGGTTCAAGGGTAAAAAACTCAGGGCTCTCCCGTTTATATTATCCGGAAAAGGAAAACTGTTTTTAGAATTGATTACATTGGTAACAATATTACGGTGACTGAGCATCACTCCTTTTGGAGTACCGGTTGTGCCTGATGTATAAATGATGGTAGCGCAATGCGTTGCTTTAATACCGGCTTTTACAGTCTCTAATTTTTGCAGTTCATCAGCAGTAATGCCTGATAAAAGGCTTTTCCAAAAAGTTACGCCGGGTAATTCATCTAAACTGTAGACATCGATCAGGCTTGGAACTTTGCCGCGGATAATATTTACTTTGTCAAGGATCTCCTGTCCACTTACAAATACATATTTAACAGTAGCGTCATTAAAAATAAATTCCAGTTCACTCACATTGGTGGTGGGATAAATGGGACAAAGTGCTGCACCAATTTGCTGGCATGCCAGGTCAAGCATCAGCCATTCGGGCCTGTTTTTAGATATAAGGGCGATCTTATCCTGGTTCTCAATGGTCATGTCATTACCGCTAACGCCAAGCCTCATTAACCCGGCACTTAATTTATTAATGGTATCCTTTACTGTTGCTGTGCTGTAATTTATCCATTGACCGTTTTCTTTTCCGCAAAACATATCGTTTTTCGGAAATTTATTTAACTGGAAATCGATGTAATCAAACAGTCGGGAATTCTCATTCATACGCAATCGTTTTACCCCCCAATTTTAATGTAGGTATCTGTTCTGTTTTTTTGAAGCTGCTGTGCTGCTTTTAATGCTTTGGATATGTTGCCGGTCAGGATTTTTGATTCTTCAGTTTTTCATACTCACGTTCTGCAATAGTATCCTTATCGGTTTTGTAAGCTTTTAAAAATTTAAACACAAGGCCAATGCCCAGTCCCAGCATTACCCACAAAGGCCAGGGTGTTCCATAATCATGTCCAAAACGGCCACTTGTTAAATACCAGATAACCCAGCAAATACCGGTTGTTACAACAAAGCCAATAAGGCTGTTTTGAAAATCGGCCCTGCGTTTGGCAAGTTGCCATAATTTTTCATCGCGTTGCTCTTCCATAAAAATAAAGTTTATGCAACAAGTTAATAAAAAATAATCACTTCCCATTGTTCATGAACGGGTGTAAAATCTGCAGGATAAATTTTAATGATAAAACTGGCCGGCCGGAACTTTAAACATTCTTCCCTCCAGGAAACGGTTAAAGTCATTATACTCCTGGCTATGTGCTGTTGTCCAGCTTTGGTAAGCCGGCAGGTTTTGTGCGGTTGCAAAAACCCATTGGTTATAGGCATTAAACAGGCCTTCCTCTATATATTGTTTGTGTAATTGAAATAACTTAAAAGGGAATTTAGCTGCGTAAGTAACATCCCAGTCTAAAATAAACCGTGTTCTAATCATGGTCAGGGTTTCGGCATTGATACCTGATGTAGCAAGCGAACTTTGTTTATTCATGGTCTTTAAAAAAGCGATGGCAAAGCTGCCCTTGTCTTTATTGTTTTTTTCAAGGTCGGCATCAGCAAATAGTTTTTTATAACCTTCCAGTAAAATGTTTTTTATTTCGGGAGAATAAGCACTCTTTGGATCTATATTAATGAATATTTCGCCGTAGATCAAACTCCATACTTTATCGGTGGTGAAGTAATAATATTTGCTGGCATTATAATAATTGCCGGCAAACCCAGGGTCATTTTCAATTCCTTTTTCCCATTGCTTAATGGCATTGAAATCATTTTTTGTCCACAGTACTTTGCCCAATTCGTTATATAATGCACCACTGTTGGGCAGTTTTTTAATACCCTTCCGGTATGCATTTTCACTTCCGGATGCATCTTCCAAAGCCCAGTAGGCATCACCGGCTATTTGAAATACCTGGTCATCAACATCAGCCCTGTCAAACAGAGGATTTAAAACCTCAATAGCTTTTTTATAATCTTTGGAATAATAATAATTCAAACCCAGGTCTTTGGCTACTTCCAGGTTGTTGGGTTCTTTAAGCAACGCCCTGTTGAGTACCAATATGGCATTGGCATAATCGCCTTTATGCATAAAGTCTCTGGCATTATCATGTAATTGTTTTGCATCCTGTGCAAACAATAAGGTTTGACAACAAACCACAATCGCTAGTAAAGAGAGTTTTTTCATTTGTTTAAAGATACAATGAAATAAAATAGTTACTGATATGCCGGTAAAGATTAACAGTATTATTCAATTGTTGCCTCGGCAATTAAATGGGTCAACAACCCATCCCTTAATTTTGGTTCAAACCAGGTGCTTTTAGGTGGCATAACATTACCACTGTCGGCAATGGCAAATAATTGCTGAATGGTTACCGGGTGCAGACTGAATGCCACAGCCATTTCGCCACTGTTAACCCTTTTCTCCAGTTCGGTTAAACCGCGGATGCCGCCAATAAAATCAATGCGCTTATCTGTACGCTGGTCTTTAATGCCCAACACCGGGTCCAGTAAATTATTTTGCAGGATGGAAATGTCCAGTACGCCAATGGGGTCTTCGCTGTAACTGTTTGCTGCGGCAGTTAAGCGATACCACTGCTTATTTAAATACATACCAATCTCATGCAGCTTTGCAGGCGAAAAAGCTTTGTCTGCTTTTTCAAGAGAGAATTTTTTTGCTACAGCCGATAAAAAATCATCATTATTTAATCCATTTAAATCAGTAACTACCCGGTTATAATCCATGATGTACAACTGGTCTGCCGGAAATAAAGTAGTGAGAAAGATATTGGCACCTGCCGGAGCATCGCTTCCTAATGCTTCTCTTACTTTGGCTGCAGAAGCTGCACGGTGGTGCCCATCGGCAATATAAGTGCAAGGTACTTTTTCTTTAAACAGGTTCGAAATTCTTTCAATGGTATCATCGTCATTCACGATCCATACCGTATGTTGGATATTATCTTCTGCAGTAAAATTATATACCGGGCTTTTGGCTTTCCATTTATTGATGAGTGCATCCACTTCAGCAACATTGCGGTAAGCTAAAAAAACATTGCCTGTTTGTGCGCCGGTAATTTTTATATGGTTTATCCTGTCCAGTTCTTTTTCCGGCCGCGTAAATTCATGTTTTTTGATAAGGCCATTTTCGTAATCAACAACCGAGCTGCCACAAACCAAACCGGTTTGGCTTTTGCCGTTCATCTGCAGTTCATAAATATAATAACAGGCCTTACTTTCCCTGAATAAAATTTTACGGCTGATAAAAGCGTCCAGGTTTTCTTTTGCTTTTTCATACACTTCAGGTGCATGTACATCTGTTGTTTCGGGCAGGTCGATCTCACTTTTGGTGATGTGTAAAAAACTTACGTTGTTGCCCTGCGCGGCTGTTTTTGCTTCTTTGCTGTTAAGTACGTCATAAGGGCGTGATGCCACCTGCTTCGCCATTTCTGCTGCGGGCCTTAGTGCTTTAAAAGGAGATATAGTTATCATGTGCCTGGTTAATTGGTATGTGTATCAGGTATTTTTTAAAGTAAAATCTTTTATCAGTTGCGTTAACACTTCCACGCTGCTTATGGGTAAAGCATTGTATAAAGATGCCCTGAAACCGCCAACCAGCCGATGGCCTTTGATGCCAACAATGCCATTGTCTTTGGTAAACTGTAAAAAAGGTTCTTCCAAAGATGCATCTTCCATCACAAAACAAACATTCATTTTGCTTCGGTCTTCTTTGTTAACGGTGCCGGTAAATAAAGGGCTTTCATCAATGGCTGCATATAATAAAGCTGCTTTTGCATTATTTAGCTTTTCTACAGCAGCAACACCGCCCTGTGCTTTTAACCATTGTAAGGTAAGCATACAAACATATATGGCAAATACAGGAGGTGTGTTTAACATCGAACCTTCTTTTATATGATTGCGGTAATCTAAAATAGTTGGGATTGTTCGTTTTACTTTCCCTAAAATATTTTTATTAACCACCACCAGGTTAACACCGGCAGCACCCATATTTTTTTGGGCACCTGCATAGATCAGGTCAAAAGCATTAAAATCAAGCACACGGCTTAAAATATCACTGCTCATATCGGCTACAAGGCTGTTGCTGGTTTTAGGTATTTTTTGCCACTGCGTACCGTAAATGGTATTGTTGGTAGTAATGTGCAGGTATTTGGCATCATTGGGTACGGCAAAATCTTTCGGGATAAAATTAAAATTGTATTCCTTACTGCTGCAAACAATTTCAGCTTTGCCAAATAATTTTGCTTCTTTAATGGCTTTGGTACTCCACACACCGGTATCTGTAAATGCGGCTGTTTCTTTATCGTCCAGCAAATTCATGGGCACCTGCATAAACTGTGTTGAGGCGCCACCGTGCAGAAACAATACTTCACGCTCATTATCGAGCATCATTAGTTCTTTCACCAACGCTCTTGCTTCATCCATCACTTCCTGAAAAAGCGATGTGCGGTGGCCTATCTCTAAAATAGATAAGCCGCTATTATTGAAATTAAGAATTGCCTGCGATGCTTCTTCAAAAACCGATTTGGGTAATATAGATGGGCCTGCGTTGAAATTGTGAACCACTGTTTACTTAGATTTGGCGATTAAAAATGTTAAGCAGCAAAAATACAAAATAATAATTCCTTACAGGTTGTTTATAATAACTGCATGTGAAAATATTTATCAGTAAGAATTATAGCTGAGTAGAAAAAGATTATCAGCAATATGGAAATAAAATTAAAGCGTTTTGTGTACCTATACTTTTGGTTAATTTTGAAGACTAAAAAAAACAGCAAAATGCTGACAAGCAACGGAAGTGTAAACATGCCCAGCCCAAGAGATGTACTTATTCTTGCTTCATCATTGGGGTTTCTAAAACTCAATATCATAGCACTAAACCGCATAAAAAAAGGGATTAATACCCAGGGATATAAATAATAATTACTTTTCTTCTTCAGCAAAAAATAAAAAAAGAGGGCTTGTACAATTGTGAATAACGGTCCGGCAGCACTTATCACTGTATATTGCCATTCCTCCAGGTAAAAACCATTAACCGGGTATCCTGAATTTAGTGTCATGGCCATTTTATTCCCCAGGCATTCGCCGGTAATAAAATGGGCTAACTCATGCAGTTCGAAAGATAAAAAAACGGCAACAGCAGTAATTAAAATGTATTTGAAATTAATTTTCAACAACAAAATTATTTCAACAATGATAATTAATTTTCTCCTCTTCCGATCATTTTACCACCGGCGCTCCAAAGTTTATTAAGATTTTCAAATTCTTTGATGTCGGCTTCCGTAAATTTTTTTGTAACGAGTTCTTTCAGATCAGGCTGGCCTGCATTAACCCAGGCAGTGTACCAAAATGAGGCAATAGCATAAATAGACTGGCGCATCCGCCGTTCTATCATACCTTCTAATTTTTTATTGTAGGCAATGGTAAAGGCTGATGAATATTGGCGGATTGTTTTACCGTTCCGTTCTTCAAAAGCATATTTTTTGTCATCCGGAAACTGCATGGTAAGTTCACGTTCGTACAATAAAACGGTATCAGCAGCTTGGGCACTTTCCATAACCCTTTTCCAGATAAAATCGCCGGGGTTTTTAATGTAGTCTGCCTTGCCAATAAAAAAATCAAATTCCTTTTCGGCAAGTAGTTCAGGTACCCGGCTTTCCCAAAAACCATGAATACCTTTTTGGTTGGTAAGCTGCCCGTTGTGATTGCTGCTGGCGTGTAAAGGAACGTGAGCATCGGCAATATAATGACCTATCTCTGCACTATATTTCATAATGAGGCTAAAATTCTTTGTTTTAAAAGCATCGGTTAAACGGGTTAACATAGTTTGTACATGCCAGGGCACAATGCCATGTTGTTTTAAACTGTCTTCCCCAAACTTTGCAACCGCATCAGTCCATTTCCTGGGCAGATCGTTGTAAGGAAACACACCGTAATGGTCAATGTCTATATAATGTCTGGGTCCTTCATCAGGCAGGGCATATCTTCTTTTATCAGGATCAATGGCGTGCTCGCTTAAAAAACTGATGTTTGGTTTATACAAGACCATCATTTCGGGCGGCAATAAAAAAACGGCGTAGTAATTTATCTTTTGATGCGCATAAAAACCCCAGCAGTAAGCAGGGTAATTAAATGCCAGCAAAATAAAAAGCAGTGGTAGGGTGCGGATAGCTTTTTTCATGATCAGGTCATTAGCTATCTACAATATACGGATTTATTTCTTTGTTTCATCCTCATCAATATGCGTAACACCGCCACTTACCGCAAATTTCATGGTTTGCGAGGCACTTATATTGTCGATAAGCCGTACCCGGCTTTTAGGAATTACATATACATTACCGGCAACAGAATATGCCATAGGTACATACACGGTTACATACTCAGTCAGCCCAAAATCCTGCATATCTTCCCGGGTAATAAAACCAAAACGCCATACATCGTTGTCATCTACATTCGCCAAAACATGTTTGGTAAATTTTTTATTCTCTCCAGCAAATGCCTCCAAAAAATCACGGGTTGTTCCGTAAATATGTTTTATGCCCGGCGTTTTTTCCAAAAGTTTATCAAAAAAACTCAAGAAGCGGCTGGTTATAAAGAATGAACTGAAATAACCGATGATGATCAAAACGGCGATGATGATCACAAAACCAATCCCATAGTTTCTTACATGAACAAGTCCCTGGGCATCGGTGTAGGTGAAGATGGGAATAAGACTGTCGATAGAAGATACGGCCCAGTATAAGAAGTAAGCGGTAATGGTTACCGGCCCTAATATGAGCAGGCCCTGCAAAAAATACTGGAGTAACTTTTTATAATTTAAGGTCTTTTTCATGGTATGCAGTTTATATAACAAAGATACTTGATTAGCAATCCTTTTCTGTAGTCTGCCCTCCTTATAAAAACGCCTCAACTTTAAAAAATTGTTATGAATGGCAAAAATAATTGATGGAAACTTTGGTTACATTAAAAGTTTCCTTAGTTTTGCACTCGATTATGACAGAAGTAGAAACTAAACAAAGGATTCAACTGGCGGCCCACGACCTGGTAATGCAATACGGCATACGCAGCGTAAGCATGGATGATATTGCTTCCAATCTGGGTATGAGCAAAAAGACAATTTACCAGTATTTTAAAGATAAGGATGAACTGGTGGAAGCCGTGGTGGATGCCGTTATTGACACCAACCAGTGCATTTGTAACGACGACCGCAAAAAGGCCGACAATGCAGTACATGAGATCTTTCTGGTGATGGACATGATGGTGGACATGTTTAAGACCATGAACCCTTCCATCCTGTTTGATATGCAGAAATACCATCCTTCGGCATTCAGGAAATTCCAGGTACACCGTAATGAATACCTGTACAATATTTGCCTCCAAAATCTGGAAAGAGGTATTCACGAAGAATTATACAGGCCCGAAATAAATGTAGAGATACTGGCCAGGTACCGGGTTGAGACCATGCTTACGGCTTTTAATCCCGAGTTTCAGCGCAGTGTTAAACAAAGCCTGCTGAAGATTGAAGAGGAGATCATTATGCATTACCTGTTTGGGCTTGTATCTGCCAAAGGGTATAAACTTACTTTAAAATATATAGAACAAAAGGGAAAGGGTTTAGTAAAAAAATAAAAGAATAAAATGATTGTAATGAAAAGATTAGGAAATTATAGCCTGTTGTTTTTAGGCCTGTTGATTTTTACCGTTGATGTACAGGCACAAACAACCAATTCATTTTCGGTGAAGCAGGCGGTGGAGTATGCAAACAAAAATTCGGTGCAGGTAAAAAATGCACTGCTTGATATTTTGATCCAGAAACAAACCAACAGGGATGTTACTTCGATTGCACTGCCACAGATAAACGGTAGCGGATCAGTTACTGATTATTTGCAAATACCTACCACATTGTTGCCCGGTGAAATTGTAGGACAGCCTGCAGGGACTTATGTACCGGTAAAATTTGGCACTAAGTGGACAGCCGGCGCAAACGTAGCTTTAAGTCAGCTCGTTTTTGATGGCCAGGTTTTTATTGCACTTAAAGCACGTAACGGTACTATTGAATTGCAATCGACCATAGAGCAGATCACAGAGGAAAATATAAAAGCCAATATTTACAAAATTTACTACCAGCTTGTTTTAAGTAAAACACAAATTGCCCTACTGGATTCCAATGTAAACCTCTTAAAGAAACTTAGCCACGATGTTACCATAATTTATAATAATGGATTTGCAGAAAGGGTGGATATAGATAAACTTACTGTACAGATGGCAAACCTGCAAACAGAAAAACTGAGAGCGGAGAATATGATACAGAATGGTTATCACGGATTAAAATTGTTGATGGGTATGCCCATAAAAGACAGTTTGATTTTAACCGACACACTCAGTGATGAACAAATAAAAGAGTCGACTCTGGAAGCGACACAATACAATTACAAAGACCGTAAAGATTACCAGGTGATGCTTATCACCAATAAATTAAATGGATTAAACGTGCGCCGGTATAATTTAAGTAAACTGCCATCTCTTTCCTTAGTAGGTAATTACGGATTACAGGCACAGCGCAGCAAGTTTGATTTTTTTGGAAAAGGCGATTGGTTTCAGACTTCTTATCTCGGCTTACAATTAAGAGTTCCCATTTTTAATGGCTTTGCTTTACAGGCAAGAACACAGAAGGCAAGGCTGGAATTGAAAAAAACACAAAACCAAACCGAAGCATTGGAAATAAGCATCGATAGGGAAGTAAAAGATGCGACCAATAATTTTGCAACTGCCATTGCTACCATGGACTACCAGAAAAAGAACATGGCGCTTGCAGAAAAAGTGTATGGACTTACAAAAAAGAAATATGAAATAGGTACGGGAGATGCAACAGCAATAAACGCTGCGCAGGTTGATCTTAAAACAGCGCAGACAAATTATATAACTGCATTGTACGATGCAGTAATTGCTAAAGTTGATTTCTTAAAAGCCACCGGAAAATTATAATTAAACAGACCAACTATAAACAGATGAAAAAAATAACACAAATTTCAATTGCAATGCTTACCATGTTTGTAATAGCATCATGTGGTAACAGTTCAAAAGATGGCGCAGCGGCTATTAATGATAAAAAAGCTGCTATTGAAAAACTAAAAACCGAAAAGAATAAAACGGACGAAGAGATCAAAAAATTACAAACAGAGCTGGAGAAGATCGACACCAATTCGGCAAATGCAGCAAAAATAAAATTAGTTGCTTTTACACCTGTTACTGCGCAGGATTTTAAACATTATATTGATCTGCAGGGTAAAGTTGATGCGGAGAACATTTCTTACATATCACCCCGTATGGGACCGGCACAGGTAAAGGCAGTGTATGTTTCGCAAGGGCAATCTGTAAAAAAAGGCCAATTATTATTAAAGCTGGATGATGCTATTATGCGCCAGAGTGTTACTGCTGCAAGGCAACAACAGGAAGGAATAAAAACACAATTAGCCTTTGCTAAAAATATTTACCAGCGCCAGCAAAATCTTTGGAAAGAAGGTATTGGTACCGAAGTACAGTTAATTACAGCCAAAACAAATGTAACTGGTTTGGAAAATCAGTTATCGTCGGCCCAGGAGCAGTTAAAAACATTGCAGGAGCAATTAAATACAGCAAATGTATATAGTGATGTAGCCGGTATTGCAGATGTGGTTGCTATAAGGGTTGGAGAAACTTTTTCTGGAATGGGTGCCAGTGGTCCGCAAATAAAGATTGTAAATACTTCTTCTTTAAAAGTAGTTGTGAATGTTCCCGAAAATTATTTAACCAGGATGCACAATGGCTCCCCGGTAGTGATTACTATTCCGGATGCTAACAAAACAGTTAATTCAACCATTTCGCTGATCAGCCAGTCAATTGATCCAACACAAAGAGGTTTTATTGCCGAAGCAAAAATCCCTTTCGACCCAATTTTAAAACCAAGCCAGTCGGCAGTAGTAAAAATTCAGGATTATGCGGCAACTAACGTAATTGTAATTCCCGTTAACGTAGTACAGTCTGATGAAACAGGAAAATACGTGTACGTGATCAGTAAAAGCAGCAATGGCAAAACCACCGCACGTCGGGTAGTGGTAACCATTGGTGAAGTATATGGCGAAAGGGTTGAAATAAAAGCCGGCCTTAAAGCAGGCGACCAACTGGTTACAGAAGGATTCCAGAATTTATACGAAGGACAGAATATTACAACAACGATGTAATGACTAATCTTTTCTTTGCAAAGAAAAATTAACAAGATTGAAGATGAAGGCCAAAATAAAATTGCGATTCGATTTCACTCCTTCAGGAGACGGGGGCAAAAAATAAAACATAATCTCCTCTTCACCCCTTCGGGGGATGAGGCCAAAAAAATAAAACACAATCTCCTCATCGCCTTTCAAAGCATGGGGGCAAATATTTACTTATGAATTTCATAGAAGGAGTAAAAGAGAAATTTAAAGAGTTTAAACCTACAAGTTGGGCTGTTGATAACCGTACCGCAGTATATATTATTGCCGTGCTGATATCGTTTTTTGGATTGTATAAATTCAATACAATGCCTAAGGAGCAGTTTCCGGATATTGTGGTGCCTACTATATCAATAGTTACTGTGTATGCCGGTAATTCGCCCAAGGATATTGAGAACCTGGTAACCAGGCCAATTGAAAAACAGTTGAAAGGTATCAGCGGCGCCAAGGTTAAAAAAATAACCAGTACCTCACAGGCCGATTACAGTTTGATAGTAACTGAATTTGATACCGATGTAAAAACGGAAATAGCCAAACAAAAAGTAAAAGATGCCATTGATAAGGCGAAGACAGATCTGCCAAACGATCTTACATCGCAACCGGATGTTGCCGAGTTTGCATTTAGTGAAATGCCCATCATGTTTGTAAACGTGAGTGGTGATTACGATGGAATAAAACTGAAACAGTATGCCGATAAAATGCAGGACAGGTTTGAAGAGCTTACCGAAATAAACCGTGCAGAAATTGTTGGTGCTCCTGAAAGAGAGATACAGGTAAATGTTGATCCTTACAAAATGAGCCAGGCACGTGTAAGTTTTATGGATATTGAAAACGCCATCAGCAGGGAGAACAGGGATATTACAGGAGGTACGCTGGAAGTGGGCGATATGCGCCGCACTATTAAAGTAAAGGGACAATTCATCAGCGCACTTAACCTTAATAATATTGTGGTACGCAGCAGTGCACAGGGTGCCACTGTTTATTTAAGAGATATTGCAGAACTGAAAGATACCATTAAAGAGAAAGACAGTTATGCCCGTTTGGATGGTAAGAATGTAGTAACGCTTAACATCGTAAAACGTGCAGGTGAAAATTTAATTAATGCGGCAGATAAAATAAAAGGTATTGTAGAAGATATGAAGGTTAAGGAAGATTTGCCTAAAGATCTGAAAGTTGTAATAACCGGTGATTTAAGTAAAGCAACCAAAACATCTTTCAACGAACTGGTAAACACCATCATTATTGGCTTTGTGCTGGTACTCATCATCCTCATGTTCTTTATGGGTGTTACTAATGCATTCTTTGTGGCATTAAGTGTACCGCTGAGTGTGTTTGTGGCGTTTATGTTTTTACCGTTGGCAGATGGCATTATAGGAAGTACAGTTACCCTGAATTTTATTGTGCTCTTTGCATTGCTGCTCGGGTTAGGTATTATTGTGGATGATGCGATTGTTGTAATAGAAAATACACACCGTATCTATAGCAATGGTAAGGTGCCCATAGTCCGAAGTGCCAAGGAGGCTGCCGGGGAAGTATTTATCCCCGTGTTGGCAGGTACGGCAACTACATTAGCACCATTCTTCCCGCTATTGTTGTGGAAGGGTTTGATCGGTAAGTTCATGATCTACCTGCCTGCCATGCTTATTCTTACGCTGGCAGCATCTTTAATTGTAGCGTTTATTTTTAACCCTGTTTTTGCAGTAAGCTTTATGAAACCCGAGGGTAAGGAATATGAAAAACCCAAGAGGGCAGTATGGAAAAATAAATGGTTTATAAGTTTAGCAATTACCGGGTTGCTGTTGCATGTATTTGGCATGCATGGCTTTGCTAATTTTCTTTTATTGATGGCATTGTTAATGGTGCTTAACGCTTACGTACTAAACGATGCCATACATGCATTTCAGAAAAAAGCCCTGCCCTGGTTAATGAGTCATTACGAGCGGTTATTAAAATGGATATTGGTGGGCTGGAGACCGGTGTGGGCATTTGCATCATTGTTTGGTTTATTTGCAGTTGCTTTATTATTGTTGATGGCAAGGGGTAATAAGTCAACCTTCTTCCCAAGTGGCGACCCGCATTTTGTTTATGTGTATTTAAAATTGCCGGTGGGTACCGATATAAAGTACACCGATAGTATTACGCATGTGCTGGAAAGACGGGTAGAAAAAATTTTAGAAAAGGAATTGCCAACGCAACCGGGTGGTATTGTAGAAAGTATCATTACCAATGTGGCAGTTAGTGCCAATAATCCCAGGGATAATAACCGGAGTGTGCAGCCAAACCTTGGACGTATACAGGTTTCCTTTGTAGAGTATGATAAAAGAGGCGGCAAAGAAACATTACCATTTAAAGATGAGATACGCAGGCAGATGACAGGTATACCTGGTGCGAGTATTGAAGTAACGCAGGAAGATAATGGGCCGCCAACAGACCCTCCTGTAAATATTGAAGTGCAGGGCGATAATTTTGAAAGCATTGCAAAAGTTGCAAGCGATCTGTCGCATTATATGGATACCAACCAGATAAATGGTATCGAAAACCTGCAGATGGATGTGGATCTGAACAGTCCGGAAATAAGTATTAATGTAGACAGGGAAAGGGCCATGATGGAGGGATTAAGCACCGGCCAGATCGGTATGGAAATACGTACCGCTTTATTTGGTAAAGAAGTAAGTAAACTAAAAGATGGTGAAGACGAATATAAAATTCAGTTACGTACTACCGACCTGGTACGCCACAATATTACCGACCTGATGAACATGCGCATTACGTTTATGGATATGAATACCATGCGTGTAAAAAGTATTCCTATCAGTTCGGTGGCGAGTATTGATTATACTACAGCAACTGGTGCCATAAAACGAAAAAATGTAAAACGTACCATACAGTTGCAGAGTAATGTGCTGGATCCTACCATGGTAGGCCCTATTAATGCTGCGCTACAGTTAAAGCTGGATGATTTTAGATCGAAGAATAAAATTCCATCTGACGTGACTTTAAAATTGAGTGGACAAAGTGAGCAGGAAAAAGAAACGACTTCGTTTTTGGGCATAGCTTTACTGAGCGCATTGGCAATTATATTTTTGATATTGGTGTTGCAGTTCAACAGTATCAGTAAACCATTTATTGTTATCACAGAAATATTCTTTAGCATCATTGGTGTATTGCTGGGTTATGCATTTACGGGTATGACGATAGCAACGATCATGCTGGGTGTTGGTATTATTGCACTAGCCGGTATTGTAATTAAGAATGGTATTTTGTTAATAGAATTTACTGATGAATTAAGGGGCAGGGGTATGCGTACCAAAGCGGCTGCTATAGAAGCCGGCAAGATCCGTATCATCCCGGTAATGCTTACGGCCATTGCAACCATACTTGGTTTGTTGCCACTGGCAGTTGGTTTTAATATTGATTTTGTTTCCTTCTTTCAGCATTTGAACCCTCATATTTTCTTTGGTGGCGATAGTGTTGTTTTCTGGGGCCCTTTAAGCTGGACGATGATCTTCGGTTTAATTTTCGCCTTTTTCCTTACGTTGATCATGGTACCCAGTATGTACCTTATTTCTGAAAGGTTGCGCAGGCCGATGGAGAAATTCTACGGCACTAAATTTATAGGCTTACTCGGGTTTGCCGGTCCTTTCTTCTTCATATTTGTGGGCATTATGTATTTGGTAAGGAGGCTACAGGGTAAAAAAGTATGGAACGGAAAGTTGAAAGAAATAAAGCAAGAGAACAAAGCATAACTTATTCCGGATATGAAAAATCTGAAAATAACTTTGCCAAAGTTTTAAACTTTGGCAAAGTTTATTTTACTGAAATGCCACTCATAAAAAGAGCGGCATTTTTTTTGGCATGAAAATAGTGTTGTTTATTTGTAAACCTATTTATCATTTTAAAATAATAGTTATGGATAAGTTAGAATTTAAAGGAACCTGGAATGAAATAAAAGGTAAAATAAAACAGACCCATGCCAACCTTACGGATGACGATCTTAAATATGAAGAAGGAAAAGACGATGAGCTTTTAGGAAGGCTTCAACAAAAGGTAGGCAAGGGCCGCGATGAACTGGTAAAATGGATAAAATCTTTGTAACATTTCAGGTAATGACCTTGGCCAGGTTATATACGCTGGAGAAGTTGGTTTAAAAATGCCGTCCCACCTCAGGAGGGACGGCATTTTACTTCTAAAATTTATCCCGTGTTATTTTACATACATGCCTTTATTGTTGCCATCAACATCCAGCTCTACAATTTCGTAATGCAACTTTTGCAGGCCGGGTAAAATTTTTGCTTTATCACCCACCAGTAAAATATTCATCTTGTCTGATATCAGCCATTTTTTTGCCAGTGCGTCAATATCTTCTTTAGTCATAGAAGATAATATCCTATTCTGCTGCTCTACAAAATTACCCGGCAGGTTATAATCCAGTATCCTCCTGATGAAACCAGCTTTTTGTGGACCGGTTTCATATTGCAATGCATCTCTTTGTCCGATTGCATTTTTTGTAAAAGCAAGTTCTTCGTTTGTAATGTTGCCGGCCGAATATTCTTTTAAATCCTTCATGGTTTCAATTAATGCACTGTCGGTTGCATCTGCTCTTATTCCCGAACTGAAAGTAAAAGATCCGGTATATTCATCACCGCTGAAAGAAGAACGGGCGCCATAGGTCCAGCCTTTATCTTCACGAAGGTTCATATTTAAATGACTGTTGAAAGAACCACCCAATACATAATTCATCAGCCCTGCTTTATAAAATTCTCCTGTAGCATCATACTTTAATCCGGTTACATAACCCACCCTGAATTCGGTCTGCGCTGCTTTAGGGATATCTACCAGGTAGAGCCTTGTCTTTTCAATAGCAGCAACTGCACCTGGTTTTGGAAGATTGATCTTTTTATTTGGTAACTGGTTTAAAAAAGCAAGTTTAGGTTCAATCTCACTTTGAGTAATATCTCCCACCACAACCACTTTAGTACCTTGCGATGTCATATAATTATCGTAGTACTGCTGAACATCTTTTAAGGTGAGATTTTTAACGGTGTATTCTGTACCATTATCACTCATGCCTAAAATATTATCCTTGCCATAGCTTAATTTGTTGTACACATCTGATGCAATTGTTGCAGGCTGCGACTTTGCCTGTTTAAATCCTTCCAATGCCTGTTTTTGCAAACGGTCAAACGCTTCTTCAGTAAAATTTGGTGCAAGCATTCTTTCCTTTAGCAGGGCCAGTGTTTTATCTACATTCTTTTTTAAACACTGAACAGTAAAATTAATACTGTTAAGATCATTGGAAACAAAAATAGAACTCCCCAACTTTTGCAATTCAACTGCCATCTGCTCAGCCGTATATTTTTTGGTATCTTCCCCCATCATGCCGGCAAACATACTTGCCAGCCCGATCTTTGACGTATCGTTTGCCTGTGCAAGATGACCACCCGGTATGCTTACAGATAAAGTAACCGTTGGTATCTCTGTGTTTTGTGCGCCAATCATTTTTATACCATTGGGTTCATCTTTTTTCCAGAATGGAGGAACTTTTACAACAGGGTTAGGGCCATTGCCCGGCACTTTACTCCTGTCAAAAGCATCTTTACCTTTTACATAATGTAATCCATCATAGCCATAATTTGGTCTCATATAATTACCGGCATCAACAGTATAATTATCAGGCGCAGCAATCATCTTATCTTTTTCCTGTCCTTTGGTGATCACACTTACAGTTACGCCATGCTTATCTTTTATGTATTCATTGTACACCCTTAATACATCTTCTTTTGTAACCGAACGATACATGTTCAATAATTTACCGATCATATTGGGGTTGCTGGTTAACGTTTGAAACAACGCCAGTTGAGCGCCTTTGCCCTGCACACTCTGCAACCTGTTTATATATTGTGATTCAATACTGCCTTTAAATTTGGCAATGTCTTCATCAGTTACACCCCGGGCTTCAAAACCTTTTAAAGCATCTTTTAACAATGAATCCATTGCTGCCAGCGATTTGCCGGGATAAGGAGTTATGCGAAAACTAAATTCACCTGCCAACTCTGATAAGGAACTAAAGGCACTGGCAGATAAAGCTTTTTTAGGTTTTACCAACTGCTGATAAAGAATGGAGGTTTTTCCCTGACCAAGTATTTGTGCAAGGCATGCCAATGCTGCCAGGTCTTTATCATAATCAGGTACGGTTGGATAAACCTTTGATAATAGCGGAAGCCTTGCATAGTTATCAGTAAATGAAACATAGCGGTCAGATGCTACAACAACTTTAGGTAAAACTGTTTTTTGTACATCGGGCCCTTTTGGAATGGAGCTGAAATATTTTTCAACCATTTTTACTACTTCAGCCGCTTTTACATCACCCGCAACGGTAAGGGTGGCGTTGTTTGGCCCATACCATCTTAAAAAGAAATTCTTCAGGTCATTTACACCTACCCTGTTCAGGTCTTCCACATAGCCAATTGTTAACCAGCTGTAAGGATGGCCATAAGGATATAAATTCTTCGAACTGAATTCACCGGTTAATCCATAAGGCCGGTTATCGTAATTCTGGCCGCGTTCATTTTTTACAGTGCTGCGCTGGTTATCAAATTTCTCCTGCGTTACAGCATCCAGTAAATAGCCCATTCTGTCGGCTTCCAGCCAGATCATTTTTTCAAGCTGGTTGCTGGGTACCGTTTCAAAATAGTTGGTACGGTCAGTATTGGTACTGCCATTAAGTGTACCACCGGCTTCGGTAACAATCTTAAAATGTGTGCCTTTGCCAACGTGGTCACTTCCTTCAAACATCATGTGTTCAAAGAAATGGGCAAAGCCGCTTTTGCCGATCTCTTCCCTGGCGCTACCCACATGATAAGTTACATCTACATAAACAATCGGGTCACTGTGGTCTTCATGTACTATCACGGTAAGCCCGTTTGGCAAAACATATTTTTCATAAGGGATGGTCAGCTCATCACCTTTCTTTTCTACTTTCTCTACCAGCCTGGCCTGGCTTAGCCCTATATTACTGAAAACAAATAATACAGCAACGAGCGTTAAAATTTTTATACGCATAATAAAATATTTAGGATATCAAAGTAAAAGCAAATTCGGCCAACAATTACTGCCTTTTATAAAATAATTGGGTTTTAAACAATTCAATGTTCTGTATTTTTGAAAAAACTTATTTATTATGCGTAGTAACCACGAAATTGATTACAAAATTTACGGCGAAGAACTTCAGTTTGTAGAAATTGAATTAGACCCCAACGAAACCGCCATTGCAGAAAGCGGCGCCTTTATGATGATGGATAATGGCATTGAAATGCAAACGATGTTTGGCGACGGCAGCCAGCAACAGGACAACAGTATTCTTGGTAAATTATTCAGTGCCGGTAAAAGATTGCTGGTAGGCGAAAGTTTATTTATGACAGCATTCACCAATACAGGGCAGGGAAAAAAGAAAGTAAGTTTTGCTGCACCGTACACCGGAAAAATTGTAGTGTTTGACCTGCAGCAACTCGGCGGCAAGATCATTGCACAAAAAGATGCTTTCTTGTGCGCTGCCAAAGGCGTAAGCATTGGTATAGAATTTCAAAGAAAATTAGGTACCGGTATTTTTGGTGGTGAAGGTTTCATCATGGAAAAACTGGAAGGCGATGGATTGGCTTTTGCCCATGCCGGCGGTTATGTAGTAGAGCGGGAATTGCAGGCTGGCGAAATTTTAAAGGTTGATACCGGTTGCGTAGTAGCATACACTGCGGGTATTGATTTTGATATTGAAATGGTACGTGGTATTAAAAACTGGATGTTTGGCGGCGAAGGATTGTTCTTTGCAAAACTAACCGGGCCGGGCAAAGTGTGGTTACAATCCTTACCCATCAGCCGGTTGGCGGGCAGGTTACAGCAATATACCTACAAGCGTAAAGAAGAGGGTAGTATTTTAGGTGGGTTGGGGAATTTGCTGGATGGAAGAGAGTAATGCCAATAGCTTTAATAAAGTTGAATACATCAAGCCAGGATAACCACCTGGCTTTTTTATTTATAAGAAATTTGGTAGTGTGAATTTATTAATCGTATATTTGCGATATAAGATTAAAATATGGCAATCCACAAAAAAGAAGCATTTTCACAAAAAGAGCAGGACCTGGCAGCTTTTGCAAAAGCACTGGCCCATCCGGCACGCATTGCTATTTTAAAATTGCTGGCACAGCGAAATGAATGTATATGCGGTGAAATAGTAGAAGTGTTACCACTGTCACAATCCACCGTATCGCAGCATTTAAAAGAATTAAAAAATGCAGGGTTGATTAACGGAAGTATTGACGGGCCAAGAAGCTGCTACTGTATTAACTGGAAAGCATTTGAAAAATTCAACAGCGAATTTGGTTTCCTGTTTAATAAACTTAAAGTACAGAACGAAAAAGCATGTTGCAAGGCCCCCTCTATCTCCCCCGAAAGGGGAGGAGAAGGAGAAGATAAAAGCGAGGTCTGACGTGAATTAAAATAGGAACGAATAATAAACTGCCCAATTCCAGTTCCCTCTCCTTGGGAGAGGGGTTGGGGGTGAGGTCTAAAAACTACTACATGAACAACGAATCTGAAATTAAAGAACTTGTAAAAGAAAAGTATGCCGCCATTGCGGAACAAAGCCTTACGCAAAATGCTACTTCCTGTTGCGGAGCCACATCTTCCTGTTGTGGCGATGAAGTGTATAATATCATGAGTGATGATTATACAAAAATGGAAGGTTATCATGCCGATGCAGACCTTGGTTTGGGCTGCGGCTTGCCAACCGAGTTTGCAAAAATAAAAACGGGCGATACAGTTATTGATCTGGGTAGCGGAGCCGGTAACGATGCTTTTATAGCCCGTAAAATTGTCGGCGAAAATGGAAAAGTATTGGGTATTGATTTTACCGAAGCCATGATCAACAAAGCAAGGGCAAATGCCAAAAAACTCAGTTTTAATAATGTAGAATTTAGACTGGGTGATATTGACGATATGCCCGTTACCAGTAATTATGCTGATGTAATTGTAAGTAACTGTGTTTTAAACCTGGTGCCCAACAAACACAAAGTCATCAGTGAAATTTACCGGGTATTAAAATCAGGCGCTCATTTCTCTATTTCGGATATTGTACTGGAAGGCGCACTTCCTTCAAAATGGAAAGAAGTAGCTGAATTGTATGCAGGCTGTGTAAGCGGTGCTATACAAAAGGAGGTGTACCTGGAAATGATTGAAGCTGCAGGGTTTAAAAACATAAGTCTACAAAAAGAAAAAGAGATCATCATACCAGATGATATTTTAAAAAATTATTTATCAGAAGCTGAAATAACAGATTATAAAAATGGGGAAACCAAAATAACCAGCATAACTGTTTATGCTGATAAGCCTGCCAAAGATGACAGGAACTGTTGTGAACCCGGAAGCGGATGTTGTTAAAATTATTTTCTCACTATAAAAAGTAAAGCCATGAACAAAGATCAAAAAGATCCAGCCTGTTGTACGACAAACAGCGGATGCTGCGGCATAACCGATTGGGGTTGCTGCTAAAACAAACAATGAAGCCCGGTCTTTATACCTGGCTTCACTTTTAAAAAGAAATCAATGAAAAAAATCAAACTGCTTTTTGTCTGTATCGAAAACAGTAACCGTTCTCAAATGAGCCAGGCATTTGCAAAAATATTAGGTGGCGAAAATGTAGAAGCCTACAGTGCCGGCAGCAAACCGAGCGGCACTGTAAATCCCAAAGCTATTGCAGCTATGAAGGAACTTGGTTATGATTTAAGCAAACACGACAGCAAAAGTCTTGATGAAGTAAAAGCATTTGCGCCTTTTGATGCTGTGGTAACCATGGGTTGCGGCGATGCCTGTCCCTGGATGCCCGCTAAACAATTTATTGACTGGGATATACCAGATCCAAAAAATATGGAACCAACGGAATTTTATAAGGTACGGGATCTTATTGCTGACAGAGTAAAAGACTTGATAGCAACATTGCAAAAAAAAATGCCGCTCAAATCCTGAGCGGCATTATTCTTACAGATATATTTTCTAACGCTTACTGATCTTTGATAACAACCTCAATATCTCCAGGTACAACCAGACAATGGTTACCAGCAAACCAAATGCACCGTACCATTCCATGTATTTTGGGGCACCGAGTTCTACTCCTTTTTCAATCATATCAAAATCTATAATTAAATTAAGTGCTGCCAGCGCCACTACAAAAATAGAAAAACCAATGCCCATAATGCTGCCCTCATGTAAAAAGGGAATTTGAATGCCAACGAAACTCAGCGCAAAAGTTATCAGGTAAAAGATAGCAATACCGGCTGTGGCTGTCATGATGATGGCCTTAAACTTTTGCGTGGCTTTTATAATGCGGAAACTGTATAGCAAATACATGGCTATGGCAGTGCCAAATGTTAGCCCAACTGCATTAATAACAATGCCCGGCGCTTTAGCAGCAAAGGCTTCACTATAATAAGCAGAAATAGCACCCACAAATAAACCTTCCAGCAGGGCATAAGCCGGTGCCAGGAAAGGAGACCACTCTTTTTTAAAGATCAATACAATGGCTACAACCAATCCGCCAATAGCACCAATCAATATCAGTGGCATTACATTGCCGCCATCAGCATATTCTTTCCAGGAATAGAAAGCAGTTCCCATGACCATTAAAAACAAAAAGCCGAATTTTTGCAAAGTGCCTTTAACCGTCATGGCATTTTCGTGGGTAACCACATCTTCAAGTATAGTATCCTTAAATCTTTTTTCAGATAAGGCCGGGTTTCCTGATTTAAATAAATCCATTGTTATAAAATTTAGAGTCTAAAATTAAAGATTTTCTATAAACAATGCTGTTAATTTTTTAACTCAGGATATTTACTGATCGTTTCAAAATTGTATTCATTTTTAGCTTTTAATTTTATAATGAATTGGTGCAACGCTGCTGAATCATCCGGCTTTTGATACACCTGGTCATGGGCAAGTAATACAAGCTGGTCGGGTGTTTTTGTTCTCGCATTTGTAAACATGCTGTCAACCTGTAAGATCATCTCGTCGCTGGTATTCTTAAGTTGTAGTTTTTCATCATAATGCCACTCAAGGTCCCAGCCGGTAATGGTAAAACCATTGGCAAAAAGTGAGTCTGCCGCTGCTTTCGATGCATTTATATCAGTACAGTTTACCCGCTGGGTGCGCCAGATATTTCTGCCAGGTGTACGTATAATATTGGCGCTCAGGTGAAGGCTGTCGGCACAGCGTTTAAAATCCTTTACAACACTGTCTGGTACCTGGTAAAATTTTGCATATTTATTTTGAAAAGCATGTGTGAAACTGTGATTGGCTATTTCAAATAAGTTGCAATTTACAAGACTGTCGAACACGGCATTTTGTTCCCTGCTGCCATAAACATGTTGGCCCACAATAAATAAGGTAACCGGAATTTCTTCTTCCTGCACAATGTGCATCAGGTTTTTTGTGCCTTTATTAGGGCCATCATCAAACGTAAGGTAAATGGTTTTCTTTTTCTTTTTGGGAGCATCGGGCTTACTCACTTTAGTAACGGCAGTATCTTTCTTTGAAAAATCAGTCGCACTTAGTTTAGCAGTAGAGTCGGGTTCATAATAATTACAGGCAGTAAAAACAACAGTAACCAATGTTGTTTTTGCCATTTGCGAAGTCACCAGTTCCATTAGCTTATAAGGGAAGCAGGCATTGGCAGAGTCGGGGTCCATAAATGTTTGGGATAAATAATTTGAAACATGAAGATAATAGTGCCGGTAACCCGTTTCAAAATAACTGCTGTTAAATATTATATAAAGCCCAAACTGATTTTAAAACCGGGGATTTAACCTTAAATGCCAAGTTCCTTATCTTTGCCAAATGGAACAGTTGTTACAACAAATAGAAATATTAAAAACAGAAATTACAGCATTTAATGAAGCTGATGCCGAAGCCTTTCGCATTAAATACCTTGGTAGCAAAGGCCTGGTAAAAGCCATCATGGGCGCAATGAAAAATGTAGCTGCCGAAAACAAAAAAGAAGCCGGGCAACTATTAAATGAGTTTAAACTTTTTACCGAAGCAAAATACGAAGCGCTTAAATCGCAAACGAACAACGGGTATCCAACTACGGCCAACGAAATTGACCTCACCTTACCAGCAGATCCCTTACCGCTTGGCAGCCGTCATCCCATCAGCCTGGTTAAGAACAGGATCATTTCCATTTTTCAACGGCTTGGTTTTGCGGTGGCTGAAGGGCCCGAGATCGAAGATGATTTCCATAATTTCACCGCACTCAATTTACCCGAAAATCATCCTGCCCGTGATATGCAGGATACGTTTTATATTTCTCAAAATCCCGATTGGTTATTACGCACCCACACTTCCAGTGTGCAGGTACGTGAAATGCAAAAAGGCAATCTCCCCATTCGTATTATTTGTCCGGGCCGTGTTTACCGAAATGAAACCATCAGTGCCAGGGCGCATTGCTTTTTTCACCAGGTAGAAGGTTTGTATATTGCCGACAACGTTTCCTTTGCCGACCTGAAACAAACGCTTTATTTCTTTGTACAGGAAATGTTTGGAAAAGATGTGAAGGTCCGTTTTCGCCCAAGTTATTTTCCTTTTACCGAGCCCAGTGCCGAAATGGATATCAGTTGCCTGATCTGCGGTGGCGAAGGTTGCAGTGTTTGTAAAAAAACAGGTTGGGTCGAAATTTTAGGTTGTGGCATGGTACATCCCAATGTACTCGACAACTGTGGTATCGACAGTAATAAATATACCGGCTTTGCCTTTGGCATGGGTATCGAAAGAATTACCATGCTTAAGTACCAGATAAAGGATCTGCGCCTGTTCAGCGAAAACGATGTGCGTTTTTTAAAACAGTTTACGCCTGCTGTATAAATTCTCCATAGCCGGTTATAACTCCTTCAAATTAAAACGGGTAATAATTTTGTAACCCGTTCACATAATTATACAATAGCTAAAATCCTTTTTGGCATCATAATTGAAAAGATGCAGGTATAAGTATAAGCCTGTGTATTCAGCATCTCTACATCAAAAATAATTTTATGAAAACAAGATCTGCTGTTTGCAGTGTAATGACTGTATTGGTAATATTCGTATTAAGTGCATGTTCTGTTTCTAAAGAAGGCAGAAGCATGAAGAAGACCATTAATGGTAACTGGGTGCTTCAAACCATATCTACAGAAGGTATTACCGGCGTGGTAAAAACCAAAATATTTAATGAAGCTGAGTTTGGTTGCTTTATTGGCAGCGAATGGAATTTTATTGCCAATAACAGTATGGGTAGTTACAGCATTGTTGATAATAGTAAGAATTGTGTGCCCTTAAAAAGATTTATCCGCTGGTCAATTTATGAACCAAAAGACCTTGATAAGGAATTTCAGTTTAAAAGACTTGATGATAAAAAAAATACGATGGATAATGGAGATGGTTACCGGTTGATCGTAAAAGAACTAGGTGATAATAATATGAAACTAAGATCCGAGATCGTATTTGACGGTCATGCAGGAGCCATCATTTATAATTTTGTTAGAAAATAAAAATTGATTTTATGAAAAAGATAATTGGAAATATAAGTTTGGTTATGTCTGTTGTGCTATTGATGGCAACGGGCTGTGAAACAGTTAAGAAGACAAATAAAACACAAAGAGGTGCGGCCATCGGCACAGCAGGTGGAGCCGTAATAGGCGGGGTTATCGGAAATAATATTGGAAAAGGGAACACCATTTTGGGCGCCATCATTGGTGGTGTTATAGGTGGTGTTGCCGGTGGTGTCATCGGTAATAAAATGGACCGGCAGGCCGAAAAAATTAAAAATGAAATTCCCGGTGCCGAAGTACAAAGGGTTGGAGAGGGCATCGTGGTAACTTTCAATGAAAAAAATCCGGATGGTTCTAAAATGGGTGTTTATTTTGATTTTGATAAATCAGATATAACCGCCAATTCAAAACTGGCTTTGGATAAACTGGTGCAGATATTTAAAGAATATCCCGAAACAAATTTACTGGTTGAGGGACATACAGATGATAAGGGGGGAGACAGTTATAACATGGCGCTATCAGAAAAAAGAGCCAAAGCTGTGGGCGATTATTTAAAGAATGACGGCATCTCTTCATCAAGGCTTACCATTAACTGGTATGGCGAAACCCAACCAAAAGTTGAAAATACAAGTGATGCCAACCGGGCAGAGAATAGGCGTGTTGAATTTGCCATTACCGCCAATGATAAAATGAAAGAAGAGGCTAAAAAAGAAGCCGGTACTAAATAACCCCGCTAAAATATCAGGATGCATTGTTGTTATAAAAAATACAACAATGCATTTTTATGTTTACGCAATACTGGCTGCTAAAATCAATTTAGAAATAATATCTTTACTTAAATCTAAAAACAGGATCAGTAATGATAAATACTATTTGCGTGATCGGTGCCGGAACTATGGGAAGTGGTATTGCTCAAACTGCGGCACAGCATGGGTTCTACACATTATTATTTGATATTAATACAACAGTTTTAGATCAGGCAAAAACAGCCATTCAAAAAAGCCTGCAGTTTTTAGTAGACAAGGAAAAAATTACAGCATCCGAAAAAGAAAATATTTTTGAACGCATACGTTTTATTACCGATACTAATGATTGCCTGGCAGATATCATCATAGAAGCGATCGTAGAAAAAGTGGAAGCCAAGGTCTCGGTCTTTAATCAACTGGCCGAGATAAATCACTCCGAAGTTATTTTTGCCAGCAATACCTCTTCCTTATCAATTTCTGCAATACAGGCAGGTGTGCAGCAACCGCAACGGGTGGTGGGTATGCATTTTTTTAATCCTGCACAGGTTATGAAACTGGTAGAAGTGGTTAAAGGTGATCAGACAACAGATGCTGTTGCACAAACAGTTTATGATCTTTGTTTGCAGATGAAAAAAACACCCGTAATGTGTAAAGATGCACCAGGTTTTATTGTAAACAGGGTTGCCCGGCATTATTATCTGGAGGGTATGAAGCTGGTGGAAAAAGGTATTGCATCAATAGAAAATGTTGATGAGATACTGGAAGCTTCGGGCTTTAAAATGGGCCCGTTTAAATTAATGGATCTCATTGGTAATGATGTAAATCTTGCGGTATCGCAATCATTATACGATGCCTGCAACCAGGCAGAACGATTTAAGCCATCAGCTATACAAATTGATAAAGTTGCTAAAGGGGAACTGGGTAAGAAAACGAAGAAGGGGTTTTATCAGTACAAGTGAGGACTGGATAATTGATAATGGAATAATTGATAATGCTTCCAGGCAGTTAGATCGTTTGATTATTTAAGAAATATTCAAAGTTTAAAAATGATATTCTTTAGCTCTAAAACATTATCAATTATCAATTAAAAAATTATCAATTAAAGCAAATGATCTTAGTTACCGGCGGTGCAGGCTTATTGGGAAAGGAATTAATTACGCAGCTACTTCATCATGGTAAACAGGTAAGAGCCATTTATAATAAAACGGCACTGGCAGATTTTGATAATGAAAATCTGCAGCAATTACAATGCGATATTCTGGATGTGGTAGCACTCGAAGAAGCGATGAACGGCGTGGAACAGGTTTATCATTGCGCTGCCATTGTTAGCTTTAACCCAAGGCGTAAACAGGAAATGTTTAAGATAAACATTGAAGGCACCGCCAATGTTGTTAATGCCGCTTTGGATGCCGGGGCTAAAAAAATGGTTTATGTAAGTTCTGTTGCTGCATTGGGAAGGATACGTGAGAATGAACTCATTAATGAAACCATGAACTGGACAGAAGAAACCAGCAACAGCAGTTATGGCCAAAGTAAATACCTGGCCGAAATGCAGGTGTGGAGAGGGATTGGCGAAGGATTAAATGCTGTAATGGTAAACCCGGTGATCATTTTGGGTGCCGGCGACTGGCATAGTGGTTCATCACAGCTTTTTAAAACGGTGTACGATGAATCTCCCTGGTATGCCGATGGCACAACAGGATTTGTTGATGTAAGAGATGTGGTAAAAGCAATGACCGCATTAATGAACAGTGATGTTACGGCACAGCGTTTTATCATCAGTGCCGAAAACAGGAGTTATGCAGATGTGTTTGGTTTAATTGCAAAAGCATTTGGAAAAAGGCCACCGCATAAAAAAGTAACACCCATGCTGGCAAAAATTGTGTGGCGGCTGGAAGCCGTTAAAAGTTTTTTCACCGGAAAAGATCCGTTGATTACAAAAGAAACCGCAGCAACCGCATTGGCAAAAGTTAATTTTGATAACAGTAAATTAAAAAAGTCGTTAGATGGTTTTACATAACTTAAAATCGAAGAAACTATTACAGAAGCCTGCAGTGTATTACAACAAAAACTTAACAGTCATTAACGTAACTTCGGCACTATAAGTTTCCTGTAAAAAACACCCGGTATCTATCGGGAATAAAAATATCGCATGAAAAAAATCATCTCCTGCATACTCATTGCTTTTATTTCCTTTCCTGCTTTTTCGCAGTCTGATTATATGATCTCCGGAAAAATTATTGACGAAACCACAAAGCAGCCATTACAGGGAGCATCGGTATTTGCTGAAAATACAACCATAGGTACCGCTACAGATAATGAAGGTGTTTTTCATTTAAGACTACCAAACGGCGGTTACAGCATTGTAATAACTTTTACCGGGTACCAGACAGAGACAAAACGTGTAACCACTGCCGATGCCGGTAATAACCAGTTGCTGATCGAAATAAAACAGAAGGAAAAATCACTGGAAGAGTTTGTTGTAAAATCAAGCTCCGAAGTTGCAGACGGACTTGAAAAATACGGCGATTTTTTTATGGAAAACTTTATTGGTAAAACAGTCAATAGCAGGCAGTGTTATATAAAAAATAAAGAGGCACTTAAATTCTTTTATTACAAAAGAACGAAGCGCTTAAAAATTCTGGCTACAGCCCCGCTTGAAATTGTTAATGATGCATTGGGTTATACTATTAAATATGAACTGGATTCATTTGTTTATGAATATAATACACAGGTAAGTTTATATACGGGTTACCCTTTGTTCCAGGAAATACAACCCGGCAGTACTGAACAAACAGAAAAGTGGGCCGCAGCACGTAAAGTTGCTTACAATGGTTCTATCCTCCATTTTATGCGCAGCATGTATCAGAAAAAACTAAAAGAAGAAGGTTTTGAGATACAGTTCATCGTTAATAAAAATGATAAGGAAACTGCCATTCCGTTAAAAGATTTTTATGGAGCCGTTAATTACAAAATGGAAGACAGCAGTAATATACTTGACATTTTACCCAGGCAAAAAGAAGTAGCTGTCATTTATAAGAATGAAGAGTCGCCGGCATTGTATGTAGAAGCAAATCCCGAAGCGTCTTCAAAATTCCAGCTTTCTGTTATTTCTTTTTTACCTGGCGAATCTTTAAATATTGAGCAAAACGGATTTTATTATGAACAGAATGATATAACTATTTCAGGTTACCTCGCCTGGGAAAAAGTAGCCGATATGCTGCCATACGACTTTATACAAAAAACAGCAGCGGTATCAACCCCGGAAGTGACTGTGCCCCTGGTAAAGCCAATGGTAACAACACAAACTGTTGTAGCCATTGAACAGCCTCAACCTGTAAAGGCAGAGCCCGTATCAACAACAACATTATTAACTGCTGTAACCTGGAAGATGGAGGAGAGCAGGGTGATTGATGGCAACAATGTTTCTTATTATAAAAGAGATGCGCCCGGTAACAGCATAAACTTTGATAATGATCTGTATAAATTTGAAGCAGATAATACCGGCACTTATTTTTACAATGGGCAGCAATATAAGTTCAACTGGAAATACCTGGATGCAGAAAGATCTAAAATGGAATTGATGATCCTGTATCCTTCGCCGCTTATTGTTACACTTGAAAATATTACGCTTTCGGCAAATTCATTTAAATATACCCGCACGCAAAAAGTAAATGGCCTTACTTTAGTTGCTATTGAATCAAGAACAATAAAATAAACTTATTTGCCCATTACTTTTTCCCACAATTCAGGGATTCTTTTTACCCAAACCAACTCCTTCATTTTTTCTTTGGCATCTTCAATTGGACTGCCAAAATAAACCTTACCGCCTTCGGTATCCTTACCAACACCGCTTTGTGCGTAAACAACAGCGTTGGCACCAATGGTAAGCGTTTTGCTAACACCAACCTGGCCCCAAAGCGTAACTCCATCTTCAAGTGTTACTACACCCGCAATACCAACCTGCGCAGCGATCAGGCAATTCTTACCGGTCATGGTATCATGTCCTATATGTACCATGTTATCAAGCTTGGTTCCTTTGCCAATTATGCTGTCGTGACTTACACCCCTGTCGATAGTACACCCGGCTCCAATTTCAACATCATCTTCAATGATAACACGGCCGCAACTGGGCATTTTTTTATACCACAATTCACGGTCTTTTTTTGTGTTATAATAAAAGGCATCACTGCCAATAACTGTGCCCGCCTGGATGACTACATTGTCACCAATAATGCAATGATCCATGATGCTTGCATTGGGATGTATGACCGTGTTTTTTCCAATCCTCACATGATTGCCTATAAATGCGCCGGGGTAAATAAAACTTCCCTCACCGATCACGGCAGAATCACTGATCATTTTATTTGAAGGTTCAAACGGACGAAAGTGATTTGCAATTTTGCAATATGCTTCAAAAGGATTTTCAACGATCAGTAAAGCTTTACCTTCCGGTATGTTTGTTTCTTTATTGATAATGATAAAACTGGCGGCACTGTTTAAACACTTCTCATAATATTTTGGATGATCAACAAAAACAAGATCGCCTTTTTCAACCTTGTGTATTTCATTAATACCAGTTGCGGATTGCGTTGTGTTGCCAACCAATTTTGCGTTGATGAATTCGGCGATCCATGACAATGATACCGGGGAAGGGAATTGCATAATTAAAAATTTGAACAAAGGTACATCGCTTTGGTTTTACTTGTTTTATCCAAAAAGCTAAAAAACGAGCTCTTTTTGCCGGGTTTCTAAAAATAGTTCTATTTATTTTTTGAGTCAAAATTCAGCAAAAAACAAATGTTAAAACCATTATTATTGTGCGGCTTTAAAAATAAAATGTAAAAATAAGATGAGTAGGTAAAATAAATACTCCTGCTTAAAAACCAGTGAATACAGTACTTTCAGCCAATTGTTAATTTCCAATTTGTTGATTTCATAAAATGGCCTACTTGATTTTTTATTTTTTTCTTACCGGGGAAGCCAAAAAATCAGCATGCCTTATCCACAGCCTTAATTAAAATGTGAATAAAATAATTTGTAAATATTTTTTCGTTAGCGAAAATTATTTTTAATATTGTGAAGGGAATTTGGTTCCCGGTACTTACTAACCCATATATATAGCAAAGCCCGACTGTAAAAAGTCGGGCTTTCGTTTTTAATTTACTTTCTTTTTTAAACATAAATTTTTTTGTAAATGAAAATTTACGAAGCTGCAAAAGATGAATTTATCATCAGCACAAATAAAAGTAAACTGAATGTTCAATTCATTCACAACTATTTATCCAACGAAAGTTATTGGGCTAAGAATATTCCTGTTGAAACAGTACAGCAAAGTATTGATGGTTCCTGTTGTTTTGGTTTGTATGTAAATGAAAATGATCTGTCTGCGCCACAAAATTTTGAAACTTTGCGGCAGGTTGGTTTTGCAAGGGTGGTTACTGATCATGCAACCTTTGGATACCTCGCAGATGTTTTCATCATAGAAACATTTCGTGGAAAAGGTTTGTCAAAATGGATGATGGAAATGATCATGGGGCACCCCAATCTGCAGGGATTAAGAAGATGGATGCTGGCCACAAAAGATGCACATGGTTTGTATGCACAATATGGATTTTTACCGCTGGATAAACCCGAACGTATTATGGGGTTTAAACCCTTTGAAGAATATCCCAAAAACAACTCGTAATTATATCCTTAACTTGCAGCCTAAATTATACTACATGCTTAAATCAATGACGGGTTTTGGAAGGGCGGAACAGACAGTAAATGAAAAAACATTTTTGGTAGAGGTTAAGGCACTTAACGGCAAGCAATTTGAATTGCAGCTTAGACTGCCTCCCTTGTTAAGGCCTTATGAATTTGAGATCCGCAACACATTGCAGGAACACCTGGTACGTGGTACCATTGATTGTATGGTTACCATAAAACAAAACGGCACTTCCAAACCCGTTAATATTAATACTGATCTTATTAAAGCTTATTACCAGCAAATAGAAACACTGGCAGGCGAATTAAATATCGATACCAACTCGGTACTTAGTGCATTGCTCCGTTTGCCTGAAGTGGTAACACCTACCAATGATATTTTAAGTGAAACCGATTTTGCCGACTTTAGTAAAGTATTACTGGAAGCATTGAATAATTTAAACCAGCACAGGTCTGAAGAAGGCACTGTATTGGAGCGGGACCTGTTAAGCCGCATCAATAAGATCAATGAGCAGGAAGAAGCCATTTTAAAACTGGAGCCCAACCGTGAAAAAAGGATCAGGGACGAAATAAATCAATTGCTGGAGAAACATGTTGGTAAAGAAAATATCGACAATAACCGTATGGAGCAGGAACTGATTTACTACATGGAAAAGATAGATATTCACGAAGAGCAGATCAGGCTTCGCCAGCATTGTGAATATTTTGAATCCATCATCGGGGAACCGGAGGAAGGGAAAGGGAAAAAATTATCTTTTATATTACAGGAGATCGGACGTGAAATTAACACTACCGGCAGTAAAGCATATGATTCAGACATTCAAAAATGCGTGGTGGTTATGAAGAATGAGCTGGAGAAGGCAAAGGAACAGGTATTAAATATATTGTAAGCGGTTACTTTAAAAAAGTTTTCTAAGTAATAAGGCCTTTAAGGAATGAAAAAAATCAACAGATATAAATTTCAACTTTTATTATTGGTTACTGCCTGTTGCCTTTTCTTTACCTCCTGCAATCAACTCGAGGTATTTGAACAAAGTACTGTAATACCGGATTATAGCTGGAAGCAACAATTTACAGCAGCCGGTGATTTTGTCATAACCGATACTGTTTCTGCTTACAGCATATACCTGGTACTTCGCCATACAGATGCATACCATTACAATAATATCTGGCTCAATGTTGGTTTGCAACCCCCCGGCGACAGCCTGCATGTACAGAAAGTAAATCTTACATTGAGCGATGATGCCAATGGCTGGGAAGGAACTGGGATGAATGATATTTGGGATCTTAAAAAATTATTAAATGGAGAACCACGCAGGTTTAAGCAAGCCGGAAAGTATCATTTTACCATTGCACAGATCATGCGTGACGATCCTTTATTAAACATCATGAGCGTGGGTTTACGTATTGAAAAAAAGAAAGATTAACAAAGCCTTTAACACAAAATACCCTACAAGCCGTTTTTTTCAAAACAATTCTTTATTTTGCACCTTATGAAAATTAAAATTCTTGCTTTCGTTCTTTTTATTTCCGTTGCAGCAAATGCACAGGATAACGAATATGTTCAAAAAGGAGAATTTGGTATTACAGTAGGTGTAGCGCATTATTTTGGGGATCTTAATACCAGGGCCTCAATCAGTCGTCCCAAACCTGCCATCGGCGCTTTTTTTCGCAAGCAGTTTGGTAATTATGTGGGGTTGCGTTTGAGTGCGCACTATGCCCAGTTGGGTTATAGCGATACTTACAGCAAAAATGAATATCAAAAAACCCGTAACCTGAGTTTTAATACAAATATCTGGGAAGTGGCATTGCAGGGAGATTTTAATTTCTTTAAATTTCTTCCCAATAACCCCGATTATTCCTTTACACCATACGTTACATTGGGTGTAGGTGTATTCACGTACGATCCCTATGCATATACAAACGGGAAAAAAGAATTTTTACGTCCATTGGGTACCGAAGGCCAGTTGGCTGGATACAAGGGCAGAAAGCCATACGGCACCTTAGCCATGTGCATTCCGCTGGGTGTTGGTATTAAATATAATCTCAGTGAAAAAATAAATTTCTCCATAGAAGTGGCTCACCGTTTTACCACTACCGATTACCTGGATGATGTGAGTACAACCTATGCCGGCCCGGCCAGTTTTACACCTTTATCAACTGCAGCTTTATTGCAGGACCGTTCTGTTGAAATAGATCCGGATAATCCATTAGGCGTTGCAGGAAGACAACGTGGCTGGAGCAAACAAAAAGATCAATACATTATTGCTGAAATAGGGATAACCTATAATATCAGCACGTACAGATGCCCAAGTGCTAAATGATAATCTGGCCTGGCCTTACACTATCGGTGTAATGCTTTTGTTTTGAAATATTTTTGCTGGTTGAAGCATGCATTAAAAACTTGTCATACATTTATTTGAATATACAGGTTGTTATTCCTGTTTTTATTTTTACAAACCAATTTATGCTGTCCTGCTGTACAGGGGCATTTAAGTTTTACAAGACATAACCGGCAACTGCATGTTTTTTAATTCAATTGATTTTGCAATATTCCTTCCTGTAGTTTTTGTGTTGTATTGGTTTGTTACAAAAAATAACCTCAAACTACAGAATATCTTACTGCTGGTTGCCAGCTATTTTTTTTATGCCTGCTGGGATTACCGCTTTCTCTTTTTACTGATCTTCTCAACCTTACTGGATTATTTTACAGGCCTTAAAATGGGCGCATCTGAAAAGCCCCGCAGTAGAAAATGCTGGTTTTGGTTAAGTGTAATTATAAACCTTGGTTTTTTAGGAATATTTAAATACTACAATTTTTTTGCAGCATCATTTGCTGAGGCGCTTTCGCTGCTGGGCATAAAAACTAATTTCTGGGTGTTGCAGGTTATTTTACCCGTAGGAATTTCGTTTTATACATTTCATGGGCTGTCTTACGTAATTGATATTTATAAAAAAAGAATAATCCCCGAAAGGAATTTTATTGAGTATTCGGTTTTTGTAAGCTTTTTTCCTTTGCTTGTAGCAGGTCCTATTGAAAGAGCAACACACCTGTTGCCACAGGTAAAACAGAAACGTTTTTTTGATTATGCAAAGGCTGTGGATGGGTTGAGGCAGATACTGTGGGGTTTGTTCAAAAAAATAGTGATTGCAGATAATTGTGCTGAATATGCAAACAATATTTTCAATAATTCATCAGCCTATTCGGGCAGCACCCTGGTATTGGGAGCTTTATTTTTTACATTCCAGATATACTGCGACTTTTCGGGTTATTCAGATATAGCACTGGGTACCGCCCGCTTATTTGGGATTGACCTGTTGAGAAATTTTGCTTTCCCATATTTTTCAAGAGACATAGCTGAGTTCTGGAGGCGATGGCATATCTCCTTATCAACCTGGTTCAGAGATTACCTGTATATACCACTTGGTGGCAGTAAAGGCGGCACCTGGATGAAAATACGAAACACCTTTATCATTTTCCTGGTAAGCGGTTTTTGGCATGGCGCCAACTGGACCTTTATTGTATGGGGCGCACTAAATGCTCTTTATTTTTTACCATCTATGCTGTTAAATACAAACCGCAATAACCTGGGTTCGGTGGCTGCCGGAAAATTATTACCGTCTTTAAAAGAGCTGTTTAATATGGGCCTTACTTTTACTTTAACTGTATTTGCATGGATATTTTTCAGGGCCGAAAACCTGCAGCATGCCGGAGCCTATATTGCAAAAATATGTTCCCGGTCACTTTTTCATATGCCCGAAAAAGCCGCTTTTGCTTCAACACAAAATAATGTAGGCATTATGGCATTACTGATCATTTTTTTTATTGGGGTAGAATGGCTGGGCCGGGAACAGAAATATGCCATTGCAACATTTGGTGCAAAGTGGCCAAAGCTGTTGCGCTGGAGTTTTTATTCGTTCCTGGTATTTTTAATGTGTATGTATATGTCAACATCGGGTTCAGCATTTATTTATTTCCAGTTTTAAAGCAACGCAGCATATGGGAAAATTTATAAAACAACTTTTGGTATTCAGCATATTTGCTGCTGTTTTATATTTTGTATTGCTTATTGTTTGGGGCGAATGTATACCAGCAGCATATACAAAGAACCTGAACTATTCGTTGGGCGCATACGGGCATATGTATACCAGGACAAGAGAAGCTGCAAAGCATGATAAAGTGGATATACTTTTTATTGGCTCGTCCCACGCATACCGGGGATTTGATACAAGAATTGCAGCAGCTTACGGCTATACAAGTTTTAACCTGGGGTCAAGCGCACAGTCGCCCATACAAACAAAATTATTACTTGATGAATATATTGATCAGCTTGATCCAAAACTGTTGATCTATGAAGTATATCCTTACACATTTACCAATGATGGAGTAGAATCCTCTTTGGATATAATTGCGAATGATAAAATTGACAGGGCTGTATTGCAGATGGCTTTCAAAATTAACAATATAAAAACCTACAACTCGCTTGTTTACGGATGTTACCGAGCCATGTTTAAGCGGGATAAAAATTTTACCGAAAATAAAGTGATAGGCCTGGACACGTACATACCCGGTGGCTTTGTGGAAAGGGAAATAACCTATAACAGCCCGGTAATAACACAGGAAAAAAAGATTAACTGGAAACCTATACATTACCAGTTGGATGCTTTTGCAAAAATTATTGAGCTGGTAAAAAAGAAGGGTATAAAATTAATATTAGTGCAGGCGCCTGTAACACAGGCAGAATTTGATAAATACAGTGACAACAATAAAATAGACAGTTTCTTTTCGGAAAAAGGAACCTATTATAACTTTAATAAAATATTGCAGTTATCAGATAGTGCCGACTTTTATAATGAAGATCACCTGAATCAAAACGGGGTAAAGATCTTTAATGACAGCCTTTTCATGAGGCTTTTAAAAAATAAGTAGCGGAATTCTTTGCAATTCAGTTTTTATGCCTATTTTTATAGCCCCTCAATAAAGCAGCACAATATGCTGCTGGTTTCCATCCAAAGAATAACAAAAGCATAAATCCTTATCATTCTGTGATGAGACCATAGTTTCAATTAGTTCAAAAAACTAAACTATGGCGTTCATTCGCAACTGCTTTGTTATTGGCATAACGATGTTGTGTGTATTGTGTACCAAGGCACAAACAGTAAGTTATCCGCTTAAGTCTTCTCAATTGTTGAAATCAACAACGGAGGATGCTGCTATGCTTTTACAAAAGGCAGTAGCGGGCAGTCACTTTTCCACAACAGCTTATTCAGTCCTACCGCAATCGGGCATTATATTTATTTACGATTCCACTATTACCAATAACCAGGCATGCAGGGTAGAAAGCGACGGCATTAATTTTATTAAATTTTCCGCATCGCAGGATAACGGACTTTGTTTTGGTATTTATCAATACCTGCAGCAATTGGGATTCAGGTTTTATCAACCCGGTTCTGTATGGGAAATTATTCCATCGCTTTCATCAGCCTATAAAAAAACTGACAGCCTGTACAGCACAAATTTTAAGTACAACAGTTGGGCTGTAAGTGGTGGCCATAACCGATGGGCAATGGATAACGATAACAGCTTTGCATGGGATACTTACTTCGGGGAAAATGGACACAACTGGGCATTATACCAGCGACGCAACTGCATGACGGGGGAATACAGGTTTGCAGGACACCTTAGTGGTATGATGGCCGGTATCAACCAGGCTACCTGGCTAAATAATCCCTGCTATGTAGCCAGTTACAATAATTCAAGGGAAGTAAATTCACAATCGGTTCCGGATGTAAACAGTACGGCTGCCATGCAACTATGGTCATCAACAATTGAACAAAAATATACTGCTTACAGAAATAATATTCTGGGTAATATGAATTTGTACTTAAATCAGTATCGTAATTTTAATTACAACAATTTTAATGTGGGGATTGAGGTGCCGGATGGTGCACGTTGGGGCAATACTAAAGATAACCTGGGCTGTAATGCAAATGATTATGCCAAAGAAAGCGATCAGAACATTACGCTGGCCAATTACACGGCACAAAAAATAGCAAGCAAATATCCAAACCTCCGGTTTCAGATGTATGCTTATTCTACACATGCAGATGTTCCCGCCGCAAATATTACAATAAATGAAAAGCTGGATGTTCAGTTAATACCTGTTGTTTATCAAAATTTAACCAGCACAAACGGTTTACGCAACCGTTGGTATAACAGAACTAAAAATATATCTGAATACAATTACTTAAATCTTTCTGGCTGGAGCGGTGAAACGCCTGCTTTATATTTAAATGATTTTAAAGCTACCCTGCAGATCGCAAAAGATAAAAAAAGCCAGGGATTGGTTTGGGAAGCTTCGCCTGCGAAGTTTGCAAGCCTGCCTTTTTTATTGGCTGCAAATAAAAACTTAAAAGACAATATTGCTGTTGACAGCAGCCTGGTGGAGTTTTGCAACAATATGTTTGCAGGTGCAGGTAAATCCATTTATAATTTATTGCTGTTATGGACTGATAATAACAGCCTGGCAGGTGGTGTTTCAAACCGGTATAAACTGCCATTGTATTTTAACATGGTGAATGCTGCAGAACAGCAGATTATTCAGGAACCCGAAATTGTAAAGCAAAGATTAAGGGAGTTGAAAGCATACCTGCACTACATGACGGTTTATTACGATTGGGCAGCAGACCAGCATACGGTTGAATTAAAAAAAGACAAAGCAGCAGCTTTATGCCTGTATTTAGCCAAAATAAATAAACTGCAATTGGTTAACAGTTATTACCTGGTATCTATGGTTACAGGCAATTATGCTGTCAACAGTGATTTTTACCAGCAGTATAATTGTGTTAATGGTACAGTTTATCAAAACGGTAACCTGCCGCTGATAGCAAATGCCGAAATTGATAATGACTTCAGAAACGATCTTGCGAAATACAGTAACAGCATCAACAAATATATATTTGAACCGGTTGCTGTTATTGCAGACCGTTTTGATGCTGCCAGTTTAAAGCCACAGGATAAAGTAACAGTGAAATTGAATTACACAAATGGCCTGGATTATTATAACCGTTGTGAGTTTAGTATCAAAGCGCCCAAGGCAGGAAGCTTTATTATCAATTACAATCCTTCCTTTGAAATGCCTGGTAAAGGGTACCTGAATATTACGGTAGAATCAACAGATAAAGCACTGGAAGTAATTGAAGATTTTTCAATAAACCAAAATGCAAAAGCCGGAACCTTAACTGTTAAGTTGCCTGCAGCAGGTAATTATAAAATGACGGTTAGCTCCAAATACAGATCCTCAGTTGAACTGGAGATCACGACCAATAAAAACATCTTTTACAAAAGCGGCGCTTTCTTTGGCAGTACAACCGAAATATATAAAAACAGTATTGATATGCCGGGCTATTTTTATATACCTGTGGGCATTAATAAAGTTTATTTCAGCCTGGCAAATAGTAACCCGGCAGGTGCTGGTTTTGCTTCTGCAGAAAATATAAATAACGCATTCGCTATCCTGGATAATAACGGAAAAACATTAACAGCAAGATTTGTAACCCCTAACGATTCTGCTTTGTTTTATATTGAAATACCCGCAACGGCCAGCGGAAGGTTCTGCAGGTTTACCAAAAAATCAAATTATACGCTGGTATTTGCCAATATCAGTAATTATTTGTGGTATGCAGAACCAAAGCCATTTTGCAACAATGCAGATTTTACAATAAGTACCGTTAATAAAAAGGGCAATTGCATAACCCGTTTAACGGCTGTATCAAAAACGGGACAATTTGAGTGGCAGGTAACTGACCTGGGCCGAACCTATTCATTCGGCAACCAACGAATGATTGAACTTCCCGATTACAGCTCACCCAATGCGGTTGTTAGCTTAACCAATGGTACAAATTGTACGGTTACCAAAAAAGTTGGTGACGATGAAAATTTTCTTAAAGCCAAACAGTCCTGTGCCAGTGGCGGCGTATTACCGGATGTTGGCATCATTCCCATCATGTATCCCAATCCATCAACCGGCGTTTTTAAGTGTATGCAAAACGGCGTAGAGCTTATTGCAAACCAGGTTTTTATATCAAATGCCCAGGGCAACAGTATTGCTGTATTTAATAACATCAATCAGTTTAATATCAGCCATGTATCTACAGGAATGTATTGGTACAAAATTGTGGTGAACGGGGAGGCTTTTTCAGGAAAGCTGTTAAAGCTATAAGATTTGAGCTAAAAACCTTATTCCAACTAAAATTTTATTACTTTTGCACCCCAAAGTCAGGCCCTGTGCCTGACTACGCATTTTTAGCATTTATGAGCCTTAAGGATAAAATAGATACACATCGGTTGCCCAAACACATTGCTATCATTATGGATGGCAACGGAAGGTGGGCGAAAGAAAAGGGCGAAGACCGCCTCTATGGCCATTTACATGGCGTTGAAAGTGTACGCAATATTGTAGAAGGTGCGGCTGAATTAGGGATCGAATACCTGACACTTTATGCCTTTAGTACCGAAAACTGGGACAGGCCTGAATACGAAGTTTCTGGTTTGATGGAACTATTGGTGGATACCATTCATAATGAAGTGCCAACCCTCAATAAGAATAACATTAAACTGCACGTAATCGGCGATATTAATATGCTGCCTGATGCCGCAAAAAATGAATTGAAAGAGGCCTTGCAGGAGACTAGCGCTAATACCGGTCTTAATTTAATAATGGCTCTCAGTTACAGCAGCCGCTGGGAAATTGTTACAGCAGTTAAAGAAATAGCAATTGATGTAAAGGCAGGTAAATTATCGGCAGAAGCTATAACGCAGGATACAGTGCAGCAATACCTCACAACCAAAAATTACCCGGACCCGGAATTGATGATAAGAACCAGCGGCGAATACAGGATAAGTAATTTTTTATTATACCAACTGGCTTATTCGGAGTTGTATTTTACCAATACATTGTGGCCCGATTTCAGGAAAGATAACCTGTATGAGGCAATTTTAGATTTCCAGGGCAGGGAACGCAGATTTGGCAAGACAGGGGAGCAGATAAAAAAAGAAGAGCCAACAAAATTATAGGCGTTTCATACTTTTTTCCAAGGGAGAAAAGAAAGCTAATGAACCGGCTGAAAGACTGAGTGAACGCCACAGACATAGGATTTACACCTTTTTTTATCGTCTTTAGGGATGATTTAGGATGAGGTTAACAAATAGTTTTAATTATTGGGCTTAATTTGCCGCACGTTAAAAACAAACTGATGCAGAGTATTTACAAGGGGATTTCTTTTATTGCTACACTATTATTGATCAGCCAGTTTGTTTCGGCCCAGAATGACACGATACCTGTTTCTGTTAACCCTGACCTGGAAAGCATATTTACTTCCAAGATCCCCAAAGAATATACGATTGCAGGCATTACGGTAACAGGTTCCAAAGCATTCGATGCAAACCTGATCATATCCATTTCGGGCCTCGCTGTTGGTGATAAAGTAATGATTCCGGGAACAGATGCTTTCGGTAAAGCTATTGCCAAACTATGGCGCCAAAGCCTTATCTCCAATATAGAAATTTTATTTACAAAATTGGAAGATAAAAACCTTTACCTGGAATTCGCCATAACAGAACGACCCCGTTTGTCCAGCTTTAAATTTGAAGGTATAAAAAAAGGCGAGCGGGATGACCTGGAGGCTAAAGTAGGACTTGTTAAAGAAAGGGTGGTAACAGACAATATGAAACTGAGTGCAGTAGAAGCTATCCGCAAATTTTATTATGACAAAGGTTTCCGTAACGTAGATATTCAGCTAAAAGAAGAAGTTGCACCCGGTTTAAATAATTCGGTAGCTATAACTTTTACCATAAAAAAAGGGAATAAAGTAAAAGTAAACGCTATCAATTTTAGTGGCAATGAAAGTATTGCTGCCGGAAAGCTGAAAAAACAAATGAAGAGTACCAAAGAGATGAACCGCATTACACTTTTCCCTGTAGTTGTAAAAAATCCGTTTGGTGATACTGCTGTTAAGCCTTCATTTAAAGACTATATCAAAGATGTAGGCTTCATGTCTGTTACCAAAACAAGAGATTATGTTGATCCGTATTTTAGAATAAGGGGCTTTAGCGGAGCCAAGTTTAATGAAACAAAATATATTGACGATAAAGAACACGTGCTCAGTTACTACAACGCTTTGGGTTATAGGAATGCGGTTATTGTAAAAGATACACCAATTTTAGACGAGCGGAATAATATCAATCTCTTTATACAGGTAAATGAAGGAAGCCAGTTTTATTTTGGAAATATAGTTTGGCGTGGAAACACAAAATACCCGGATTCTGTACTCAACAGCATCCTGGGTATAAAAAAAGGAGATATCTATAACCTGGAACTTTTGAACAGGCGTATTGGTAAACAACTTTCTGCCGAAGGTGCAGATATTGGAAGCCTTTACCAGGATGATGGTTATCTTTTTTTCCAGGTAGATCCGGTGGAAACAGCCGTTTACAACGATACGATAGATTTTGAATTACGTATGCGTGAAGGGCCACAGGCTGTTTATGGTAACATTACCATTTCAGGTAACAAAAAGACAAAGGATTATGTGATACGACGTGAACTAAGAACTATACCGGGAGAGAAGTTCAGCCGTTCGGATATTATAAGAACACAGCGTGAACTTGGCCAGCTTGGATTTATTGATGCAGAAAAAATTAACCCCGGCATAGTACCCAATGCAGATAACGGAACAGTTGATATTAACTGGGGTATTGAAGAAAAATCCGGTGATCAGTTAGAGCTGTCGGCAGGTTTTGGAGGCGGTATCGGCTTAACCGGTACATTGGGCGTTTCATTTAATAATTTCTCTATAAAGAATATCACCAAACGATCTACCTGGGATCCGTTACCATCCGGCGACGGGCAAAAATTAACTGCAAGGGTACAATCAAATGGTAAGGCATTCCGCTCTTATAATTTTTCTTTTACAGAGCCATGGTTGGGAGGCAAAAAACGTAACTCATTTACAGTTGGATATTCCAATACAAAATATGCAAATGCATATGATAATTTTGGAAGCTATTGTAAATCATGTGGCGATACCTCTTATGTAAAAACCTCAAACTTTGATATCTCCTTAGGTAAGCAATTGAAATGGCCTGATGATTATTTTAACCTGATCTATTCATTGAATGTACAACGTTACAAACTCAAGAACTATACCCTGTTTGGTAATTCAGCCGAATTAAGGAACGTGATTTCTACCAACGTAAGTTTGAAAATCGCTTTGGTAAGAAATTCAGCCGGCCCTAATCCGATATTCCCGACAAGTGGATCTAACTTTTTACTGAGTGGACAATTTACATTGCCTTACTCAGCACTTGGCATTACCTCTTCAACAGATAATAGTTATAAGCTACCGGAATTTCATAAATGGCGTATGAATGCCGAATGGTATGTGCCCATTGGTACGGCAAGGGGAGCAGATAAGAATAAACAATTCATTTTAAAAGTTGCTGCCAAGTATGGCTTTATCGGCAGGTATAATAAAAACCTGCAGATCTCTCCATTTGAACGTTTTCAATTGGGTGATGCAGGTTTAAGTAATAATTTTGCCTTGTTGGGATATGATATCATAGCACATCGTGGATATCCTGTGTATGATAATTCAAACCCTAAAATTAATCCTGATGGTATAACGCCTTCGCAGTTTTTCACTATTTTTAATAAGTACACGATGGAGCTTCGCTATCCATTCAGTACCAGTGCAGGAAGTACAATTTACGGGTTGGCATTTTTTGAAGCAGCTAATGGCTGGTATGATTTTAAAAGCTATAATCCTTTTCAACTCCGCCGTTCCGCAGGTGTTGGTCTTCGTTTCTTTTTACCAATGTTTGGATTGCTTGGATTTGATTACGGAATTGGATTTGACAGGTATAATAATACAAGTGGATTAAAAGGTGCCGCTAAATTTACCTTTATGTTAGGGCAGGAACCCGAATAAAAGAAAGTTAATAGGTTATTTGTTTATTAGTTAATTTGTAAAAAAATTACACAATGAAAAAAGTTATAATTCTTGCTACTTGCTTCTTATTGCTGGGCACTGTTTCAAATGCACAGCGTTATGCAGTAATTGATTCTAAATATATTTTAGATAAACTTCCTGAGTACAAGGATGCTCAGAAACAGCTTGACCAGTTTAGCGAACAATGGCAGCAGGAAGTTGATCAAAAGCAGGCCCTTATGGATAAAATGTATAAGGACTATGAGGCTGAGCAGGTTATGTTAAGCGATGTGCTTAAAAAGAAAAGAGAAGATGAATTATACAATAAGGAAAAAGAATTACGCGATCTCCAAAAAAGACGTTTTGGTTTTGAAGGAGACCTCTTTAAGAAAAGACAGGAACTTATAAAACCCATACAGGATAGGGTTTACAATGCAGTACAAAAGCTGGCGGTAGAAAAACAATATGATTTCATATTGGATAAAAGTGAAGGAATTACTGTTATCTTTGCCGACCCAAAACTTGATAAGAGCGCAGATATTATCAGGAACCTGGGTGTTAAATAATAGGTAATAGATAATTTTGATGCAACTTTTAAATAAAAAAACAATCTTATTAAACAACTAAATAAATAAACAATAAAACAACAATGAAAAAACTATTATTAGGAGCTGTAATGGCGTTTGGAATGTTAAGTGCCTCAGCACAAACCAAGATCGGTTACATTAATACAGATGAATTAATGAGCGTAATGCCTGAAGCTGCCAAACTTAATACTGATCTGAATGAATACCAGCTTTCATTACAACAGTTAGGACAAAGTTTACAAAAAGATGCAGACGCTAAAAGGGATCAGTATTTTATTGATTCTGCAAAATTATCACCAACGATGAAAGAGATCAGGAGAAATGAACTGGTTACTTTGTATTCAAGATTGCAGAACTACGACCAGGAAGCCCAGGAAAAGTCTCAAAAATATGCACAGGATAAAATTGCACCGGTAAAAGTAAAAGCTTTGGATGCAATCAAACTTGTAGCAAAAGAAAAAGGATATACGTTTGTTTTGGATGAAGCTGCCAACGCACTGTTGGTTATGCCTCCCGGAGATGACCTTTTACCAATGGTTAAAACCAAATTGGGAATTAAAGATCCGCCACCAGCACCAGCAGGTACTAAACCAGCGGGTAATTAAAATTAATTTTCCGAAAATAAATAAAAGCCTCCCGATACATCCATCGGGAGGCTTTGTTATTTTTGACAGATGAAGCAACAACCCATTGGGATATTCGATAGCGGTTATGGCGGATTAACCGTTTTAAAAGAGATAACAGGCAAACTGCCCCAATACGATTATATATACCTGGGCGACAATGCCCGGTCGCCTTATGGCACCCGTAGCTTCGAAACTGTTTATGAATACACTTTAGAATGTGTAAAATGGTTTTTTGACCAGGGGTGTCCGTTGGTAATATTAGCCTGTAACACAGCATCTGCAAAAGCCTTACGTTCTATACAACAAAATGACCTTGGAAAGATAGATCCTTCAAAAAGGGTATTGGGAGTTATCAGGCCAACCACAGAAATTATTGGCCACTTTACCAAAACCGGTCATGTGGGTATATTGGCTACAAACGGAACGGTTATTTCTAACTCGTATCCTATAGAAATTCAAAAATTTTATCCCGATGTTACTGTTTTTCAGGAAGCCTGCCCTATGTGGGTGCCGTTAGTAGAAAATAATGAGTATAATGGCCTCGGAGCTGATTATTTTATTCAAAAGAATATTAATAACCTGTTACAGCAATCGGGTAGCATTGATACTATTTTATTGGCCTGTACCCATTACCCATTGCTGATGGAAAAGATAAAAAAAGCCGTGCCGGCCAATATAAGGGTACTTTCCCAGGGCGAAATTGTAGCAGATAGTCTTGCTGATTATTTACTAAAACATGCCGAAATAGAAGCGAAATGCAGCAAAACCGGGCAAATCACATTTTTTACTACCGACTCCACCGAAGATTTTGACAGCCATGCAGCTATCTTCTACGGTAAACCGGTAAAATCGGTGCATATGAGCCTGTAATTTGATAAATTATCCATTATTCATTATCAAATTATCCATTAAAACTATTACCTTTGCCGTCCTTTCACAAACAGCAGGGATGGTGCCCTGGTGAGTGTAACAAAAAATGAATTCAGAAATTAATTTGTAAAAGGAAAAAACTAAAACAATGCCAGGTAAAAAAAGAACGTATCAACCGCACAAACGCCGCAGAAAATCTGTTCACGGATTTCGTCAGCGTATGCAAACCGCAAATGGCCGTAAGGTATTAGCAAGCCGCAGAAAGAAAGGACGTCACAGTCTGACTGTTTCCAGCGAACACGGTGATAAAAAATAAGATCGCCTGATTTCCAAAGCGGAAATCGGTCAATATAATTCAGTCCCCCGATTTGTCGGGGGACATTTTTATTTGTACTGCTTTAAGGAATATTACGGGTAGTATAAATAGCGAAGCAGTAATTTTGAATAATTGGAAGCAAAACCACGATATACTTTTAAAAAAGAAGAAAAGCTTAAAAGCCGTAAAACAATTGAGCAATTGTTTAAGGAGGGAAAGTCTTTTTCTAATTTTCCCTTCAGGATATTGTGGAAAAACAACCTTGCTTCAGAGACAGCTTTACAAACCGGCTTTGCCGTAAGCAGTAAGCATTTTAAAAAGGCAGTTGATAGGAACCGGATTAAGCGCCTGATGAGGGAAGCGTACCGGTTGCAAAAAAATGAGCTGCAAAGCCTATTAAAACTACAACAAAAGCAACTGGCTGTTTTTATTATTTATGTAGGAAACGAATTGCCCGGATATGATTTGATCTATGAGAAGATCACTCACGTATTAGACAGGCTCAATAAAATAGCGAATGAAATTACTGCGGCAAATATGTAGCTTCCCGTTTATAGCTTTAATAAAGTTATACCAGTGGATCATTTCTCCATTGCTGGGCCCCAAGTGCAGATACACACCCACCTGCTCTCAATACGGTCTTGAAGCGTTTAAAAAATACGGGCCTCTTAAAGGATTTTGGCTTACTGCTAAAAGGGTAAGTAAATGCCATCCATGGGGCGGTCATGGGTATGATCCGGTGCCGTAGAAATACCCTATCCCCTAAAGGGGTAACTGCGAAGAATGATTCGAAGATTTGTTTTTTATTATTTTTTATAAAAAAGCTGTAATCTTAAATAATTACAGCTGTGAATTTAAGGTAGTTCCCCCTTCAGAGGGCGGAGGGGGTTAAAATCTTTCGGCCACTTTATTCCAGTTTACCACATTCCAGAAAGCTGCTAAATAATCTGCACGGCGGTTCTGGTAATGCAGGTAATAGGCATGTTCCCATACATCACAACCCAGAATGGGCGTACCTTTTACTTCGGCCACATCCATCAGTGGATTATCCTGGTTAGGTGTAGATGAAACTTCCAGCTTATCGTCTTTAACGATCAGCCATGCCCAGCCGCTACCAAATCTTGTCATACCTGCGGCTGCAAATTTTTCTTTAAAAACATCAAAAGAACCAAATGCGGCGTTGATGGCATCAGTCAGTTTACCTGTTGGAGCTCCGCCTGCGTTGGGTGCCAGGCTCTCCCAAAAGAAACTGTGGTTCCAATGTCCGCCGCCATTGTTGCGTACTGCTGGACTGATCGACCCAGCTGCTGCAACCAGTTCTTCAAGGGTCTTATTTTCATTATCGGTTCCGGCAATAGCCTTGTTTAAATTATCTACATAGGCCTGGTGATGCTTGCCATGGTGTATTTCCATTGTTTTTGTGTCGATATGTGGCTCTAATGCATTGGTTGCATAAGGTAAAGCCGGTAGTGTAAATGCCATAATGTATGTGTTTTATTTTTTAAGAAATTATTGTGAATGATTGACTACAAATTTACGTTATCTATTTCCTTAGTTGGTTTAAAATGAAAAAAATCACTTTAATTATTTTTACGTTTTCGGGAATTTATACCGGTTTTTCGCAAAAGCCGGCACAAACCCCGGATTCAATTCACACCAGGGAAAATGTACCGGCAAATACCCCGCCAATAAAAATTGATTCAGCATCCGTAAAAGAAAAACCTTCAATCCGTTTGTATCCTAACCCTGCAAAAAACAAGGTTGACATGGAGATCAAAGGATTTGATCCGGGCTATGTAAAGATCCAGCTCGTTGATAACAGGGGAAAATTGATAAGAGAGGATAAAAGGCTTGTATTCAGTGGTGACGAAATTATTGTGCTGATGTTTTCAGAAAAACCAGGTCTGTATTTTTTATTGCTTAAACAGGGAACGAAAAGCGTCAGAAATAAACTGGTCATTCAATGATCATCTCCTGGCTTTAAAAAAATCCTTCATCAGCCTGGCAGATTCCTCCTGTAAAACACCAGTAACAAGTTGGGTTTTTGGGTGGAAGGGATCATTATTACCGCAACATTTTCTGTAACCATTCTTTTCATCAGCGGCACCATAAACGATCCGGCCAATCTTACTCCAGTACAAGGCACCACTGCACATCAGGCAAGGCTCCAGTGTTACATACAAAGTTGCTTCAGGTAAATATTTGCTGCTTAAAAAATTAAAAGCTGTGGTTAAGGCTAAAATTTCGGAGTGGGCTGTGCTGTCATTAAGTAACTGCACCTGGTTATGGGCACGGGCAATTATCCGGTTATTCATTACAACAATAGCCCCCACCGGCACTTCTTCCATATTAAAAGCTTTTTGTGCTTCTATAAGCGCCTGCTGCATATATTGTTCATCGGTCATCATGCTCAATTTACTATAATTACTACATAGCTAATCTATAAAAATGGTATAAAACATGGCCCTTGTAATAATGAGCGAAGTAGTACCTTTCAGCAAATTTAATTGTAATGGATAACTTAATTCAAATGCGCAACTATTTTAATAGCGGTATAACCAGGCCATATTCATTTAGGAAAGAGCAATTGAAAAAATTACAGTTGGCCGTAAAAAAATACGAAGGACAAATACACGCCGCATTATTTACTGATCTGAAGAAAAGTCCGGAAGAATGTTGGGTTACTGAAACAGGTTTCCTGTTAGCCGAAATCAGTAATACTTTGAAGCATTTAAAAAGCTGGATGGAACCGGAAACGGTATCAACCAATTTACTCAATATGCCGTCAAAAAGTTTTGTGATGCAGGAGCCGCTAGGTGTTGTGTTGATCATCAGCCCGTGGAATTACCCTTTTCAATTATTGATGACACCGATGGTTGGTGCCATGGCTGCAGGCAATGGCGTGGTTCTTAAATCCTCTGAATTTGCACCCGCTACATCAGCAATAATGAAACAAATGATCGAAGAAAATTTTGATAAAAATTATATTCACTTTGTTGAAGGAGATGGTGCAACAGTTGTTCCGCAGATGATGAACAACTTTACTTTCGATCATGTTTTTTATACCGGGAGCACAGCCGTTGGAAAAATAATTTACAAAATGGCGGCAGAAAGACTGGTGCCTGTTACACTTGAACTTGGCGGTAAAAGTCCCTGCATTGTAGAAAGCGATGCCAATATAGCAGTTACCGCCAAACGTATTGCTTTTGCCAAATTCAGCAATGCCGGGCAAATGTGTGTGGCACCCGATTATGTATTGGTACATGAGTCAAAAAAACAAGAACTTATTGCGGCATTTAAAAAAACCTTGCCCCTCTTTTTTGGAGCCGATGCCGCAACAAGTTATGAGTATGGAAAAATAATTAATGAAAAACAATTCGACCGGCTAACTGGTTATTTGCAACAGGGTAAAATTATTTGTGGCGGTAAATCAGATAGAAGTAAATTATATATTGAACCAACCATTTTGGAAGATGTTTCATTGGACGCAACTATAATGAAAGAAGAAATTTTTGGCCCGATACTACCCATCATCCCTTTTGAAAATACCGAAGAAGCCAAATCAATAATTGCCAATAATCCCAACCCATTGGCATTTTATGTGTTTACATCCAATAAGGCGAAGGAGCAGGATTGGTTAAGCACTGTGCCCTTTGGTGGTGGCTGTGTGAATAATACAGCACTTCATTTAACCAATCATAATTTACCCTTTGGTGGCAGGGGTTTCAGCGGCAGTGGGCAGTATCATGGTAAATATTCGTTTGAAACCTTCAGCCATAAAAAAGCCGTGATGAGAACACCAACCTGGTTTGACCCGGCGATAAAATATCCGCCGTTTAAGGGTAAGCTGAAACTTTTTAAAATGATCATTAAGTAGTTAATAATTGGTAACGAAATGAGTACAGGTAAAAAGCGGCCAGGTAAACTAAAAAGAATCTTAATTGTTCTTTTATTATTAATCGTAGCTTTTTGGACTTATGTAGAAATTGCAAATAAAAATTCAATCAATATGACAACCAGGCAAAAGTTTTTAAAAGCAGTTTACCCGGTGTGGATGTGGTTTGCCGGTAAGAAAGGCATAAATAATACTAACCAATCCAACGAAAAAGCAATGCCTGCCGTTTCTTTTTATTCATTGAGCGATACAGCCATTAATGGTAAGGCTTTTGATTTTGAGCAGTTAAAAGACAAAAAGATAATGCTGGTAAACACAGCATCTGATTGTGGTTATACCGGCCAGTATGATGATTTGCAAAAGCTAAGTGAGCAATATAAAGACAAACTGGTGATTATTGGTTTTCCGGCCAACGACTTTAAAGAACAGGAAAAAGGTTCTGATGAAGAAATCGCATCTTTTTGCAAACTTAACTTCGGTGTAAGTTTTCCGTTGATGAAAAAAAGCAGTGTAATTAAAGGTTCCGGTCAGAATAAAATATTTGAATGGCTTACCGATTCAACAAAGAACGGCTGGAATAATGCCCAGCCTTCCTGGAATTTTTGTAAGTATATAGTGGATGAACAGGGCAGGCTTACCAACTATTTCGGTTCAACCATTGAGCCAATGGGGAAAGAAATTGCAGCAGCATTAAATCATTAAAATTATTTTATGTTTGAGCAAAGAGATTTTAGTTTTATCTACAAATACTTTACAGGAGAAAAGCAGGAAAGCCTGTTGTTCCTCATCATTGGGATTACGGCGGTTTTACTTGCAGCAGTGTTTGGCTTCTTCATCAAAAGCAACCCATCCTTTTTTAAAGGAGCGGCCATTTCATTACTTGCAATCGGACTTGTACAAATGGTTGTAGGCTATTCAGTGTATACCAGAACAGATAAGCAAAAAGCAACTATTGCTTATAATATTGGTATCGACCCGGTCTCATTTGTGAAGCAGACCGAAATGCCCCGGATGAAAACAGTCATGAAAAATTTTGCTATTTACCGCTGGGTAGAAATAGCATTTATCATTACAGGGCTTGTGTTGTTTTTTGTTTTTCGTACTAACCCGGGTAAAACATTTTGGTATGGCCTGGGGCTTGCCCTTACCATACAGGCTGCCATTATGCTGGGTGTAGATTATTTTGCAGAAAGCAGGGGAGAGGTTTATGTGAATGAACTACATAAAATAATTGCAGGTTAGGGTCGGAACGCTTATGCGGCCTGAACCGTATTAATAAAACTTTTTAAGGAGAGTTTCATCTGTATTAAAATTTAACCGGTTAATAATATCGCTTGTTGTTAGGCCCGTCAGTTCAAAAAATAATGGCTTGTTACATAATGTGCCTTTTCTGGCATCTATATAATCCAGGTATGATGACCATCGCCATTCTTCTAAACAATTTATAAGACCTGCTTCACCAGGGTTGTTATGTACATAAAAGAAACAGTTTTCCAGGTAATTTTCCTCTTTACCTTCAATTTTTTCCGATAATATTTTAGCCTTTGTTTTTTGTTGAAACAAGGACCCTGTAGTATTATTTTGCTTATTTATGGCCTGAGAATAACTGCTTAGTAATATGCCAACACGATATGCAAATTCCTGCATTGGTTTCCCACCAAATGATATTCTCTCTGTAACACTTTTTTCACTTGCCTGGATTATGATATGAAAATGATTTGGCATGAGGCAATAGCAAAGAATTTCTGCATAAGGTGCCAGTTGCTCAGGTATTTTTTTTATAAAGAAGATATAATTGTTATTATTGAAGAATATAGTTTGTTTGTATTACCTCTATTATAAATGTGATAGCATTCGTTTTGTATGAGGTGCATAAAATTTTATTTTATGATGGTTCTATTTAGCAGGCCTGGAAAGCTTTCGAAGGCTTGGGTCATTACATCACAATATGGTTCAGGTCGCTCCTTCGCTTCGCTTAGGTTAGCGTCCCGACCCATATTACACCGGGCATTTCTCATGATAATTAACCAGTTCTATCGGCGTTTTTTCAAATTCATAACCGGCATATTTAATTACGATCTCATCAAGTATCGCATCTATCTCTTCAACTGTTTCCAGCGTAACTAATTTTAAACGGTAATCTTTTATGCCGGGCAAACCTTTTAAATAATTGGTATAATGCCTGCGCATTTCAAAAATGCCTACTTTAGGGCCCTTCCATTCAAAAGATTTGTGCAGGTGTTTTTTGCAAACGGCCACCCTGTCCTCAATAGAAGGCGCAGGTAAATGTTCACCGGTTTTTAAGAAATATTTTATCTCGTTAAATATCCATGGGTAACCAATGGCGGCACGGCCGATCATGATACCATCAATGCCATATTTGTTTTTGTACTCCAGTGCTTTCTCCGGACTGTCAATATCACCATTACCAAATATGGGCATGGTGATCCTGGGATTGTTTTTTACTTTCCCGATCAGTTCCCAATCTGCCTGTCCTTTGTACATCTGCGTTCGGGTACGGCCGTGAATGGCTAATGCTTTTATACCAACATCCTGCAGGCGCTCGGCAACCTCTTCAATATTTTTTGTGTTATCATCCCAACCCAATCTTGTTTTTACGGTAACCGGAAGTGAAGTGGATCTAACAACAGCGTTGGTAAGCCGCACCATCAGGTCAATATCTTTTAATACACCGGCACCCGCCCCTTTTAACGCCACTTTTTTTACCGGGCAGCCAAAGTTTATATCCAGCAGATCAGGATTTGTTACATCCACGATTTTGGCAGCCAGCGACAGGCTCTCTTCATCGCCACCAAAAATTTGAATACCTACCGGTTTCTCGTAATCAAATATGTCTAATTTCTGGCGGCTCTTGATGGCATCACGTATCAGCCCTTCGCTGCTGATGAACTCAGTGTACATCAGGTCGGCACCGTGGTCCTTGCAAACGGCACGAAACGGAGGATCACTTACATCCTCCATAGGAGCCAGTAAGAGGGGAAATTCAGGTAATTGTATGGGACCTATATTTGGCATTTTATTTTTTAAAACTTTTACTCATTGTATATTGCGACTGCAAATTTACAAATAATCGGCTTAGCTATGGAATTTAGGAGTGTAAAAGGGTTTACAGGATGGGGGCAACTGGGTATTTTAATGGTTTTTTTAGCGGCAGGGTTTATTTTAACTGCCGGTATACAATTATTGATAGGGATGATGCTGGTACCATCCGGCCTGGCACCTGATAAGATGGGGGAAGCTATGATAAAAGCCCTGCTACTACCCGAAAATGTGGCTTATGCAAGGCTTGCCCAGGTTTTGGGTACCTTCTCGCTGTTGTTTTTACCTTCCGTACTCTTCCTGCTGGTTTGCCATGGAAAAAATAAATTCTGGCTGGGTTTTAATAAACATATCAATGCAAAGCAGATAACGCTCGGCTTTTTTCTTATTTTTTTAGCAGGTGTAATTGCCAACCCACTGGCCGACCTGAGTAAAGACCTGCTAATAAATTTTCCAAAACTAAATGCATTGGGCATGCAAATGGAGCAGGCCTATACGGAACAGGTAGTGGCTTTAAGCAATTTAAAAAGCTGGGGCGAATTTTTTATGGCCATTGTTATCATGGCTTTCTTTCCGGCATTATTTGAAGAGATTTTCTTCAGGGGCACGTTGCAGAACTTACTGGAACGCTGGTGGAAAGCTCCCTTGCTGGCTTTAATCGTTACTTCATTATTATTCAGTTTTATTCACATGTCGGTGTTCCTGTTTTTAAGCAGAACCTTACTTGGTTTTGTATTGGGATTGATGTACCAGCGCAGTAAAAATCTCTGGGTAAATATTGTTGCCCATTTTTTAAATAATACGGTTGCAGTAATTCAATTGTTCTGGTTATCGAGGCATGTACAGAAAGTGGAAGTTGATAAACTCGATCCCAAAATTCCGCTATGGGGCGGATTGATAGCCATTGCATTAACCTACGGTATTTTTTTGCTGTTTGAAAAAGCATCGGCTAAAAACCGCACACAGATAGCTTTTGAAGAGCAGGACCTGCTGGAACATGTAGACATTTTACATTCTTTTCCCGAAGATAAAATTAATTAGTATTGGCATTAAATATTCAAACGTTTAAAACAAGGGCCTTAACTGCACTGCTTTTTGTAGCGGTCATGCTGGTTGGCTTATTCTGGAATTTCTGGAGTTTTTTGATCTTGTTTACGGTGATACATTTTGGGTGTTGGTATGAGTATGTAAGGTTGATGAAGAAAATTTATAGAAAGAAATATTTGGGTTATTGTTTATTTGGGTTGATATACATCACAATGCCTGTTTTAATGATGATAAACATGAGTCTCGGATCAATAATTAATATAGATGGTGATATGAGGGAAGTATATTATGATAAGGCTGCTCCTTGTATCATAATTTTTTCCATTTGGATAAATGATACCATGGCCTACCTGGTAGGATCTTTTATCGGTAAAACTCCGCTAACAAAAATATCTCCCAAGAAAACCTGGGAGGGTACAATTGGTGGAATTATACTTTGTATTGTAGCGATAGGTTTTTTATTTCCATTAATCATGGGGAAAGAATTACAATTATTATCTACTCCAACTGCTATCTGGTTTATCGTACCCGGTCTCTGTGCTATTTTCGGCACCCTCGGTGATCTGCTGGAAAGCAAATTAAAACGTATGGCTGATGTAAAAGACAGCGGTAGTTTTATGCCCGGCCATGGCGGTTTTTTAGACAGGTTTGATTCCCTGCTTGTAGCCGTGCCTGCCGTTTGGATATTTGTTTATTTCTTCATCAAATAAACTTCTAAACCCTAAACTAATCCATACTCTTTATCTTTACAGCTTAATATAAAATAATGACCATACATCGGGAGGGATATAAAAGCATTGCGATTGGTACCTTGGTCTTTGGCGCCATAAATTTGGTGGTTTTCTTTTTTTTTAGTGCTTCGCTGATGTGGCTTTGCGCCATCATCTTTTTTATTACGCTTGGCCTTTTACTTTTTCTCGTATCTTTTTTTCGTATACCAAACCGCAAACTCACCATTATTGACGGAGCTGTAATTGCACCGGCTGATGGTAAAGTGGTGGTTATTGAAGAAATCATTGACGTAGAATATTTTAAAGACAAACGCCTGCAGGTTTCTGTTTTTATGAGTCCGGCCAATGTGCATGTTAACCGGAACCCGATCGATGGTGATGTGGTATATAATCAATACCACAAAGGTAAATTCCTGGTGGCCTGGGATCCTAAATCATCTACTGATAACGAGCGCCATTCCGTAGTTATAAGAAACGGAAATACAGAGATATTGGTTAAACAGATCGCCGGCGCACTGGCCAAACGCATTGTAAACTACCTGGCCGTAGGACAAAAAGTTAAACAAACCGAAGAAATGGGGTTTATTAAATTTGGTAGCCGCGTTGACCTGCTTTTGCCCGTAGGAACAAAGATAAACGTGGCTTTGAATCAGGTTGTGCAAGGTGGTGTTACCATAATTGCAACGCTTTAACTTTAACAGTTGTAAAATTGGTACTCTGCAATTTCTACCCTACATTTACGTTAGTATAATTAATTAAATTTATATAATTATGAAGAAAGTATTTTTATTAGCGACAGCATTTATGTTTGTTAGCGGTATCGCTTTGGCCGACAAAGGTAAAAACAAGAAAAAATGTGCAAAAGGAAAAACCTGCTGCTCTAAAGAGTCTAAAACCGCTAAAGCAGGATGCTGCAAAGACAAGGATAAGACTACTGCTAAAATGTAATGAACTTGCAAAAACTTATGTAAAAACCTTTCTTAACCGAAAGGTTTTTTATTTTAAAGGACCTCACCCCAACCCTCTCCAAAGGAGAGGGGGTAGAGCTCAGAGCAAATATGGGATTTATAAAAGGCAGTTATTTAAAAATAGCTTCCAGCTCTTTTAAATGTGTAACGGTGTAGGTAGGTTTTATTTGAGCCACTGCATTTATATGGTTTACAAAAACGGTATCCATGCCGGCATTCATGGCGCCCTGTATATCGGCATCCAGGTTATCGCCGATCATAATGCTTTCGGGCAGGGCAGATCCTGCTTTATCCATAGCAAAATCGAAGATCTCTTTTTTGGGTTTTAAACTGTTGCTGCCTTCCGAGGTAATTACGTGCGTAAAATACCCGCTCAGTCCGCTGTTATTTAATTTGCTCCATTGCGTTTTTTCAAAACCATTGGTGATCAAATGCAGGCCGTAATTTTTCTCTTTCAGGTAATGCAGTATCTCCAGCGTATGCGGAAAAAGTATTTTTTTGGTAGGCAGTATTTCCAGGAACTTACCGCTCATGTCTTTGGCCAGTGCTTCATCGGCAATTTTAAAATCCAGCATGGTGCGCCACATACGTTTCCATTTCAGGTCATCTGCAGTTATCAGGCCTTTGTGGTAACTGCCCCACAACACTTCATTATGAAACAGGTATTTTGGATAAAAATCCTCAAAGGGAATTTTTATCCTGCTGTTCAGTTCTAATAAAACATATAGTTCAGCAAGTGCTTCCCTGGCATTGGCATCAAAATCCCACAAAGTGTGGTCTAGGTCAAAAAAAAGATGTTTGTATCCGGGCATTGGTTTACTCAATAATTTAAATGAACAGGCATTAACTTTACTTATCATTGCAAGATAATCATTTAACAAATTACCAATGAACATCGTAATAACAGGTGCATCAAAAGGGCTGGGTAAAGCCATTGCAGAAGTATTTGCACAGGATAAACAGGGTCATACTTTTTTTATCTGTGCACGAAATAAGGAAGAGCTGGATATGGCGGGTAAAGAATTGCAGGATCTCTTTCCGGATATTACGGTGTACAGCAAAACCTGTGATGTTGGTGATAAGGAATCATTGACAATATTTGCAAATTGGGTATTGGCTAACACAACCAGGGTTGATATCCTCGTAAATAATGCCGGTATCTACCTGCCGGGAAGTGCTTATGGCGAAGATGATGGTATGCTTGAAAAGCTGATGGAAGTAAATACATACAGTGCTTATCATTTAACGAGGATGCTGTTACCGGGGATGATTGAGGCAATGAGCGGACATATTTTCAATATCTGTTCCATCGCTTCCATAACAGCCTATCCAAATGGTGGTGCATACAGCATTAGCAAGTTTGCCCTATATGGTTTTAGCAAAAACCTGCGTGAAGAAATGAAGCCGTATGGCATAAAAGTTACGCATGTATTACCAGGGGCTGCTTATACAGATAGCTGGAGTGGCAGCGGTATTGATCCCAAACGCATTATGGAAGCTACTGACATTGCTACGATGGTATATGCAGCAGCAAAGCTTTCTCCGCAGGCCTGTGTAGAGGAAATTGTTCTGCGTCCACAGTTGGGTGATCTGTAAAACCTCACCCCGGCTCTCTCCAAGGAGAGGGGGTTGAGTTTAACAATTCATTTCAACCATTTATACTTTGTGGCCTTATTTGGCAGCAGGCAATCCGTTATTTTTGCTACCGTTATGATACGATCTGTTTTACGAAAAATATTACCACTCTTTCTTTTGCTGGCAGGCTTTTGTGTACAGGCACAGATCAGATTTTCTGCCACTATATCACCGGCCGAAATTGGTAAGGATGAATATGCTCAATTAAAACTGATGGTTGAAAATGCAAACGAAGTGCAGCAGATTGTTCCTCCCAATTTAAAGAATTTTATCATCGTTAGTGGCCCAAACCAGGAGAATGGCATGACGATGATCAATGGGGTTGTAAAAAAATACATCGCTTTAAATTTTGTCATTAAACCAAAATCAATTGGCAATTTTATTATTCCTGCGGCCATGGCAAAAGCAGATGCCGGCGATTATAAAAGCAACCCGGTTAGTTTAAAAGTTACCGCAAATGCTACCGGTAATAGTGCAGGCGCCAATGCTGCCAATTCTCCGTTTGGTGGTATGGATCCTTTTGCAGAGCCTGCTCCACAACGATCAGCTTACAACGATTATATTTTGCGCAAGGGCGAAAACCCGGCTGATAAGATAAAAAGAAATATGATGGTAAGGGTAGAGGCAGATAAGAACTCCTGCTATGTTGGCGAACCGCTTGTGGCTACTTACAAACTATACACACGCCTGAAGAGCGAGAGTAACCTGGTTAAAAATCCATCCTTTAATGGCTTCTCTGTTTTGGATATGCAACAGCCCAATGACATGAGTTACCATACCGAAAAACTGGATGGCAGAGAATATAATGTATACGTCATTCGTAAAGTGCAATTGTATCCTTTATTGGCCGGCAACCTGGAACTTGGTATTGCTGAAATTGAAAACAATGTGCAGTTTATTAAAGCTGAATATGTAAATCAACATGGAGATATTTTCGGAGACTTTACAGATGTATCTGTTCCTGCAGAAGGAATAGAAATTCAGAAAGTGACCCTGCAAAGCAAGCCCTTAAGTATTTTAGTTAAGCCTTTGCCTGATATAAATAAGCCTGCAGGTTTTAAGGGTGCTGTTGGCAATTTTACTATTACGGCAGCGGTAGAAAAAAATAATTTCAGTACGGATGATGCAGGCAGAATGGCAATTGTTATTTCGGGAGAAGGCAACCTGCAAATGATCAATGCACCTGAAATTATCTGGCCTGCCGGTATTGAAGGTTTTGATCCGAAAGCAACAGACGACCTGTATAAGGGTACTATACCGGTAAGCGGAAGAAAAATATTTGAATTCCCTTTTACCGTTTCAAAAGCGGGTGATTATAATTTGCCGGCAGTTGAATTCAGTTATTTTGATACCCGCGATTCAAAATATAAAACAGTAAAAACAGCGCCCATCCCCGTCAGTATTAGTAAAGGAACGGGTAAACCTAAAAAAATAGTTACTGATACAGGCACAAAACAAAATGATAATTACCTGGCAAAATTTTTCAGTAATCGCTTAAGGGTGGTTAGTCTTGTTGCTGTGCTTATCATTATAGGCCTGGTCGTATGGTTAAAGCGGGATACAAAGAAAGAAAAAATTTCGACTGATGAAATATCAGCGCTGGAAATAAAAGCCGGAGCAGAAAAACCTGTTGAAGAAATTTTACTGGCACAGGAGAATCCGCTTACACTTGCTGAAGAATGCCTGCAGCGTGAAGACGCACATTTATTTTATATGCATTTAAACCAGGGATTAAAAAATTACCTGTCAAAGAAATTCGCCATTGCTGCAGAAGATCTGAACAGGAAAAATATTGCCGAACAACTGGATGCAAAGGGGATAAGCACCGAAACGGCCGTGCAGTTACAGCAATTGATCGATGAAATTGAATGGCAGTTATATACTCCTTTTGCAGATAATGAAAAGATGAGAGGAATGTATGATAAGGCGCATGACCTCATACAGTTGCTGAATACTTATCGCAGTTAAACAAAAGTAAATTTGTATCCCACACCCCTTACCGAATGAAAATAGGCGGGGTCGCGGCTATCCTCTTCAAAATATTTACGAAAGTTGAGAATGAAGTTATCAATGGTACGGGTGGTAGGATAAACATTGTAACCCCAAACTACCTGTAAGATCTTTTCGCGGGTTACCACTTCATTTTTATTTTCAATCAGCAACTTCAGTAACATGATCTCTTTTTTGGTGAGTGTTACATTTTCGCCACTCTTGGTAAAGGCTTCGGATGCTTTAAAATCAATCTTATTTTTTCCGAAAGTATAAATATCGGGGATAGGTTCTTTGCTGCTGAGGCGCTCGCTTTTTTTGATCAGGTTATTTACACGGATCAGTAATTCTTCCAGGTTAAAGGGTTTGGTCAGGTAATCATCAGCTCCTTTCTTTAATCCTAAAACCCTGTCGGCACTGCTGTTTTTGGCACTCAATATTAAAATAGGAATATCGGGGTTACTCAGCCTGATGGTTTCACAAACCGTAATGCCATCAATTTCGGGCAGCATAACATCCAGTATGATCAGGTTAAAAAATTCTTTTTGAACAGCCCTTAATGCTTCGGCACCATCATAGGCACCGGTAATTTCATAGCCTTCCAGTTCCAGGTTCAGCTTCAGCGCTTCCTGCAAATTTTCTTCGTCTTCAACCAGTAATATGGAAAATTTTTTATCAGGCATATTTGAAGCTATGATTTTTCAATAGATGAATGTAATGTGACTGTAAAAATAGCACCAGATGGCGTATTGTCTGTCACAGAAATGTTTGCATTATGCTGGCTTGCTATTTTTTTGCTGAGGTAGAGGCCCAATCCCGTTCCCTTTGCCGCTTTTGTAGCTGCATTGCCTATCCGGTAAAATTTGGTGAATATTTTATCTTTTTCTGTTGCCGGAATTCCCTTGCCCTGGTCAATTACCCCGAAAATGATCCTGTCATTTTTTTCTGATAAGGAAATGCTTACAGGTTCTTTGTTACCATATTTGATGGCATTATCAAGGAGGTTATTGGCCAGCATCTGTAGCAATAACCTGTCGCCATTAATAAAAATACCGGGTGCAATAGCAGTTTCTATTTTTTGTTGTGGATAGCGGGTTATAAAATCCTGTACACATTTGCCGATCAATTCGCTGATATTGGTTTCCTCATTGGTAATGCCATAACCTCCGGCTTCCATCTGCGAAGCCAGCAGCATGTTATTGCAAAGCGCATTCAACCGGTTGGTTTCCTCCAGTGTGGTTTGTATCAGACGCTGCTGTTGTGTTTCATCCAATTTTCTTTTCTGCATGGTCTCCAGGTTTAGCCTGGCAACCGAGATGGGTGTTTTTAATTCGTGTGTAATGGCGATCATAAAGTTTTGCTGCTGCCGGCTTATCCTCAACTCACGCCTTACTGCCCTGAAAACAAAAACAGCACCTGCGATGATGAGCAGAAAAAAAGTGACACCCTCGCCCAGGTATTGAGCCATCTTTCTTTTTTCCAATAATTTGATTTCTGTAAACTTTGCCTGGTAATTTTTATCAGTTAATTGCAACTGCTCTATTTCATACTTTGTCATTTGTTGGTTTTGCCTGTTTAGCGCAATAAACCACCAGATCAATGCCGCAAGTATGTACGCCAGTAAAAACCAGAAGATAATGAATACTGACCGGAGTTTTGTTGATTTGAATGGCATAATGAAAGTTGGGCAAAGGTACACAGTTAAATCTATAAGGGTTACCAGTAAAGAATCTTAGAAGTTTCTACAGCAGAGTGTCAGGTTGAGCTTGTCGAAACGGGCTTGTCTTTAGCTTGAAAACCGCCTTCGACAAGCTCAGGCTTGATAGTTTTTTAATTTGATAAAATTGATAAATGTCCTTTCGCTATTGCAAAAGCATTTCCAGTTTTTTAAAATCAAAAGTATCTTTGAATAATAAAGCTGCTTTCTTTTCTACATCCTTTTCTCCTTGTGTCCAGGTAAAAGAAAAAAATTGCGGAATATTAGGAGCAAGCTTTTTATTTATATAACCAGGGTTAATGATTACCCAGGCGTGTCCATCGGCTGCATCATTTAAAAAATAATCTTTATCAGCCGGAAATTTATTGCCAAAAAATGATTCCAGCGAATGATCTGTTATGCAGGGTTTGTTCAGGTAATCGGCATTATGGCTGGCTAAAAAAGCATCTATTTCTTTAGCATCATTTAAGGAATAGTTGATAGAAATGTTGATGGCATTTTCCAGGCCTGCTTTTTCTTTTATAGATTCTGCCAGCATTTTCTTTTGAGTAGCCAGCGATACCTCAACACATTTTTTCATAAACAAAAGGTACTGCCTGCGGCTTACCGGTAAAAAAAATGGCACTCCCTTTTTTGTTATCAACACCACATTTTTTGCATTGCTGCGTGGAGCTTCAATAAATGTACAGCCATTTAAATCGCTGGTAGCTTTGCGTGGCTGCAACACATAAATGATATTATTATCCTGGTAAACAAAATGATCGGGTCCGATACCAACCTGTTCATTAATTAACTGAGTTCCAATTTCACCTCTGATAACATTTGAAGCGCAATCAAAAGTCAGGTTATACAAACCCTGCCAGTCGGGCTTTCTGTCTTTTGTGCAGTAGATTGAAAACATGCCTGCATAGGCATCGTAAGCCGTAAGTCCCCAAACGTGTTCATTGCATCCACTGAGATTGAAATAGCCATGTAAACCTTTACTCTGCTGAATGCTGGATGCGAACAAAGGATATAAATCATCACCCAGTTTTTTTCCACAGGCATCTTTTACAGAAAATGATTTTTCCTTCCAGCCTTTTTCCAGTATGGTTGTTAGGTTCTGCGCAATTTCACGGGTACAATCCTGTGCAAAAATATTTGCAGACAGCATGAGCATTATACAAGTAGAGAAAAGCAATTTCATAAGAATTAATTTAAGAGGCGAACTGTTAATACGTACTAAATTACTGAAAGCACTAAACTTTTTGTTTTTTTACAGACATACATATAAAAACACACTACATTTATTACCATGATACGGATTGTAAAGCATTTGTTACCGCTGTTTGTTGTACAGTTTTTTACCTGGCTGGCATTATTTGCTTTATGGATTTATGCAGTACCGGTGATTACCCGTTACTTATTTCATAGTACCGATGCAGAGAGTGCTGCTTTTGAAAACGGTGTTTTTTGGGTGGGCATGTGTTTTGCTTTTTACGCAACGCTTGCTGCTTTCCTGGCATTTTTTATACCAAAAATGCTGCGTTACATTACTAAAGAAAGGTTGCATGCGATTGCACTTTTAATTGGTGGCATTGGGTTAATGCTGATTGTTTTTATTAAAAACCAATACTTGTTACCTGTTTGTTTTGCATTTATTGGGATTGCCTGGAGCAGCATTTCAAATATTCCTTACAAAATAATAAGTGATATTGCCCCCGAAGATAAAATGACTGCTTACTTTACCATATTTAATTTCTCGGTAGTTATACCGCAGGTTACAGCAGCATTTTTATTGGGATATGTAAACAAACATTTTTTTGCAGGAGAAACGATCTATGTTATTTTAATTGGTGGATGTTCTATGCTATTGGCTGGGGTGTTGATGTTGTTTGTTAAAAGTATGAGGGTTGAAAATTGATTTATTGGTGTTGGCCGGAGGTGCAATGACGGCGAGGACAACAAAAAAACTACTGATGTTAATTCCGTACATCCAAACCCCAGCTCAGCTTATTACGCAGCGTTTGTAGAAAATTATTTTCATTAAGGCGGATAAGGTTAAATCCAAAACTTTCTTTTTTTACCGCCAGTTGAATGTCTTTGGTAACAATTTCGCGGCGACTGTCTAAGGTGCATAAAAAACCATCGGTTCTTCCTTCCACTTCAAAAGAAATAATATTGTTATCGGGTACTACGATGGGGCGGATATTTAAATTATGTGGCGATACCGGTGTAATTACAAAACTGCCGCTCTCAGGGAAAACTACGGGCCCGTTGCAGCTTAATGAATACCCCGTAGAACCGGTTGGCGTAGCTACGATCAATCCATCTGCCCAATAGGTATTTAAGAATTCACCATTCAGGTACGTGTGAATTTTTATCATAGGCGATGAATCTTTTTTGTGCAACGTAAATTCATTCAAACCATAAGGCGTATCACCAAACAATGCTGTGTCCGAATCTAAATGTATCAGTGTTCTTTTATCAAGCACATAAGTTCTGTTTACGAGCGCTTCTACCGCAGTTACCAGGTCTTCTTTACCAATATTGGCTAAAAATCCGAGACGGCCATAATTAATGCCAATAACAGGGATGCCGGTATCCTTTACCAGGGTAACCGTATCCAACAATGTTCCATCACCACCAAGACTGATGATGAAATCTATGTTCTTGTCCAGTTCATCGGAGGAATTGAATGTTGAATATTTGGCTTTGGCGGTAATGGAAGAATAGAACTGGTTAAAAAAATCCTGGTAAAAAACCAGCTCTACGCCGCTCAATGCTAGTTCATCCAGTAACTGTATGATATCCTGGTGTTGATTATTTTCTATGCCGCGGCTGTAGATAGCAATTTTCATGTGCCGTAATTCGGCCAGTCCGCGTAATGTTTGAATTTTTGTTTTCAATTAAAAACCAGATTGATTATGTAAAAATAAACCGTTTTCCTTTAATTGGTTAAAACTGTATTCAAAGTGCAGGTTTATATCATACAAGGTAAGAATATCTATGCCAAAACCACCGGAATATAGTAAACGGTTGTTCAGGTTAGTTGCATATTGCTGTTTGGTATAAGCATATCCCAGGTCGGCATAGCTTTTTGCAAAAATGGTAAAAGGTATTTTGGTCAATAATTTTGGAAAGAACGGGAATGGTACATCAAATGAAATGAGCTTTTTTTTGATGGTGGATTTGATCAACCCGGTAGCCACGCCATCAATTACATAATACTCCAGCCCACGTACATAAATATCGCCATAGCCAAAGCCACGCTGGTTTATATAGGCCTGGTCGAAAGGTAATTTTATTTTGCCGTTGATCTGTATACTGCTGTACCAGTTTTTGCCAAGGTTGACATATTTATTTAAGCCTGCTTCAAACATCAGCATATTAACGCCACCAGTAAAGCCAAGTCCTCTTTTTTGTATGGCAACAAAATAAGTTTTTCCGGTTAACGGGTAAGAGCTGTTATTTACATTGGAATATTGCTGCACATAAGTAAGATCAATAAATCCTTTTGAATGAACGGGGTCTTTAAAATAGTTGGGGTTATATTTTATGTTGGTAACCGAATCAGCAATTTTTATAAAATTATAACCAGCCGAGAAAATATGTTTTTTAAATAAACCCCTGCGGATGATATAGCCAGCGGTTACATACCAGCTCTTGTAAACAAAATCTGCCCGTGCTTTTGTTACAGAATCGGAAGGATAGAATAACAGGGAATCTCTGTAATTGGTTTTGTAAGATAATTCTCTTTTTTGCAGGTAACCTGCACCAACAGCAAAGCCTTCGGTAAGTGCTTTGTTGCTGTAGGGAGCGGTATAACTGAAAGATATATTCCTGGAATAACCGTTGATAAGGTAAATGCGCAACTGGTCTCTCCGGCCGCTAAGGTTGTAATGCACAAATTTTAATCCGTAGTTAACGCGGTTAAAACTGGCTTTATAGGTTTTATACCATTCATTAAAATTGCGGTCAACCCACTGAAATTGCGGTACAGGATACAAATACCAGCGTTCGGTAACCTTTACGGTAATAATCACATTAGCTGCATCAAGCGCAACCAGTTCAAACTTTACTTCATTAAAAAGTGTGGTATTGTAAACCTGGAACCGTGCCTGCTCCAGTTCTTTATACAGATCACTTATTAAAAGCGAATCGCCTTTTTTAAATTGAATTTCGCGGTAAACAATGTAGATCTTTGTTTTTTTAGTACCGGTGACTATAAGATCTTTTATGCAGATTTTATTTAGCAAAGGGTTAAATAATGCGGTATCAGTTAAACTGATGTTTGGAATTTTTGTTTTTTGTGCATAAGAAAACAGGGAGAAAAGCATGATGGTACAGCAGCAGGTTATTTTCTTAAAGTGATTCATTACTTAAACAGCTTGCTTTACATACGGGCATTTAAAAATATAGGGAGTGAATGTGGGTTTTAGATATCCAGGTAATTCATCAGGTGACGGTAGTTACTGTGAATTTCGTTTTCAAAATTTTCGTTACCAAAATAATAGATAACATCAAACTCATATCTTTCAAAAGTAGCAACAATGGCTGAGATCTCTTTTTTATTGATATGCAGGGTTACCGTGAGCATGCCTGTTTCTGCATGTACGGTTGTATTTAAATGAAGTATGGTTGCGTCGTTACTTTCAACGATCCGGCTTATTTCTGAAATGGCAAACTGGCTGCGTTCCATCTCCAGCACAATGATGCCGCCTATTTCGTTGGTGCCTGCAAAATTACCGAGTGTCTTTAAAAGGTCGGCGGTGGTGATCACACCTACCAGGTCATTTTCTTCATTGATTACCGGTACCACCGTGCTGTCGAGTTGGTTGCTGCAGGTAACCGCATTTAAAAAATGTTCATTATCATGCACGGCAGCCTTTATAAAAAATTCCTGCATCAGTTCCATAGGCATTTTTGGTTCACCTTGGTCAAGCAGGTCGTCTTCACTGATGAGCCCCAAAAATTTTTCGTCTTCCACAACCGGCAGGTGAGTTACCCTAAAATCGCTGATAAGCCGGAGGGCTTTGCTCACCGTGTCTTTAAGCTGAAGCCTTGGGATATTATTATTAATAAGTTCGATAGTTAACATATAACTGGTTTAGGTTAGTAGCAGCTATTGGTAATAACGTAAAATTGATAATTAAAAGTATGATGCCGGGTTCAAATAACCATGTATTTTAAACTAAAAAGAAAACTGCGATCTTTCAATACAGGTAATGACAACTATTATTGCTAAACTGTTGCAGCGGGTGTATTTAATTTAGCTAAAAACGCATCCAGCAACCTGTTAAATTCTTCGGGAACTTCCATCATGGGGGCATGGCCGCATTTATCAACAAAATGCAGTTCACTGGTTGGCATCAGGCGGTGAAATTCTTTGGCAACGAATGGCGGAGTAATGGTATCGTTATTACCCCATATCAGGCAAGACGGTTGTTTTATCTGGTTCAACTCTTCACCCAGGTTATTGCGTATGGCACTTTTTGCGAGTGCAATTATTTTTATAACCTTCATCCGGTTATTGGTGATCTCAAATACTTCGTTTACCAGTTCGTCGGTAGCCATTGTGGGATCGTAAAAAGTAAGTTCTGTTTTTTTACGAATGTATTCCTTATCGCCACGCTTGGGATAAGTATCGCCCATGCCATTCTCAAATAAACCGGAACTGCCGGTAAGTGTGATCGATTTGATACGTTCGGGATGTTTTAAAATATGCACCAACGCAACATGACCGCCCAGGGAATTACCCAGCAGATTAATATTGGTATAATTGCGGTGTTCAATAAACCGGAATACAAATTTTTCGAGACCGCCTACAGAAGTATGTAACAGGTCCAGCTCGAGTAAGGGTAGTAAAGGAACAATTACTTTGTTTGTTTTGCTAAAATGCCCGATCAAAAACTGGAAATTGCTTAGGGCTCCAAACAAGCCATGCAATAACAGCAATGGTTCACCCTCGCCTTCTTCAATAAATTTAAATTTTCCGTCTATTTTTATTTCGTAACTCATCCGTAATTGCAAATTGTTTAATATAAACCGCTGTCTCAATCTTAAAGTTATGAAACGGTCATTGGGGCTAAAATTACGTTAAATAAGATAATGGTTGAAATTAATGCGAAATTTTGTTTGATAACGAATTAAAATGATCACCCAACTCAGTAAACATATCTTTAAAAACCGGTATCAGCCTGCCAAAATTATCCATTACTTTAGGCCCCCATGGTTGTATAAAATGATAGGTTTGCGAGCTTTGAATGGCCGCAGGCTGTAATAATTGCAGCTTTTCGGCATAAAAAATAAAAATACTCAGGATGATGAGGTAAAGTGCGGCATACAACAGAATTCCCCCAATGCGGTTTAACCAGCCCAGCATAACCGCCTGGAATGTTTTTTCAATTAATTTACCGCCAAGTCTTACCAGTATCACAACCACAAAAAACACAAGTGCAAATGCTACAAATGGCATCCATTTAGCCGAAATACTGATGCTGTCTTTTAAATGATCGGCCACTACCGCCGATAATTTTAATGCAGCAGCTAAACCAATAATAAATGCAATAATAGAAAACAAGGCCAGTATCAATCCCTTTTGGTACCCTTTAATGATGGCCAGGATTATGAGTGCAGCAAAAGTGAAATCTATCAGCATTTTTGAGGAATTAGTAATTGGTAATTAGTAATTAGGAGGGCCTTTAATTAAAAGCAGGCTGTTATATACCGAATCAAATTCCTAATTCCCAATTACTTGTAAATATTATGAACCGGCTAGTAAATCCTTAACAATACCACTGATCATTTTACCATCAGCTTTACCCGCAAGTTGTTTGCTGGCAACACCCATAACCTTACCCATATCGGCAGGAGAAGCGGCGCCGGTATCAGCAATTATTTTTTTAATGATCTCTTTCAATTCTGCTTCATCCAGTTGTTTGGGCAAAAATTTTTCTATCACCGCCATCTCTTCTCTTTCTTTTACAGCCAGGTCTTCACGCCCCTGTTTTTCAAATATCTCCAGCGAATCCCTGCGTTGCTTCATCATCTTCTGTAAAAATTTCTGCTCAGTGGCTTCATCAATTTCGCCTGCAGCACCGGGTTCGGTCTTTGCTTTAATGATCTCAGCCTTAATGCCACGTAAAGCACGCAAAACCCCTTCGTTCCTGGATTTCATGGCTTCTTTCATTTCGGTCATGATCTGTTGTTCTAAACTCATGGTGGGTATCTTTTAGTATTTAGTTTATTAAAATAGTAATTGGTAATTAGTAATTAGGGAGAGCCTTAAATTAAAAGCTGCATGCTAATTTACAAACCTAATTCATGCAACAAAGAGATCAATTATAAAAGAAAAGCGTCTTGCATAGCCCCAATTCCCGATTCCTAAATCCTAATTCCCATTATTTCTGCTCTTTCAATTGTATCGCCCTGAACTTATCAAAAAATTCTTTGGCAAATTTTTTCAAATCATCGCTCATTTCCTCTTGCTGGGTGGCTCTTTTAAAAGTATCGGCCATGCTCATCAGCATCTGGTAATAAAAGTCCGCCATTTCATCCACCATCATATCCTTGGTCCACAGGTCAATACGCAGCGCTGTTTTATCGGTGCCATCCCAAAAAGCAACGCTCATGGCCTTGGCTTTTTGTACCATATTAGCAGTGCTGTCGCTGGCGATCCAGTTTATTTGTTGAGGTATTTTGTTGGGGTCCAGCAGGACGTCAATTTTTATTGTTGATTGATTCATGATAATTAACTGATTTGATAATTAGCTAATATGCTAATTATTGTGCGAAGTTAACTGCTTTAGCAAAAAGAAGGTTATTAGTCGTTTAGAAAATTAGCAAATCAGCATATTAGCTAATTAGCACATTTTAAAATGCATTGCATTAGCAAATCGGCAGAGTTGTTATATTGATATTGCGGCAATAGGGCATTGCCGGCCAGCACAAGTTCATTGGCTTTACCCTCATCTTTAAAAACAAGCATCATGTTTTCGGCAATATCTTTAAAATCATCGTGCTTGCAATATAGCACTGCATCGCCGCATATACCAGGCAATGCCCCCGCATTAGAAGTAATAACCGGTACACTGCATTGCATGGCCCGTAATACGGGTAAAGCAAAATCAGCATATACAACCGGGTAAATCAGTGCATAAGCTGCGGCAGTAATTTTTGCCAGATCTTCCAAAGCCATCTTTTCCAGCAGCAATACATCATTCCTGAATTTATAGGTGCTCAGTTCTTTTTTAAAAGCTTCACCGGCATTGCCCGTAATCAAAAGCATCATATTGCTCTTCTGTCTTTTTTTAAAAAAGGAAAATGCCTTTAAGAGGTTGATGAGGTTGCTGCGTTGATCAATTTCGCCACTGAATAAAAAATAGGCTTTCCCTTCGGAATATTTTTCTTTAATGATCTCTTTTTCTTCCCAATCAACAGGCTTAAAAATTTCGTCAATACCCGGATTGATCACCGAGATAGATGCCGCATTTATTTTATACTGATTGGCAATCAGCGATCGGGTGTAAGTTGAAACCGTTGCTACACTTTTTGCTTTGGCTAAAAAAGCTGCTGTATTTTTTTTGAAAAATCTTGCCTGCGATTTTTTTACAAGTTCGGGATGCTGTAAGAAACTCATATCGGAAAGAAGCAGGCATTGGGACGTTTTAGTGCGGAGTGAAGATATTCCTTCCATACTTACAAAAACATCAGCTTTGTGTTTGCGCAATATTGCCGGAATTTTATAATTGAACCAATATTGTAAACGCAGGCTTGTATTAGTTTCGGGACCGGTAATAATGGGAGTTACATTTTTACTGAAGCTTATATATCCAGGATAGGGCTTATCAAAAATAAAAAGGAACTGATGCTGCGGAAATTGTTTGGTTAAATGGTTCAGCAGGCCAAACAAAAAAGCTTCATAGCCTTCGGGTTGTTCCTCCTTTCTTAACCTGGTATTAACCGCAATGATCATGTAAATAAAATAAGCGAAGATTAATTAAAACGGGATACTGCTATTTTAATACCTTAAGTTTTACCATTTCAATCCTGGTATCGCTTACGTTTAAAATATCGATCTCGTAATTGCCGATAATGATATGGTCTTTTAATTTAGGTATCTGCTCATGGTTTTTAATAATGTAACCCGACAGTGTTTCTGTTTCTTCATCATCCGGAAAAACGAGTTTGTATTTTTCTGTAATAAGGTCCAGTTTCATCCTACCGCTGAAAATAAATTCGTTACCTGCCAGTTGTTTATCAACAAATTCTTCGGTGTCGTACTCATCTTTAATTTCTCCAAAGATCTCTTCCAGCAGATCTTCCATGGTAACAATACCTGCTGTGCCGCCAAATTCATCGATAACCCAGGCTATCGTTTTTCTTTCTTTGCTGAATTTACTCATCAGGTCGGTGGCACTCATGCTTTCGGGCACGGTAGGTATGGGTAATAAAATTTCTTTAACAGTTGCCGGGCGTTTAAACAGGTCGAGCTGGTGAATATAACCGGTTATATTGTCGATGTTCTCATCATAAACAACGAGCTTGCTTAACTGTGTTTCAATAAATTTTATTTTTACTTCTTCAATGGAACTGTTCATATTTACACCTTCGATCTCTCTACGGGGTATCAGACATTCCCGCAGTTTGGTTTCGCTCAGCGATAAGGCGTTTTCAAATAATTCCTTGTTTAACTCACTGCTGTCTTCTTCTTCATGACTTTTACTTTGCTGCATAAAATGCTCCAGGTCCACTTTGCTGAACATGTCTTTTTTGTTGCTGATTTTTACATTCAGGATGTATTTCAATATCCATTCGGCAATATTTACAAAATAGGAACCTATGGATGAAAACAACCAGTAAAAGAATTGTACAGCGCTGCTGATAAAATTTGAACTGAGTATGCTGCTGTTACGGGCCCTGAAAAAAGCTTTGAACAGGAATTCTACAAAAAGTACAATGAAAGTAGAAAGAATGGTTTCTACAAAAAGTTTGATATAATCGACCCAATCTTTGGCAGAAGCGGGTAAGTTTGATTTTATCCAAAGCCAGATAGGAGACAACATATTTACAACCAGCAAACCGTAAATAACAAAAACCAGGTTAATACCAACCAGTGTAGTGCCTATAAAACGGGCAGGACGGTCGGCATAAAAACCCCAAACCTTTCCGCTTTTGGTTCCCTGTTTGCGGTTAAGTTCTATCGACAGTTTATTGGCAGATATAAAAGCTATTTCTATACCGGCGAAAAAACCGATCAGCAGCAATGATGCAATAATCGCAATAAAAGCTATCCAGTCCATGGTATAAAAATAAGAAAGAGTTTTTAAACGGACTCTTTTAATGAGTTAAGCTCAAATCAACTCAGTAAACCAATACGGTTGTCATGCTTGAGGAACGACCTGTCCCGATTATTTCGGGAAGCATCTAAATAAAACGAAAGGAGATTCCTCGTACCTCGGAATGACGGGCCAGTTGTTATTGCCCAATGAAATCAGCAACTATTCCTTCAGCCTCACCACAGGCCCGCTGCAGGTCATCATTGGTAATCAGTTTATTGAACTGGTCTTTAAAGGAAAGCTCATAAGCTGCTTTGTTAACCCGGGCAGCCAGTGATTCTGCTGTTTCGGTACCACGGCTTTCCAGTCTTTTCTTTAATTCATCAACCGAAGGTGTTTGTATAAAAAGACTGAGCGAAGTTTTGGGGTATTGCTGTTGCACATGTATGGCTCCTTTTACATCAATATCAAGCACAGGTATTTTGTTTTCTTTCCAAATTCTTTCCAGTTCAGATTTTAAAGTGCCGTAATATTTCCCTTCGTACACCATTTCCCATTCCACAAATTCATCCTGCTGAATTTTATTTTTAAAATCTTCTGTACTCATGAAATGATAATCAACGCCGTTCTTTTCTGTACCTCTGGGACTGCGTGTGGCAGCCGAAATGGAAAAAGCGAGTTGCGGAAAGGTTTTCATCAGGTACCTGGTGATGGAAGTTTTACCGGCACCCGACGGAGCAGTAATTATAATAAGTTTGTTGTGATTATCCATCTGCAAAGAAAGTATTTAATTTTCATTTTACTAATGCGGTTTAAAATGCAGTACCAGGTTTGCATTTTCGGCGTTGCCGCTTAATACCAGCTCATTTTCGGTTAATGATTTAATGATATAACGGTTTACAGCATTTTTTGAATCAGATGTGCAGACCATGATCTTATCATTTTCCAGCAACTCGTATTTACCTGTTACGGTAACCCGGTCATTCAATGCACATTCGTATTTCATCCTGTCTTTAAATGTCCAGTTAAGATTAAGCAGTACTGCTTTAAGTTGTTCTGCATTGGCAGAATCTTTGGAAGAAAGCATTTTTGTATTGGGCGGAACAATATTATCTACCTGAATGCAATCCCATTTTTTGTTCAGGAGTTGTACAGTTTTATTTGTACACGAAATCAACAAAAGAAAAAGAAAGATAAAGCAACTTAGTTGTTTCATTAGCATTGAATAAATCTAGTTAATATTGACACTACATGAATTATACATCTTCACTAATTTTATAACCTTATCAATATCGATGATACCTTTTATATTTTCAACGGTTTGGGGACAGCCAGCTAATACCTCTTTAAGTATATTTTTTTTATTTACCAAACTGGGGAACTCCAATACAGACATTTCCCCTGTAGTTGTTACAAAATATAGTTCAGTCCCACTATTTTTCCCATTATCCCAGGCATATTCAAAAAGAGAAATTTCACCTCTTACAATATTTTTGGCAAAATCGTATAGAGCTTTACCAAAGATCGTTCGTGCAAGCTTGAGTTTAATAAAATCTTCCTGAGTATTATTTTTTATGTAACCGTAACCAATAATTTCACTTTTCTTGAAGTTTTTTACAAATCCTGAATCATTATATAACATGTAGTCAGTGTCAGGATTAATTAAGGGAAGCCTTATGTTACCCTTAAGTGTATCGCCGTTAGATAAAATAAAATATCCTATCCTTTTTTTTTGAGAATAGGCTGATAGGGAAATCGAAAACATAAGAAGACAATAAAAAAAATATTTCATACCCAATTATTTTGAATTTAAAATGTATCTGACTCTCACTTTTTTGTTTTTGATTGCCACCACAATCAAGTTTTGGCTGATGTTCTCCTTTCAGCTTTTTCATTGCATGAAAATAAATTATTTAATCTGTTAAATTCTTTTTATATCGGCTCCTAAAGCTTTAAGCCGTTCATCTATATTTTGATAACCCCTATCGATCTGTTCAATATTCTGAATAATACTTTTTCCCTGTGCGCTTAATGCAGCAATAAGTAATGCCACACCGGCACGTATATCAGGACTGCTCATGGTTATACCACGCAACTGTTGTTCCCGCTCCAGGCCAATAACCACTGCACGGTGCGGATCGCAAAGAATGATCTGGGCACCCATCTCAATCAGCTTATCTACAAAGAACAATCGGCTCTCAAACATTTTTTGATGAATAAGCACACTGCCTTTTGCCTGTATGGCGGTTACTAAAACTATACTTAACAGATCGGGTGTAAAACCAGGCCATGGATGATCGTAAACGGTTAGTACACCGCCGTCCATATATTTCTGTATCTCATAAAACTCCTGTGCCGGAATATGAATATCATCGCCAATAAAATTCATTTGAATACCCAGTTGCTGAAACCTTTCGGGTATAACACCCAAATGTTCGATACCGGCATTTTTAATGGTGATATCACTTTGCGTCATAGCTGCCAGGCCAATAAAGGAACCTACTTCTATCATATCGGGCAGCATGCGGTGTTCGGTACCGCTCAATGCCTCAACACCGGTAATGGTTAGCAGGTTACTGCCAATGCCGCTGATCTTTGCGCCCATGCGGTTGAGCATTTTACAAAGCTGCTGCACATAAGGTTCGCAGGCGGCATTGTAAATGGTTGTTGTACCTACGGCCATAGATGCCGCCATTAAAATATTGGCAGTACCGGTTACGCTGGGCTCATCTAATAAAATATCGGCACCTTTCAGGTCGGCAGACTCCAGATGAAAAAAACCATCCTCGCTATGATAGGAAAATATGGCGCCCAGTTTTTCAAAACCAATAATATGGGTATCCAGTCTTCTTCTGCCAATTTTATCGCCGCCTGGTTTGGGTATGTATGCTTTTTTAAAACGGGCAATCATAGGCCCGGCAAGCATTACAGAGCCACGCAGTTTGCCGCTCTTTTTGTGGTATGCTTCGCTTTGCAGGTAATCCACATCCACATCGTCTGCCTGAAAAACGCAGATATCACGGCTTTGCCGGTCAATCTTTACTTTCATTTCGCCCAGCAATTCAATCAGCAGGTTTACATCTACTATGTCGGGAATATTACTTACCGTAATTTTTTCCGGACTTAATAAAACTGCCGAAATAATTTGCAGCGCTTCGTTCTTTGCACCCTGCGGTGTTATTTCTCCTGAAAGTTTTTTACCGCCTCTTACTTCAAATGATTGCATGCTTTTTTTTATTATACGAATTAAAATAAATTACACGAATTTTCACTGCCGAAAATAAAAAACCCTGAATTGAATCAGGGTAATTAATTAGCAAATTAGCACATCAGCACATTATTTAATACCGCTTTTTAAAATTGCGGTTATTATTATTTCTGTTGTCGTTACCACCGCTTCTGTTATCATTACCACCACTTCTGTTGTTGTTGTTGTCACGGTTACCACCCCTGTTATCCCTGCTGCCGCCGGTGCTCCTGTTGTCTCTACCACCTGCGTTCCTGTTATCTCTTCCGCCGCTGCTGAAATTCTTACGGTATCCGCCTGCAGGGCGTTTTCCATAATCATCCCTGTCATCACGTGTATCAACCCGATGCTTAACAAACGGGCGGTTATTGAATTCCAGTTCTCCCTTAGTCATGGCAGATAACTCCGTTTGAATATTATCATCATGCACCAGTTCTTTATGCCAGTTGCTGTACGTAAGTTTCATGTAATAAGCCACTGCATTGGCAAAGCCCTGTTTCTTTTCGGGGTTCTCTTCCTTCAGTGCCTTATCAATAACCACTTCAATATTTTTACCGAGGTGATTGAATTTGGGATATCTTTTTGGATAACGCAAACGCTCAGGCTTGGCTTTTAAAGTTTCACGTGTGGGGATAGGGTAAGGGCTTTCCACATCCAACGTAAAATCGCTTATCAGGAAAAGGTGATCCCATAATTTATGACGAAAATCCTCTACATTTTTTAAATGCGGATTTAAGAAACCCATTAATTCAATAACAGCATACGCATTGCGTTGCCGCTCTTCTTTATTTTCAATAGTCAGCAGGTATTCAACCATTTTCTGAATATGTCTGCCATATTCTCTCATGATCAAAAAATTCCTGGTCGTATTGTACTCCATGTTTTCGGTGTTCAGCATAATACAAATGTAAGCTAAACCAGTTCATTTTTCAAGCTGAAAAACAAAACAGGCCTGTTTATAGCGATTTTTTAATGTAAATATTTTGTCCTGCACCAGGTGTAGGCGGTTGCAATTCCAAAGCTGTCTGCAGCCCAGTCAAACATATCAAAACTGCGGTCCGGTATAAAGTATTTCTGAATAAATTCGGTTGTTAGCGCCCACACACAGGCGGCGATGGCAATTTTAATGGCCGTATTTTTTTTTAAGACTATCGTTAAAGGTAGCCTGGTTAGCGGGTAAATGAACAAAAAAGTTAATACCGAAAATAAGCCAATGTGTACCCATTTGTCGAAATAAATATCGTTCAGCCAGGTTTCCACCGGTGGAATATCAGATCCGGGCAAACAAAGTAAAAAGAGTGTAAGAAAAAACCAGGCAATTGCTGGGATAAATTTTTTAATAATTGACCCTTTTGAAGGAGTGGCCTGGTTATTCATTACGCGGTTATTAGATACTGCTATCCTACTGATGCGGTATATGCTTCCGCATTCATCAGTTTTTCAAGATCTGCTACATCGGTAACCGTCATTTTCACCATCCAGCCATCACCATAAGGATCACTGTTTACCAACTCGGGCTGGGCATCCAGCAAAGGATTTGTTTCGATGATGGTGCCTGCTACCGGTAAGAAAAGATCACTTACTGTTTTTACAGCTTCCACGGTTCCAAACACGTCTTCGGCAGACAGTGGTTTGCCTTTTGCACTGATGTCAATATAAACAATATCACCCAGCTCACGTTGTGCAAAATCGGTAATACCAATAGTAGCCGTGGTGCCATCTAATGAAACCCACTCGTGGTCTTTGGTGTAGCGTAAATTTTCAGGAAAATTCATTTTATTTTGTTTGCGGTTAACTGAATAGGATGCAAAATAAGGATTCTGTTACTATTTTATCACTTCAATATACATGTGTACATCACCTACGGGGCGATCGGCCATGCCTTTTTGTACAGAAGCTATTTTGTCGATCACTTCAAGACCACTTTCAACTTCGCCAAACACCGTGTAACCCATATCTAAAAATGGAACACCACCCACGGTTTTATAAATATTTCTTTGGGCAGCGCTGTATTTTACGCCTCTTTGCATTTCCATATTATTCAGGTCTGCATCGCTCCATTTTTTACCCTGTACTATATAAAACTGGCAGCCACTGCTGGCTTTGGCGGGGTTGTCAGTTCTGGCTGCTGCCAGTGCGCCTTTTTTATGAATCAGGCTGGTGTCAAATTCTGCAGGAATGGTGTACCCAATATCGCCACTGCCAAGCATTTGTCCGGGCTGTGCATATTTGCTTTGAGGATCGCCACCCTGTATCATAAAATCGCTGATAACACGATGAAATAAAAGACTGTCGAAAAAATGTGCATTGGCCAATTTGATAAAATTATCGCGGTGCAGCGGGGTTTTATCATACAGGCGGATGACCATTACACCCGAGTCGGTAGTAATTTTTACTCTGACACCCGGTATCCTTACTTGTTTTGGGGCTTTCACAACAGGTGCTGTTGCCTTCTTAACCACTGGTTTTTTAACTACAGTTTTTGTAGTTGCCGGTTTTTTTACAACGGGTTTTTTAACCTGTGCATTAACAGTAGTTGCTAAAAAGCATACCAGGACAAGCGTAATTAAAGTTTTCATTTTGTTCATAAAAAATAATTAGTCGATAAACTTTTGATTTTGAAAATATAAGAGAATATGGTCTTTTAAAAAATTTTCCTGCTCTATCATAATAAAACCTGGCAGGGGTTTAAGTTGTTTAAAATGCGGCCAGCCTTCTTCGTCATTACCCTCAGCAACATAATAACCGCTCAGCGAAAGTACCGTACAAACGGCAATATGCATCAGGTCCTGTTTTTCTTCCTTGCTGAAATCCTGCTTGCCACTGCCCAGTTCCTGGATGCCGATCAAAAAAAGAATGCCGTCCATATCGGGCTTTATCCCAAAACGTTCTTTTAATTTAATCCGGAGCTTAAGCCAGCGAACCTGTAAATCTTCCGTTAAGTGTTGCATGCTGCAAATATAAATAATGGAACGCTGATGAAACGGAAAACACAGATTTAAACTTATAAATCTGCGTTAATCGGTTTAAATCCATGTCATCAGCATTCTGTTCTTCGCAAAAAATCAAATTTGTATCTTCGCCAAAATTTTAGCATACATGTTACAGATCGGTTATATCAGGCAGCAAACAGCATTGGTTAAAGAAAAATTAGCAGTTAAAAACTTTGGCGATATAGCTATGGTTGATAAATTACTGGAAACCGATGAACAGGTTCGTAAATTAAAAACCGAAACTGAAACCTTACAGGCATCTATTAATGCTGCCAGTAAAGAAATTGGTATGCTTATGGGTAAGGGTGAAAAAGAAGCTGCTGAAAATAAAAAGCAGGAAGTGGCATTGCATAAATCTGCTATGCAAAAGCTTACACAAGAACTGGCCGATGCAGAAAAATCATTGCATGATAATTTGATTTTATTACCCAACCTCCCGCACACATCTGTCCCAAAAGGTAAAACATCAGAAGAGAATGAAGTGGTAAGAGAAGGCGGAAATAAACCTGTGTTGCCTGCAACCGCTGTGCCGCATTGGGATCTTATAAAAACATACGACCTGGTTGATTTTGAGACCGGCGTTAAAATAACCGGTAGGGGATTTCCTTTATACAAAGGCAAAGGAGCCAAACTGCAGCGGGCTTTAATTCAGTATTTTTTAGATTACAATACAGCCGCCGGTTACACAGAATATTTACCACCACTGTTGGTGAACGAAACATCGGCCTATGGTACCGGCTCATTACCCGATAAAGAAGGTCAGATGTATCATGTAACTGAAGATGGCTTTTATTTGATACCAACAGCCGAAGTGCCGATTACAAATATTTACCGCGATGAAATTGTAAAAGAATCTGACCTGCCAATTAAAATGACGGCATACACACCCTGCTTTAGAAGAGAAGCCGGAAGTTTTGGTGCCGATGTGCGTGGATTGAACAGGGTACACCAGTTCGATAAAGTGGAAGTTGTACAAATTGTTCATCCCGAAAAAAGCTACGAGGTATTGGAAGAAATGGTTAACCATGTTGAAAAACTATTGCAGGCGCTTGAACTGCCTTACCGTATTTTACGGCTCTGCGGTGGTGACATGAGTTTTGCATCTGCACTCACTTACGATTTTGAAGTATATAGTGCGGCGCAACAAAAATGGCTGGAAGTAAGTTCTGTAAGTAATTTCGAAAGTTTTCAAACCAACAGGATGAAGATCAGGTTTAAAGAGGCTGATAATAAAACACAACTGCTGCATTCATTAAACGGCTCATCACTGGCATTGCCAAGGATCGTGGCTTGTTTGCTGGAAAATAACCAAACAGCGGATAGCATAAACCTACCTAAGGTTTTACACAGCTATTTTGGTAATGTAGCAATTAAAAACTGATCTTGATCAACTGGCTCTTTTTGTAACTGCCTGATCTTTTTATTCATTATATAAAACCATAAGGGAGGAAACAGGGCCAGTATCATACTGCCCGGATAACCCGTAGGCAGTTGTGGCGCATCATTGTGATGTTCCAGTACCTGGTATTTTCTGCTGGCTAAATAATGATGATCACTGTGACGGCTTAATTCAAATAATATAATTCTGCCCAGGATATGATTGCTGTTCCAGCTATGCTGCGGCATGGCCCTTTCATAATTTCCATCAGCCCTTTGTTTGCGTTGCAGTCCGTAATGTTCAATGTAGTTCACCGTCTCCAATAATAAAAAACCAATTAACGCAGCATTTAAAAAATACAATGTTACCAGCCAGCCAAACAGGTAAAAGATAGCAGCAACAAATACAAGTTGAATAATCTGTGCCTGCAGCATTTCATTTTTCCAATGCAAAACGGGCAGGCCTTTTTTCTTCATTTCACTGTTTGCAATTTTCCAGGCAGATACATAGGAGTAAATGATCGTGCGAAAATAGAAAGTATAAACCGGCTCATTGTAACGTGCACTGGCGGGGTCTGCAGGAGTAGCTACATGTTTATGGTGGCCTTTATTATGTTCAATAAAAAAGTGCATATAGAGTGAAGTAAGCAATAAAGCTTTGGAGAAAACCTGTTCGTATTTTTTTGTACGGTGGCCCAGTTCATGTGCTACATTAATGCCAAAACTGCCACAGAGTAATCCCATGCTCCAGGTTCTTCCTGCAACTTCCCACCAAAGTAAACCGGGTGTTTGCATGGATGTTAAATAATAAAACAATGCAACAAACTGCAGGGGTACTATTATATAAAGCAGGTAATCATAAACCGTGTCTTTTTTCATCATTTCTTCTTCTGCAGAACTTAAATTTTTTTCATTGGGCCGTATGCATAGTTCGGCGATTGGTAATAATACCCATGTATAAAGTATGGGGCCCCAGGTAAGCCAGCCAGTGCTGCTAAAGGCCAGCCAGGCTAATGCGTATACGATCAATGGTGATAAATATTTAAGCGCTTTTACCTGCATAGAATATTATTGTTACTACAAGTTAGTAAAACTGAATTGATTTTTCGTAGCATACCATGTAACAGGGCTGCTGGAGATAATAAAATAAAAAGAGACCGCCGGTTAAAGCAATCCCTGATTCCTGTGGAAAAATTTAATGTATGATTCTGGAACAAGTGCCTATGCCAGGTCAATCTGTAAAATTATAAATTCTGTGGGTTGGCGCAGTGAATAATTGACTGAAGCTGTGTTTTAATTTTTCCGTCCATGAAACATGTTCAGTAAACTTATTTTCAAAAAATTCCGCCTGCATTATTTTCATTTTCACCAACACAAGTTTTCCATAACTGCCTTTTGAATAATTGCAGATCGAAAAAAGTCCTTCATCATCTGTTTTAACAAGCGTTGCTTTTCCACTCAACTGAAGATGACAGCCGCTGCCTTTTTTTTGATAACTCAGGTATGCATAAAACGACCTGTCTATATTATTGATATGCGCTCCGTTGCAGGATGTAAAAAACCATACCGTGCCGTCAGCTTCTACTTTTAAAGTCTGGATAATATTATTAGGCAACTGTAATTCAGGATTTAGTTCTGTTTTAAAAAGTGCGATTTTAATTTCTTTAATTTTCTCCTTTAAAAAATCGAGATTTTTGTCGTGCTGAAAGTATTGCATGGTAAATAATTTAAGCGGGTATGTATTTTAAAAATCAAATGCTATGCCAACCTCGTTTTGTTTTTTATGGATGAATTTTCCGGGTAATTCATCAGCCTTTGTATGTAACAGGTTAAATTAAACCTAAGCTTTTCTTCCTGCTAATTTCCAAAATGTGTGAATGATGTAACTTCCCCATAAAGTTTTATAACATGTAACCTGAAAAATATACTGACCTTTGGACTGTAAAACCACCTCCGGGATTAATCATTAGATATAAAAATAAAATGCTAAAAAATATTGTATGGCTTTAAAACCAGGCCCGTTGACAAAAGAAGAAATCCAGCACAATCCAGATCCTCATATTGACCAGGATTTTCCAGGCTATCCCCACCTTCCCTCCGATAAAAAAAGTATTACGCCTGCAACGGTAGCAGAGAAGAAATTGGCCGGTACTCAAAAGAAAAAATCAAAAAAAGTATATGGCGGGTAATTTCTTTTGTTATCCTCATATGGAAGCTTGGAATTCCAGCAGAATGCCTATTACTGGCACAATAATTTCTTATAGTAAATTAACCTAAACTGAATAAAGGTCGTAATAGCTTAATTTTAGTAAAAATTATTACCAGACCAGGGTTTCAAATGTCTTATAAAAGAGTAATTAAAAAGACGGGCAAAATACTGTTGTACATACTTGTAAGTGTGTTTATACTGGTGTGCCTTCTTTTTATTTTTATAAGTACGCCGGCCGGAAAACGGATGGTTAAAAACAAAGTAGAAGCTTACCTGCAGGATAAATTAAAAACAAAAGTTGTTATCGGGTCTCTTACTTACAGCTTACCCAGTTCAATTGAAATAAAAAATATCTACCTGGAAGATCAGAAAAAAGACACTTTATTTTACGGTGAAAGTGTTGCGGTGAATATAAGGATGTTGCAACTGATCTGGGGTAATATCAGTATTCAAAAAGTTGCTTTAAAAAATATTTTTGTAAATGTAAACCGTGCCGAAAAAGATTCTGCATTTAATTACCAGTACATCATCAATGCTTTTGCATCTAAACCGAATCCATCTGCCGTTAAAGACACAACTCCTTTAAAAATAAATTTAGACAGGTTGCTGTTGGAAAATGTTGCATTAAGATTCAGGGATAAAAACGGGGGGACAGATTTTGACGCCAGCATAAAAAACCTGGATGCTGGTTTAAGTAAGTTTCAACCCGACAGGGTTGATTTTGGTTTAAAAGATTTCATTGCATCGGGAGTAAATTTTTTCATGAAAACTTATAAAGAAAAAATAATTAAACCTTACCTGCCTGTGCCCGACGATAAGATCAGGGAACCGGGTTACGGATTAAATATTACGGCTTCAAAATTTAATGTCAGGGATGTAAACGTAAGGATTGAAAATACGGTTTCGGGTATGTATTACACTAATAAAGTAACACACCTTGCCCTGGGCAAAGCATTGTTTAATTTATCGGGATCTGTAGCAACGGCTGATGAACTGCTCCTGGATAGTTCTTTTGTACAATTTACCAGCCCCAAAAAGACGGCCATTAAAAATGTAAAAAAAATGGTTACCGATGTAACCCCCATGCCCTGGCAGATAGTAGCCAAACAGGTTTCGCTTAATAATAACCAGGTCCGTTTTGATGATAATAATCTTCCTCAAAAAGAAGGGTTTGATTTTGGGCATTTTAATTTAATAAAACTCACAACTGATATTTCGGCATTAACTTATTCGGCAAATAAAACCGAAGCCCTGGTAAAGCAACTCACTTTTAAAGATACTAGTGGCTTTGCTTTGGATACCGTGCACGTAAAGTTTTTAATGACAGATACGGTACTCTCTGCCGGTGAATTATATGTAAAAACGCCGCTAAGCCTTTTACGCAATTCGATAAAAATTAAATTTGACAGTTTATCGGGCATTACAAAAAATCCACGTAACAGTTTAATATCGGCAGTACTTAATAATTCCACTATTGCTTTTAATGATCTGTACCTGCTGGTACCAACCTTAAAAAAATCTTTTCCGCCTGAGCAGTTCGCTAATAACCAGGTTTATTTTAATACAGAACTGCGGGGTAACCTGGCGCAGATATATTTACCATACCTGCAACTCATCGGTTTTTCAGGCACCAGTTTAAAAGCACATGGAACCCTTTATAATCTTACCGATGCTGATAAATTTTATTACGATCTCTACATTGATCAAAGTAGTTTCAGAAAAGCAGATATTTTAAAATTTGTACCGCCGGATAATCAGCAATCACTGGCTAATCTGCCAGACATCATCAACCTTAGAGGCCGCGTTACCGGTAATAAAAAGGACCTTGTTTCTGATATCATCGCCAGTGGAAAGGGCATGTCATTTAATGGTAAATTCTCTTTGAAGAACCTGGCAGACTCTAAAAATATGAAGTATGATTTCTTATTGAGGGAAAGCAGTTTCGATAAAAGCTTTATCATGGGACTGATACCTCCGGGTACACTACCGCCCGAAATTAATTTGCCTGAAAAAAATTATGTAAGAGGAACATTAAAAGGAACGATTGATGACCTGGTTGCTGATCTGCAATTAGGCGGAAGTTACGGGCTAATAACAGTAAAAGGGTTTATTAAAAATGCAAAGGATAAAGAAAAGGCTAATTACGATCTCTTCATAACAACAAACAATTACGACATAGGTAAACTAATCAGCCAGGATAGTATACTGGGAAAAGTTACCGGTTCATTTACAGCAAAAGGAACCGGCTTTAATTATAAAACAATGAGGTCGGATATAACGGCTTCTATTAAGCAATTACAATACAATAAATACAATTATCAGAATGCAAAAATTAAAGCAAATCTGAATAACGGTATTATAGACAGCAAAGGAATGATCGATGATGAAAACCTGAAATTGCAATATGATATAAAAGCAAATGTGCAAAATGAATATCCATCTGTAAATGGGTTGGTAAGAGTTGACACCGCAAAACTGCAGCAACTTAAATTGTATAAAGACACGTTGAATTTTTCTTTAACTGCCGATATAAAAGCCAATAGTTTAACACCCCGCAGCCTGGATGTTAACACCATCATAGATTCAATAAAAATGCAACTGGGCAAAGATTTTTATTCGTTTGACAGTGTTTCTCTGATCGCTACATCGGCCAATGGAAAAGACAGTATTAATTTTTATGCACCCTTTGCAAGTTTGCAGGCAAACGGTGCATTTGATTATGATAAAGTGGGAGATGCCATTGTGCAGTATGTAAATCATTACTATCAAATATCAGATTCGGTATCAGCTAAAAATATTCCCGATCAGCAGGTGGTTTTTAAAGGCACTATAAAAAGACATCCTTTGATCACAGGGATTATCCCGGGATTAAAAACATTTGATGATATAAATTTTAATGGAAGTTTTGCATCTGCCGATACAGACAGCGCTTTAAACCTGGTCATGTCTGTACCTTATATTGACTACCAGGATAAAACATTGAGAAATGGCAATATAAATATTGCATCAAAAAATGAACGCATTAATTATGATGTAAAATTTGATACGCTGAATATTGCTTCCAATACTTTTTACGGCACCCGCTTAAATGGCAGCGCTGCCAAAGACAGCGTGATGATAAGTGCCATTACACAGGATAATAAAGCAAAGGATTGGTTTGGGTTAAAAGCTTCTCTTTTTGCGAAAGGTAAAAATTATTCATTCAGGTTAAAGGACAGCCTGCTGCTTAATTACGAAAGATGGAGAGCAGCTTCAGATAATTATATCAGCTATTCCCCGCAGGGATTGATCATCCACAATTTTGTAGTGACGAGCGATACTTCAAAAATTTCTATCAATAGCAGGCAGGAAATTGTAAACAGCCCCATTGATATTGCCATTGATAATTTTAATTTAAAAAGTATAAGTTCTATCATTAACCATGATACAGTTTTTGTATCGGGTATATTGGATGCCAAATTGGAAGTGAATGACCTTAGCAAAAAATTACCGGCATTTACCGGTAACCTTACCATTGCCGACCTGGCATTTAAGCAACAACCTTTAGGAACATTAACTGCTACCGCCTCAAAACAATCAGAAGATAATGTTACAGGAACAGTTGCATTAAACGGTAATGGCAATGATATTACTGCAAAGGGGAATTATTATTTAAATAATGATCAGCAGCAATTTGATGGAACAGCCAATATAAAAAAACTGAGCATGGCAACCCTGCAGGGTTTTACAGGTGGGGCTATAAAAAATGCTAAAGGAAATATTTATGGAGATATTGCCGTGAACGGAAAATTTGCTGATCCCCGCTGGAAAGGCGACCTGAATTTTGATACAACAAAATTCACCATCACTCAATTGGGAACAGCATTTAGAATAGATAAACAAAAAATTGTTTTTGATTACCCGGTTGTAACCCTCAATAATTTTGCTATACTTGATTCACTGGGCCATCAACTTAAAATTGATGGCACTGTTGCTGCCAACCAGGCAAAAACCTATGATATTAACCTGGCCATCAATGCAAAAGATTTTATAATGCTGAATGCGCCAAAAACAGTCACCAGCGAGTTGTACGGATTTGCTGCTATTGATGCAGCTTTAAAAATTACGGGCAATTCGGTTTCTCCAAATATAGAAGGTGATATTGCTGTAAAAGATAAAAGCAATATAACTATTGTAGTGCCGGAAAAAAGTTATGCAAAAGATGATGGAAAATCGATCGTTCGGTTTATTGACCGGGATACCTTTGATATTAATCCACCGGTAGTGCCTTTTGTGGAAGAGAAAGAAGTTAAAAAAGGCTTTGCACAGTTTCTCAATTATAACCTCAATATCGATGTAAAAAAAGAAGCAGCATTAACCATTGTTATAGATCCTGTAACCGGCGATGAAATTAAAGTGCAGGGCGATGCACAATTGAATGCAGGTGTTGATCCGGGTGGACATATTATTCTTTCCGGAAATTATGAACTTGATAAAGGGTACTACATTTTTAACTACCAGTTTTTGCAGCGTAAGTTTATGCTTGAAAAGGGAAGCACCATTGTTTTTGCCGGTGAACCCATGCAGGCACAAATGAATATTACGGCTGCTTACACCGTTAATACAGCCGCCAAAGATCTGCTGGGCAATGAGGTTGGCAGTGTGGACCCGCTGTTGGCCAATTCCTTCAATCAAAAAATTCCGTTTAAGGTAATGCTTTATTTGTCTGGTAAGCTTAGCAAACCTACCATAAAATTTGATATCGTATTACCCGAAGAAAATTCGGCACTTAACAGCGACCTGCGAACAACGATTGAAAATAAACTGACACAGATAAGGGGCGATGAATCTGCAACCAATAAACAGGTTTTTTCTTTGCTGTTACTGGGTCGGTTTGTTAGTGAACAAAGCAGCGATTTCTTTAAAGGCAATGGTGATAATTTCAGCGACTTGGCCCGCCAGAGTGTGAGTGGATTTTTATCATCGGCATTAAATGAAATTGCAGGTAACCTATTAAAGGGCGTGGATATAGACCTGAATCTGAATACCTATCGCGACTATAACAACGGCGGCAATGCTCAACGCACCGACCTGAATGTAGCACTCAGCAAAACTTTTTTGGATAACAGGTTAACTGTAAGCCTGGGTAAAAATTTTGGCGTGCAGGGTCAGGATGCGGCTTCAAGCGCAAATAATAGTTTTATTCCGGATATTACCATTGGGTATAAACTTTCGAAAGATGGTAAATACTTATTAAAAGCTTACCGTAAAAATCAGTTTGAAGTGGTGCTGGATGGTTACGTAGTTGAAACGGGCCTGGGTTTTGTGGTAACGATGGACTACGATAAATTCAATGAGCTCTTCAGAAGAAACAGGAAAAAATAGATTTTAAAACAGCATGAAAGGAAAGTATTTTATAGGGTTGATCTTGATTATAGCTGCATCTTCCTGCAGTGTAAGGCGCTTTTTGCCTGCCGGGGAAAAATTGTATAGAGGCGCAACAATTACCCTTCAAAAAAATCCTGAAGAGAAAAAAACAAACAAGCAGCTTAAAAAATATATTAAACAGGCAGTAAGCCCCAGGCGAAATAAATTTTTATTGGGCCAGCCTTACAAGGTATGGTGGTGGTATGTAATTGGCGAACCAAAAAGCGAAAAAGGTCTGCGTTCTTTTTTGCGCAGGAAATTGGGAGAACCACCGGTACTGAGCAGCAGGGTAAATGCGCCTGTTACGGCCGAAAATATGCAGGGATTTATGGAGAATAGCGGATACTTTCATACAACCGTACAGGGTGATACCGTGCACAAAGGGTATTTTGTTACGGCAAAATACACCGCACAAGTGCAGCCACAGTATCATATAAAAAGTATTACCTGGGTTAGCGATAGCTCTGCACTTTTAAAACTATTACAGCAGCGGCAGCAAAAAAGAAGCATATTAAAAGTTGGTGATCCATACCGGTTAAGCGATGTGAGTGCCGAAAGAGACCAGCTTGATCTGTATTTGAAAACGAAAGGGTATTATTATTTTAATCCCGATTACCTGATGGCCTATGCCGACAGCACTATCGGCAACAGGCAGGTTGATCTTTATTTAAATGTAAAACGCGCAACACCTGAAGCCGCAAAATATCCTTACCGGATAAATAAGATCATCATATTTCCAAACTACTCACTTGCTTCAACCAAATTGGATACGAGTATTGTGGGAGCTGTTAAATATGATGGATTGCTTATTAAGGATTCGGCGAAGGTTTTTAAACCGCGGCTTTTTGCACAAACGATAACATACAGGCCGGGCAGGCTATACAGCAGCCGTACACAAAATTCAACATTGAACCGTTTAATAAACCTGGGTGCTTTTAAATTTGTAAAAAATCGTTTTGAATCCGTTAAGGATTCAGGTGACCTGCACCGGTTGAATGTTTACTATTATCTTACCCCCGCTAAAAAGAAATCACTGCAGGGTGAGCTCGATGTCTTTACAAAAGAAAATAATTCGGTTGGCGGACAATTGAGTGTTAACTGGAAGAACAGGAATCTTTTTGGCGGCGCCGAATTGCTTACAGTAAAAGCTTATACAGGCGTTGAAATATCCATTGCAGATTCGCTCCGTAATAATAATAGTTTTAGGTTGGGTGGCGAGGTCAGCATAAAATTTCCACGCTATGCGGTGCCATTTTTGAAAATAAAGGAGAATAATTTTTATCCGCCCAATACCAATTTGTTGCTGGCATATGAACTGTACCGCAAGCAATTGTTTTATACCAAAAATTTATTTCGCCTGCAATATGATTTTACCTGGAAGAAAAATGTGCGGACTGAATTTACACTTGCCCCGGTAGCTTTAAGTTATTTGAATGCTAGCAATGTAACAGATACATTTTACAAACAGGCGCTTGTTACACCAGCCATTTTGCTTAATGTATATTCCGAAGCTATACTCGGAAGTTATTTTTCCTACACGTATAATAATGCACAAGGCAGGCGAAGAAATAAACTATACTTCAATGCAAGTATCGACCTGTCGGGAAATATCGCAGGCCTGGTAACCGGTGCTAAAGAATTCCGGCAAAAAACAGTATTCAATACACCCTTTGCACAATATGTAAAAACAGATTTTGATCTGCATTATACCAAAACCTTATCCAACAAATGGGATTGGGCAAGCCGGCTACAACTTGGTATTGGCATTCCTTACAGCAACTCAGCGCTGTTGCCGTTTTCAAAACAATATATTATTGGTGGCTCCAGTTCCATACGCGGTTTCAGGGTACGTAACCTTGGGCCAGGCACGTATAAGCCAACTGCAGAAGACCAGCGTTTTTTTCAGATAATTGGTGGTGATTACAAATTTTTGGTGAACTCCGAAATAAGAATACCTATAACATCGAGCCTTAGTACCGCAGTATTTTTAGATGCCGGCAATATCTGGACAAAGGATACTTTGCTTTTTGGCCCTGCCGGAAAACTAACTAAAAACTGGTATAAAGAACTGGCTGTGGCAACGGGCATTGGTTTGCGTTTTGATGCTAAAGTATTGGTGATAAGAGCCGACCTCGGCATACCATTGCGAAAACCCTATTTGCCGGATGGACAAAGATGGGTTTTAAATAAAATTGATTTTGGAAGTACTGCATGGAGAAGAGAAAACCTTGTTTTAAATATTGCACTGGGCTTACCTTTTTAATAACATTTAATAAGAAATATTTTGAAGAAATACATAAAAATAATCCTGGTAATTGTTGCGGTGGGCCTTATTGGTGGCTGGATCTATTGGCAGCAGCATAAAAAAGGGATAATTAAAAACTCTATTGAGAGTGCCATCAGTAAAGGTACTGATAGTTTATATTTTATTCATTACGACAGCTCGTTCATTGACGAAATAAACGGTAATGCCTCCTTCTTTAATGTTACACTACAGTCTGATTCTCTGCAAAAACAATTACTGTTGTATGATACAGCTTCTTCGGCCACTATTTATAATATACAGATCGATGAAGTATCCATAAAGGGAGCGAATATTGCGGGGCTTATCAGCAATACATCTGTAGAAGCAAATGCTATTTTGATCAGGCACCCGGTTGTGTATATTATAAACTCAGGTAAAAAAGAAAAGAAGACGTTTAACAGTAATGATAGCCTGGCTATTTATGAAAAGCTGTTGGGTAAATTCAAAAGCATTAATGCAAATGAAATTATTGTGAAAAATGGTATTTTAAATTTTGCAGATAAAACCGGTGCTCCCAATACAGCCCTTCGGGATATCAATATCCAGTTAAAAAAATTCAGGATAGACAGTACCAGGGATTACGATAATATTATTAGCTATTTTGTAAAAGATGTGGTGGCTAAAGTAAAAGAGGTTTACATAAAAGGTGATAAAAACCAGGCAACATTTTCAGATGTGGAATACAATGCCCCAGGAAAATTTATCCACCTGAAAAAATTTCAGCAAAAAAACGGCGATAATAAAATTGTATTCGATATCAATAATACATCCATCAACAATATCTCAACCGATGCTTTTATAATGCAGCAGCAGTTAAAAGCCGAAGAGTTGATAAGCGATGGCGGCATGCTTACTTTTTACAGCAGGCAAAAGAAAGGTGCAGATTCTGTTAATGATGAAATTGAAATTGATAACAATTATTTTGACGAAGCCTTGGTAAACAAAGTAACCATTGGTAATACCAAAATACTTATTTACAACCGGGCAAAACCCAATAATGAACCTTTGGTAATTTCCAATGTAAAATTTAATGCTACCGATATTCAAAAATTACATTCGGGTACCAATATTAAAAACCTCATCAGCAGCAGCAACTGGAAATTAAGTGCCGATGGTTTCTCTTTTATGACGGAGAACAAACGTTATAAAATTAACCTGGGTGCTTTTGATATTAATAATGCCAATTCTTCCATGCGTATAAAAAGTTTCACTGTAAAACCACAGTTTACAGAAGAAGCCTTCAGCAAAAGTCTTAGCCATCAGGAAGATCTGTATAACCTGGAGTTTAATAATATTGAATTAAGTGGTATTGACACCAGGCTGCTCATTACACAACGCAGGCTGGAAGCTGCGGCAGGAACCCTGCAACCCATAATAAAAATTTACCGGGACAGAACTATTGCCGAAGACATGAGCAGTAAAGTGGGCAAATATCCCCACCAGATGTTGCTGGATATTAAATTTCCTTTCAGCATTAAAAAATTGAATGTGAAAAACGGGATGGTGGCTTATACCGAAAAGGCAGATGTGTCAAAACAAACGGGAACGGTGTTTTTTAAAAGCATAAATGGAACAATATCCAATGTTACCAACATTAAAGACCTTATCAGTAAAAATAATATACTCTTATTAGATGCAAATGCCAGCTTTATGGGTGTAAGCCAGGTACATTCGGTTTGGAAACTTTCGCTCAACAGCAGCAATGGGGCGTTTGATGTGTCTGGTACTGCAGGTAACTTTAATGCGGTATCGCTAAACCCGCTTATTGAGCCATTGGGTATGGCTTCTATAAAAAATGGCACAGTAAATAAACTTACATTTAGTATGACTGGTACCGACCTGTTGACCAAAGGAAATGCTACTTTACTTTACCAGGATCTTAAAGTGGAACTACTGAAAAAAGATTCGGGCGATGTAAAAAAGAACGGCCTGAAAACTTTACTCGCCAATGCATTGATGAAAAACAGTAATCCGATAAATGGCGTTGTAAGAACTGATGAGATCAATTACGAAAGGGATAAAACCAAGTCGTTTTTTAACCTGCTCTGGAAGAGTATTTTTTCGGCAGCAAAGAAAACGGTACAGAAACTATAAAGCTGGAAATCATATTAGTTAAAGTTTTGAAGCATACTGGCCAAACTAAAATCAAGTATTTTTAGTGATGCTTTAAACCATCCCGTATTATTATGGTCATACAGCAGTTCAATTGATCAGTTAAAACCTTTCTTGTTATGCAGGTCTCCAACCGTTTAAAAAATCAGCACCTATTATGGCGCAGTGCATTTGGCCCCATGGCCGAGAATGCCGCTAACCTGGATAATATCTCTCAAAAAAATCTTTGGGCGCTTTTAGTAAAAACATCTTCCAAACCGGTAGAAAAAATTGAAGTAACCAAAAATCCAGCCGATGAATATGGAATGACCATGGCCAACCCCGGGGAAATGCAAAAAAAATTGAATGACCCCGAGCTAAAAAGAAAAATACGGGAACAGTCAAGAGATGATATAAAGACACTGAACATCCGTTGGCTGGATACGATGGTGAACAGCGAAGCCCAGTTAAGGGAAAAAATGAGCCTGTTCTGGCATGGGCATTTTGCCTGCCGCATACAAAATAGTTATTTTTCGCAGGAGCTTTTACATATTATCCGCACCAATGCACTGGGCAGTTTTGCCGATATGTTGAAGGCGGTGAGTAAATCGCCGGCCATGCTGCAGTTTTTAAATAACCAGCAGAATAAGAAATCGCATCCCAACGAAAACTTTGCCCGGGAAGTGATGGAACTGTTTACCATGGGCCGTGGCAATTATACCGAAACTGATGTAAAAGAAGCCGCCAGGGCTTTTACCGGCTGGGCTTTTAACCCGCAGGGTGAATTTGTTTTCAGAAAAAATCAGCATGATGATGGCAGTAAAACCTTCCTGGGTAAAACGGGTAATTATGATGGTGATGATATCCTGAATATGCTTTTAGAAAATCAGCAAACAGCCAATTATATCAGCAAAAAAATTTACCGGTATTTTGTAAATGAAAATGTGAATGAAGAAAATCAGCAATGGCTAAGCAAGCGTTTTTACAGCAGCAGGTATGATATTGCGAAAATGCTGGAGGATATTTACAGCAGCGATTGGTTTTACAGCGAAAAAAATATTGGCATTAAAATAAAATCCCCGGTTGAACTGTTAGCTGGAATCAGGCGGCTGTTGCCCATGCAGTTGGAAAATGACCAGTCGCAGCTTTTATTTCAACGCGCCCTGGGACAAATATTATTTTACCCGCCAAATGTAGCAGGCTGGCCCGGTGGTAAAAACTGGATAGATAGCAGCTCGCTGATGTTGCGCCTCCGCATTCCCCAGATACTTTCGGCAAACGACGTTATAAATATTATGCCCAAAACAGATGATGATGTACAGATGGGGATGATGGAGAATGCAGCTAAAAAAATAAGAGACACAGTAAAAGGTGGTACAGCTAATATTGACTGGCTATCAGTAAACACCATATTCGAAAAAGTGCAGCGTGATAAATTACTGGAAAATATAACCGCAATGGTTTTACAAACCAAGGGGCAGGTTAGCACAGCAGTACTGGATAAATATGTAAATACGGAGAACAGGGAAAATTTTATTAAAAGTGCTGTTATAAACCTGATGGCAACACCGGAATACCAGCTTTGCTGATTTGGGATTTTAGATTGGCGATTGCTGATTTATTATCTAAGCGAAACTGGATTAAGAAATTTAAAGAATTAAAAATATAAAGGCATTGTAAATGCAGATTTTTTCAACGAATCTGAAATCTACAATCGGCAATCTAAAATTGTTTTTATGCTAATTAAACGCAAAGAATTTTTACAGGTCGGTTCACTGGCAACAGCATCTTTTATGCTGCCTAAGTTTTTAAAAGCTTTTGAAAAACCAATGATGGTACCACCGGGTAATAAAGTAGTGGTGGTGGTTCAGTTTAGTGGCGGTAACGATGGGTTGAACACCGTGATACCGGTGCGTAATGATATTTATTATAGGGAGAGGCCCGTACTGGGCATTACAAAAGACAAAGCTTTATTGCTAACCGATGAAACCGGGCTTAACCCGGCACTGGAAGCCTTTAAAGGATTGTATGATGATGGCAGCCTGGCCATTATGAACAGTGTTGGTTATCCCAATCCTGATCGCTCACATTTTCGAAGTATGGATATCTGGCACAGCGCCAGCGAAAGCAATGAATACATAAATACGGGCTGGCTTGGCCGCTATTTGGATGCACAGTGTAAGGGCTGCGACAAACCAACACAGGCGATGGAACTGGATGATGTACTGAGCCTGGCATTGAAGGGAGAAGAAAATAAAGGCCTTGCTTTTAAAGACCCTAAAAAACTTTTTAATACCAGTAACGGAAAGTTTTTGAAAGATGTTAATGCCGATCATAAACCGGGGGAAGAAACGATCGATTATTTATACAAAACCATGAGTGCCACACTTAGCAGTGCTGAGTATATTTTTCAGCAGAGCAAAGCGCATCCAAGTTCGCAAACCTATCCCAACAGCGAGTTGGGTAAGGATCTGAAAACCATTGCTTCGCTTATATTCTCTGATATCAATACCAAAGTATATTATGTTAGCCTGGGAAGTTTTGATACCCATGTGGGCCAGGAGAACCAGCAGAAAAGATTATTTACCGAACTAAATGATGCGGTAAAAGCATTTACCGACGACCTGAAAAGCAACAACCGTTTTGAAGATGTACTGATGATGACCTTTAGCGAATTTGGCCGCCGGGTTACACAAAATGCAAGTAATGGAACCGATCATGGAACGGCTAATAATATGTTCTTCATCAGCGGGGGCTTAAAACAAAAAGGCGTTTTAAATGCCATGCCCGACCTGGCCGACCTAAACGAAGGCGACCTGAAACACAAGGTTGATTTTAAAGATGTTTATGCAACGGTATTAAATAAATGGCTGGCGGCCGATGATAAACTGATTTTAGGAAAAAAACATGCGCAGTTGGATTTCATATAAGTCTACCTCACTTTTCCCATCCATCTTTTTAGAAATGGAACGGTAAAAATGAGCACTACGCCTATTATGCTGGCAATGATACTTATTTTCAGTATCACATCTGCATAATAGGGTAAAGAAAGTATGGGATCATTTTTTGCCAGTATTTCTTTTGGTACACTCATCATGGAGCCAATCTTTCCCGCCAAGAATTCGCCTATAGCAGTTGCGAAAAACCAGATGCCCATCATCAGGGAAACCATTTTTGCCGGCGATAGTTTGGTAACCATTGATAATCCAATAGGAGATAAGCAAAGTTCACCCAGGATAAAAAAGAAATAGCCCCAGACAAAAGGCCACAAAGGAATAATACCTGTGCCTTCATTAACCAGGCAACCTAAATAGAATACAAAGAAGCCTGCGCCGAGGAAAAAAAATGATAAGGCAAATTTTAAAGGAGTACTGGGCTCTTTACCTCTTTTATTAAGCCATGGCCAAAGTGGCGCTACTATAAAAGTTAAAATGATCACCCATCCCGGCGGTAAAAAATTATTGACTGATAATTCGGGAAGATGGATGCCAAATAATATCATTTTTGAATTCCGTTCTGCAAGGAGATTCATGGAACCTTCACTTTGTTCATAAACAGCCCAAAAAACAATTGAAAAAATGATCATAGTGAGTGCAGCAAATAATTTCAGCTTTGCCTCCTTTTCCATTTTTAATCCCAGGGACAAAATATAAATGAATGCGACAGCTCCAAGTCCGAACATAATATAATCCATAACCTGGTATTGATTAAACAGGGTAACCACTAATGGAACTACCAGTAAAGTACCTCCATAAATAAGGTGTTCAGGTTTAAGAAATGCAAATGCCGGCTTTTTCAAAGCTTCCATATTTGGTGGCAACCCCCGTGTACCAAGTGATTTTTTTCCCAATAAAAAAACAACAAGTCCAAGCACCATAAAAATGCCTGCTAAACCAAAACCATAATGCCAGTTTATTTCGGTTCCTACATAAGCACACAAAAATCCGCCAGCGGCAGCACCAATATTGATACCCATATAAAAGATAGAAAAACCACTATCTCTCCTGGGATCGTTTTCTTTATATAAAGTACCAACAAGGCTGGAGACATTAGGTTTAAAGAAACCATTGCCACATATAATGAATGCCATACCGTAAAAAAAACTCCAGTCGTTAGGTAGCGCCAAAATAAAATGACCTAATGTCATTAAAATGCCACCGAATATGATAGAGCGTTGGTAACCGATAAAGCGATCGGCCATAAATCCCCCAAACATGGGCATGGTATAAACCAGGGCGGCATAAGAACCAAGTATGGCATAAGCTTTTGGATCATCATAATGCAACTGGCTTACCATATAGGCAAGTAACAGGGCCCGCATACCGTAGAAGGAAAAACGTTCCCACATTTCGGCAAAGAATAGCAGGTACAGTTGTTTAGGTTGGCCTGTTGTTGCTAGATCTGTTATTTCATTTTGCTCGGTAAGGTCCATAAAAATATTCAGGTTTAAAAAGTGCTGTATTTTTTTATCAAGTTAAGAAAAAAAGAGGCGATACCAACAGGTATCGCCTCTTAAAAAATATAAAATGAAATTACCTTACACCATGCATCATTTTTTTCAGCAAGGGAGTAAGTGAAAATAATAATAAAGAAGCAACACCGCACAATACAACAAACACCATAAAGAATTCAAAAAGATTGTGAATGGTAACACCGGCAAAAGTTGGGTTTACCGCACTGATCTTATTTGTAACAAGTAGTTTTAACTGATCGGCTGTAGGTGTAACTGTTTTGTCTAAAACAGCTTGCAGGTCAATGCCTAATTCTTTTGCTTTGGTAAATTGTTCGCCGGTTGCAGGCAATATAGAACCTAATGTACCGGCTAATGCATAACCCGATGCATTTGATAAAAAGAACACCCCGTATAACAATGAAGAGAATCTTTTTGGTGCAAGTTTACCAACCAGCGAAAGACCAATTGGAGACAAACAAAGCTCACCAAAAGTTTGAATAAGATAAAGCAGAATTAACCATTGTACAGCTAATAAACCAGTACTGCCTAAATCTTTTACGTTATGGGCAATAATAAAATAACTTAAAGCTATCAAAGCTAATCCTATGGCTTGTTTAAAAGGTGAAATAGGTTCTTTTCCCTTAGCCCTTAATTTATCCCATAAAATACTGAATGGTATTGCAAAAGCAACCACAAATATGCCGTTAAAGATCTGCACCATCGAAGGTGGCATCTGCCACCCAAAAAAGTTTCTGTCTGTTTGATTATCTGCAATAAAAGTTAATGATGAACCCGCCTGTTCAAATGCAGCCCAAAAGAAAATGATAAAGAAAGAAACTATATAAATTACCAATATCCGGTCACGCTCTACTTTTGTAATTGAACCATCAGAAATGATAAGCCCGGCAAGTGTAATACCACTGCCATAAATAATTGAATAGATAACATTTTGGCCAAAAATATAAAAAAAGAGCAGGCCTAAACCAATAAAAGCCACAACGGCAATACCAAGTGCTTTTGAAGTGAATACAGCTTTTTGCGATTCCCCTTCTTCATAATCCGAAGCATCATTTTTTGAGGGTAATCCGCCAATTGCTCTTCCTTCGGGTGTAACAACGTATTTGTTTTTTAAAAGATAGAAAGTTATTACGCCTATTAACATGGCTATAGATGCTGCCAGATAACCCCATTTAAATGCGTAAATATCCCTAACGCCACTTTTATCAACCACATCACCAATTAAAGGACATATCAACTGGCCTAAAAAAGCACCCATGTTTATACCCATATAAAAAATGGTGAAAGCAGTATCCAGCTTACTCCTTTCGGCTTTAGGATATAGGTTACTCACCATACTGGAAATATTAGGCTTAAAAAAACCATTGCCTAAAATGATTATGCCTAATGCTACATAAAGTAATGTTCTCGCCAGTTCAAGATTAGAACTGAATGTGGTAGCGCTGATAAATAACAACATTTGCCCCATAGCCATCATCAATCCTCCAAGTATAATACAAAGCCTGTTACCTAAAAAACGATCTGCAATAAAACCACCGAGCATAGGAGTTAAATAACATAATCCAAGAAATCCCCCATAAATGATGGAAGACTGCTCTTTGCTCATCATTAAAGCGTTAACGATAAATAACGTTAGTATGGTACGCATACCATAAAAGTTAAACCGCTCCCACATTTCCGTTCCAAAAAGAACCCATAATCCTTTAGGGTGACTTTGTTTTACTGCTTGTTCACTCATGTTTGTAGTTTTTATTTACTTGTTAGATGGTTTAGTTGCTCAAAATAGTGAAAATCTGTTGTGATAAGTAAAATAAGGGCGGCTATTTTTGAAGGATGCGTTACGAAAAATGCTTATGTACAGCTTATTTTAAAATATTGTATTGAAATTAACCGTTAGCATTTTAAATTCGCAAACCATTAGTTCAGGCAGCTAAATTCTACTTATTAATGAATATACTTTTAATTGGCTCCGGTGGCCGGGAGCACACATTAGCATGGAAACTTAAACAAAGCCCGCTTTGCAACAGCCTTTTTATAGCACCGGGCAATGCCGGCACCTCTTTGTGCGGCACTAATTTATCCATTGCTGTTTCAGATTTTGATGCCATGGCAACAGCCTGTTCAGCAAATGCCATCGACATGATACTGGTTGGCCCCGAAGAACCATTGGTTAAAGGCATTTACGACTATTTTAAAAATAAAAAAGGCTTCGAAAATTTAAACGTTATCGGCCCTTCAAAAGAGGCATCGCAATTGGAAGGCAGTAAGGCTTTTGCAAAAGCGTTTATGCAAAGGCATAATATTCCAACCGCTGCCTATGGCGAGTTTACGGCTGATAAATACCTCGAAGGAGTTGCGTATATAAAATCACGATCACTGCCCATTGTTTTAAAAGCCGATGGACTGGCAGCAGGAAAAGGAGTGCTGATATGTCAGAATCACCTGGAAGCCTGTTCTGAATTTGAACTGATGTTGTTACGCTCCAAATTTGGCGAAGCCGGAAAAAAAGTGGTGATCGAAGAATTTTTAAATGGCATTGAGTTAAGCATTTTTGTGTTAACCGATGGCGAAAACTATGTGTTACTACCCGAAGCAAAGGATTATAAAAGAATAGGAGAGGCAGATGCAGGGCTTAATACAGGCGGTATGGGAGCCGTAAGTCCGCTGCCATTTGTTACCCCTGCATTTTTGCAAAAAGTTAAAGAAAAAATTATTGAGCCAACCATTGCGGGCTTAAAAAAAGATAAACTGGAGTACAAAGGGTTTATCTTTTTGGGTTTGATGAGTGATAACGGCGAACCCAATGTGATAGAATATAATTGCCGTCTGGGCGATCCGGAAACCGAAGTAGTGATACCCCGCATAAAAAATGACCTGGTTGAATTATTACTTGCAACTGCAGAACAACGTTTGAATGAAATCAACATCATAACTGATGAACGTGCTGTAGCAACCGTGGTTGCTGTTAGCGGTGGTTACCCGGGCGACTATGATAAAGGAAAAGTGATCATCGGCCTGCAGGAACCGGTGCTGGAAAACAGTATCATCTTTCATTCCGGAACAAAAAATGAAGGTGATGAAATTGTTTCAAACGGTGGCCGGGTGCTGGCTGTAACCTCTTTTGGTGAAAATATTACCGAAGCTGTTGAGCAATCAAATTATATGCTGGAGCAATTGGATTTTGAAGACATGTATTACCGTACAGACATTGGCTATGAATTTAAAACACTGTAAAATTTTAAAAGCGGAAGGTAGTTTTACGCAGTTGAAATACAAATGTTGAATGCTTTTGCTTTGCATTATTGCCAAACAGATTGAGCAATCTTTCTAACCAGGAAAACGCTAATGCAAAAGTTTCTGTAAAACTTTGAAAAATAAATATTTTGCCGTTGTTAATTCAAATAATTTCCACCAACTTTGCTGGCATTGATCAAACTCCTTTTTCACACAAAATAATATGGGCCTCTTTAACTTTTTCACACAGGAAATAGCAATAGATTTAGGTACGGCAAATACACTCATTATTCATAATGACGAGATTGTGGTAAATGAACCTTCCATTGTTGCATTAGACAGAAATAATCCGAAAAATATTTTAGCCGTAGGCAAGAAGGCATTGATGATGCATGAAAAGACCCACGAAAGTATCAGAACAGTTCGTCCGCTTAAAGACGGTGTGATAGCCGATTTTAACGCAGCCGAGCTGATGATCAGGGAGATGATCAAGCTTATATACCCTAAAAAACCACTGTTTGCACCAAGCTGGCGCATGATGATCTGCATCCCCAGCAGCATTACCGAGGTTGAAAAACGTGCCGTAAGGGATAGTGCAGAACAGGCGGGTGCCAAAGAAGTTTACCTGATACATGAACCTATGGCTGCTGCCCTGGGTATTGGTATAGATGTGGAAGAACCGGTGGGAAATATGATCATTGATATTGGCGGTGGTACAACAGGTATTACCGTAATTGCCCTGGCTGGTATAGTTTGTGATCAAAGTATCCGTATTGCCGGTGATGAATTTACTGCCGATATTATGGAAGCGCTTCGCCGTTACCACAGTTTATTAATTGGTGAGCGTACCGCGGAGCAAATAAAGATACAGGTTGGTGCTGCCATGAAGGACCTGGAAAATCCACCGGATGATATCCCTGTAAATGGAAGGGATTTGGTTACCGGTATTCCTAAGCAGGTAATGGTTAGTTACCAGGAAGTAGCCGAGGCTTTGGACAAAAGTATTTTTAAAATTGAAGAAGCCATTCTGAAAGCATTGGAAACAACGCCTCCCGAACTGGCATCGGATATTTACCGCAGGGGTTTGTATATAACAGGCGGTGGTGCGTTGCTGCGGGGACTGGATAAAAGGTTAAATGCCAAGATCAAATTACCTGTGCATATTGCCGATGATCCATTGAAGAGTGTGGTGCGGGGAACCGGTATTGCTTTGAAACATTACGACAGGTACCCTTTTGTGATGCGCTAGTTTGTTGAGTAATTAGTTTTTAGTAATTAGGAATCAGGGATTTGTAATAAGGGTGCTTCCCAATTCCCAATAACCCAATTCCAAATTCCCTTTATAGGTGCGTAATATCTTTCTTTTCATTCGCCGGTATTCTAATTTTATCCTGTTCCTTTTGTTACAGGGTTTCAGTATTTATTTGATCGTTCATTACAGCCATTATCACAACGCCATCTTCAGCAAAACTACAAACCAGTTTACCGGTAAAATAAACGAAAAGTACAACGGGGTAACTTATTATTTTCAGCTTAAAAAAACAAACGACTCCTTAGTTGCGGCTAACGAAAAACTGTACAATAAATTAAAAGCCGATTTTGATCTGCCCGATACCAGCAGCAACTTTATCGTTGATTCTATTAAAATAGATTCGATGGAGCGATTCAGGAAATACCGTTATTTTCCGGCCAAAGTAGTTTACAATTCTGTTGCAGCTCAAAATAATTTTATTGTATTGGGCCGGGGATCTTCTCAAAATATTAAAGAAGGTATGGGTATTATTGATCCAAACAGTGGCGTGGTTGGTATCGTTACAGAAGTGAGTGCCGACTATGCTGTGGTGATGAGCCTGTTACACAAAGACAGTCACCTGAGTGGAAAATTACTAAAAGGCGGCGAAACCGGAACCTTAAGCTGGGATGGTAAAATCCCGAATATTGTTGAACTTAACGGCATACCCGGCGGAGCCAAAGTAGCTAAGGGCGATACGGTGATATCCAGCGGTTACAGCACCAGCATACCCAAGGGGATGATGATGGGTATTGTGCAGGAAGTAAAAGCTGATAAAGGCACGAATAATTTTTTAATAAAATTTAAAACGGCTGTTAATTTTTATAACCTGGAGTTTGTGTACGCCATAGATAATAAGCAGGCAGAAAGTATAAAAGCAATTTTGGAAAAAGAAAAAGAAAAAGAGAAAACACAATAACCCGCTTATTGTAAAATATGAATACACTGGTAAAAAATATTATCCGCTTTTCATTATTTATCCTGGTACAGGTTTTTGTGCTGGATAAAATTCACCTGCACCAGATGATTACGCCCTATATTTATTTCCTGTTCATTTTGTGGTTACCATTTCGTATGGGCCGCACCCAGCAGATGATCTTTGCTTTTATCCTCGGATTTACCATGGACAGTTTCCGCCATAACCCCGGCTTTCATACAGCTGCCTGTGCCCTGGTTGCCTATGTAAGACCTTTTCTCATCAACCTCTTAATTCCGCAGGAAGGAGCAGATAACAATTACGAAGAGCCATCGTTTAAAAGCATGGGAGGTTTTTTACCATATATGATCTTTATTGGCGTACTTACTTTTATTCATCATGGCTGGTTATTTTTATTGGAGGCCTGGCAGTTTGGCAACATTTGGTATTTTTTGGTAAAAACATTATTGTCCACCTTGCTGAGTTTGTTTTTAATCGGGATAACTGAAATGTTGTTTACACGCCGGCAAAAATTCAGAACCAATACAGTTTAAATTGAGCAGGCAGAAAGGAAAATTAAAAGGCAAAAATCAAAAATCAAAAAGTGTCTGTATTTAATCAATCAAGAAAGAATGTGATCATGCTGGTTTTTATCGGCATGTTTATTATTATCTTTTTGCAACTGATCAACCTGCAGCTTTTCTCTTCCAAATATAAAATTGATGCCGACAACCAGGGTACATTCCGTAAAGTGATCTACCCCGACCGTGGAATTGTGTTTGACCGTAAGGGTCGTGCTATTTTGCAAAACACATTGATCTACGATCTGATGGTAATACCGGGTAAGATAAAAGGAACCGACACGGCAGCACTATGCCGTATCCTGGATATTGATTCAACAGAATTTCACAGGCGTATAATTGCGGCCATCATTAAAAATAAAAGTTACCGGGCTTCTGTTTTTGAACCATTGCTTAGCAATGAAAAAATGGCTAAGCTTAATGAAAATTTATATAAACTGGCACCGGGTTATTTTATGCAGGAACGTTCGGTAAGAGATTATCCCTTTGATGCCGGTGGTAATATTTTTGGTTACCTGGGTGAAGTGGATTCCAATATTTTAAAGAACCCAAAATATGAAGGATATGTAATGGGCGATTATATTGGCCGTACAGGTTTGGAAAAAACTTATGAAAAAGTTTTGATGGGGCAGCGTGGTATTGAGTTTTGGAAAAGAGATAATAAGAACCGCCTTACTGAACCGCTGGAAGATGGAAAATTTGATACAGCCGCCATTGCCGGAAAAAATATGTACACGTCCATTGATATTAATTTACAGGAACTGGGCGAAAAGTTAATGCAGAATAAATTGGGTTCCATTGTTGCGGTTGATCCAAAAACAGGCGGTATTTTAGCCATGATAAGCAGCCCTACCTACCAACCCAAATTATTAACCGGTGCCGAAAGAAAAAAACATTACGCCGAATTATTGTTGAGTCCGGCCCGGCCTTTATTTAACCGTTCGGTAAGTGCAAGTTATTCACCCGGCTCTACTTTTAAAACTTTACAGGCGTTGGTGGGATTGCACGAAAATGTAATAACAACTGAGACCACAGTTACCTGTTCGGGTGCTTTTTATGGATGTGGCTCAGGCAATCCAATGCGTTGCCTGGACAGGGGTACTTTTAATTTGCTGAATGCGATCACCGTATCTGATAATACTTATTTTGCAACTGTAATGCAGCGGGTAATTACCAATCCAAAATATCCAACACAGGATAGCAGCCTGGGTGTTTGGGACAGGTATATGTATGCCTTTGGTTTGGGGCACCGGTTAGGCATTGATGTGCCATCTGAAAGACCCGGCAATATTCCAACACCTGCTGATTTTAATAAAATTTATGGAAAGGGAGCCTGGAATTATTGCAATTTTCGCTCAGTAAGTATTGGACAAGGAGAAGTAAGTGCAACGCCTATACAGGTAGCTAATGAAATGGCATACATCGCAAATAAAGGATGGTATAAAATCCCACACCTGGTTGATTCTATTGAAGACGGCGATAGTTTTGACATGCTGGCAAAGTATAAAGAAAAACACCGGGCCATAGAAATTCCCGATAGTATTTTTAATGTTGTACAGGAAGGTATGCAGCGGGTTGTGGAAAGAGGAACAGGAGCCGGAGCAAAAGTACCGGGGATAGCTATTTGCGGCAAAACAGGTACAGTAGAAAATTATTATCGCGGTGTTAAACAACCCAACCACGCTTTCTTTTGCGGTTTTGCACCAAGGGATAATCCAAAGATCGCCATCATGTGTGTGGTGGAAAACAGCGGCCGCTTTGGTGGTACTTATGCAGCCCCCATTGTTGGCCTGATGATTGAAAAATATTTAAATGATACGATCGCAAAATCGAGGGAGGCCATTGTTGAAAAATTTACCAAACTGAATTTAATACCGCCACGCATTTACAGCGAAATGAAAACGGTGGATTCAATGATGCATAAAAAAGATTCGGCTTACCTGATCGCCAAAGGATATATTAAACTTATAAAAGACACCATGGAAGTTGATGCTTCTGATGAGCAGGAAATTTTAGACCAGATAAAAAAAGAAAAAGACGACCAGAAAAAAGGGCAGGAGAAAAAAGAAAGCGATAGTAAGCTACCGGTAAAGCCCGAAGCCATTTTACCAACCGAAAAAAAGAAACCTGAAATAAAAGATTCGGTAAATATTTAAATAAAAATACCTGCGGGTAATTAAGATGGCATACCATAAAAATCCAACCATATCAAAAGGCATCGACTGGCTGATGGTTTGGTTATATGCCTTTATTGTACTTTTTGGCATTGTATGTATTTATTCTGTAGAGTATAAAAGCACAGATAATTTTATGCAAACGCTGATAGGGTTTAAAAAAAATTACAGCAAACAGCTTTTCTTTTTTGCCGCCTGCAGCATACTGGCCATTTTTATTTTATTAACAGATAGTAAACTGTTTACAGCAACTTCAAACATCTCTTACCTGGTAGGCATCGTTCTGGTACTGGCAACCTTTGTTGTGGGTAAAGAGATAAAGGGATCTAAAAGCTGGATACCGCTGGGTTTTATGAACCTGCAACCGGTTGAGCTTTGTAAAATATTTACAGCATTGGCACTGGCAAAATATTTGTCGATGCCCGAAACAGATTTTAAAAAACCAAAGTCGCAGTTGATTGCTGCAGCCATTGCTTTTGCGCCCGCGGTCTTATCCGTTTTACAGGGTGAAACCGGCCTGGCGTTGGTTTATTTTTCTTTTTTAATTCCTATGTACCGGGAAGGGTTGCCACCGGGATATTTAATTGCCGGCGCTTCCATGGCGGTATTGTTGGTGGTTTCATTGCTGTTTAGTACTGCTACTTTATTGATTGCCTTTGCTGTGCTTGCAGTACTGGGTTTATATTTTAACCGGCGGCAGATAAAACGCAATAAAAATTTATTATTGGTCATTGTCGCTATATGGGGCATTAGTTCTGTTTTTGTAGGACTTGTTATTCCATTTACTTTTAAACATGTTTTTAAACAATACCAGGCCGACAGGATCTTCAGCATGGTTGGTGTTGACAACCCTTTTGCAGATAAAACAAAAATAACTGACCTGTCTACAGCAGAAGAAATAAAACAAAAACAAAATAAGACCGACCAACAGAATTATAATGTTAAACAATCTAAAATTGCCATTGGATCCGGTGGTTTTACCGGCAAGGGTTTTTTAAAAGGAACACAAACCCGTGGTGATTTTGTCCCCGAACAGCATACTGATTTTATCTTTACTTCGGTTGGCGAAAATTTTGGTTTTTTAGGCAGTGGCCTGTTAATGCTTATCTACCTTACTTTTCTTTTACGGATCATCAGGATTGCCGAACGGCAGCGAAGTACATTCAGCAGGGTGTATGCATATTCTGTAGCCGCCATCATGTTTTTTCATATTGCCGTAAATATTTGTGTAACCATCGGACTGGCTCCGGTTATTGGCATTACCTTACCGTTAATGAGTTATGGAGGTTCTTCACTCTTAACTTTTACTATTCTTATTTTTATATTGATAAAGCTGGATGCTGACCGGCAGATGGTGTTGAGGTAAAGACCGAAGCCCGGCCTCACCCCAACCCCTCTCCAAAGGAGAGGGAACTGGTAGAACTTTGCGGAGATTATGTTATAAAACTATAAAAGACGATTGCTTATTGTTGAGCAAAATTAACAATGTTGATTTGGAAGTTTCCGATGAATGGCTTTGTTTGGTGCACCGTCTCCACTCTCCTGATCTTGTCGAAGGATGGGAGGAGAGAAGGAAGGGTGGTGAGGCCTTACCTTAACTCAAATGCCTGCCTGCTTGCCTTACGTGCCGGAAACCAGGCGGCGATAAATGCAATGGCAGTAGCTGTTACGGCTACCAAAATAAAATCTGTAGCCAGTAGTTTTACAGGAAAATAATCAAGCAGAAAAGAGCCGCCGGCCAGTTTTATAATTTTAAATTTCAATTGCAGCATACAAAGAATGACAGCCATCACAATGCCCGTAACCGTTCCTATGCTGCCTAATAATAACCCTTCGCTTAAAAATATTTTCAGGATGCTTTTTTCGCTGGCGCCCATGCTTTGTAATACATTAATGTCTTTTCTTTTTTCAAGTACCAGCATGGTCAATGCGCTTACCATATTAAAAGCCGCAATGATCAATATTAAAGTAAGGATAGCATAAATGGCCCATTTTTCCAATTTCATGGTATTGTATAAACTGGTGTTTTGCTCGTACTTGGTTTGTACTTTAAAATTTTTGCCAAGCAATAATGTAAGGGCGTTAGCGGCTTCTTTGGGATCGGCTTTATCCTTAAGTTTTATTTCAACGGCACTATATTCATCAGCAGCAAAACCCATCTGCTGTTTTACAAAACCAATATTGGTAATGGCGTACTTATCATCAAAATCCTGCTGAATGGTAAAAGAGCCCGAAGGTTTTATATTTCCCTGGCTTAATGATTGCATCGGGTCGTTATTGCTGCTGTTTTTTTTTGGCAAGATTACTGTAAGCTGACCCGATGGTAAGGCAGGGTCAAAATTCAAAGCTGTTGCACTTTGTATACCTGAACCTGTTACCAGGTAAGGATCTTCTGTAGTTCCTGTAAAATATTTGCCACGGTTTGTTTTGGCTGCAACGCCGCTTACTTTTTCATAATTATCATCAACACCCTTCAGGTAAATAACGGTTTGTGCATCGTAGTTTTTAAGCAGTGCTTTTTCTTCGGCAATCATCGAAACATTTGCAATGGCCCGTTGTTGCTTAAGCGAAGCGATCTGTACAGCAGTAAGTGTAAAAGTTTTTCCCTGTGTAGGCAGAATTTTAATATCCGAATAAAAGGAAGAGTATAAAGATTTAACCAGGTCTTCAAAGCCGTTAAAAACACTCAATACCAAAACCTGGCAGCAGGTAGCAAAAGCAATAACAGCCACCGTAACCCATGCAATGATGTTGATGGCATTGGCACTTTTTTTTGCTTTAAAATATCTCCAGGCAAAGGTGAAATACAAGGTTAATAGGTTAATCGGTTAATACGTTAATCCGTCAATTGGTTAATCGGTTTAAAGCTTTTCACTTCAATCTCCCTGTTCTGCATTTGGCGATACAGGCGGTTCTTTGATGTCCTTAAATATCTTTTCCATCTTATCTACATAATCCAAAGTATCATCTATATAAAATGTTAGCAGGGGCATGCTGCGCAACTGGTGGCGAACCCTGGTAGTGAGCATTTTTTTGATCTCCCAACCCCGTTCTTCAATTTTTTTTAAGGCATCAAAACTGTCAGCTACTTTAAAAAAACTCAGGTATATCCTGGCCTCATACAGGTCTGGTGTAATTTTTACGGAGGAGATAGAAACCATACCTCCATCCATCATGGATAAACCAAGGCGCTGAAAAATATCGCTTAATTCTTTATTAAGCAATCCCGCCACCATCTTTTGCCTTTTACCTTCTAACATATTCTTTCAGTTTAAACGTCTTCTATTATAAAACCTCATGCGTTCCTGTAACAATGGGGACGGGGTTTGCTGTAAAATTAGTTACTTTGCCCTGATTTGACCGAATTTTAAAACAAGGAAGAAATACGCAAAATTTTTCAGGTACCTGGCTGCATATAAAACAAATATTGCACTATACTTTTTATCATCATACTGTGATAGTATTTTCAGTGGTATCTATTGGTTCTTTACAATTTTTTTGGATTTAATTTTTACGCAAGGAAAAGAAGTAGGTTAATAAACCTGGGTCTGTTAGTTCTTACCAGCATATAATAAATTTTCTGAGTTACGGGTTACAGGAATTAATGGCCATAAAAGCAAGATTTATGTACTTGCTTTTAATCGCTTATCTTCCATTCGCCATGCAGATGAGATCATGGAAAGAGGAACATTGTACGGCCTGATTGCGCAAAATGGGTTTTATAAAAAGCTTGGTGGAAAGTGAAGTAAGTATTATTTCTCCTCAATCAAACCTATGGCATTGCCCCAGGGATCAACAACAGTAGCAACCTGTATTCCGCTGCCAACTTCTTTTATTTTACTGCTTATTACTGCACCTGCGTTGGTAAATTTTTTGACGGTTTCTTTAATGTCATCCACATTCCAATAAGCAACAGCCTGTGTTCCTCTTTCCAGCACATCTTCAAAGTCCGGGTCAAGCCCCAGTTCAAAACCATCTATATCAAATCCAACATAAAAAACTTCATCAAAGTATGGTTTAACACCGATAAGCTCAGTGTACCAGGCTTTTGCTTCCTGCAAATTATCTACGTGATAAATAACGGTTCTTAATTTTTTAAACATATTACCCAACACCTAAAGAGGCTTTTAAAGATTATGAAGAGGCATAAAGTTATTAAATAAAAAAGGAGAACGATCACTCATTCTCCTTACTAATTACTTTATATACCTAATTACTAATTCCTTATTTAGCTGCTCCCATCTTCGCTTCAATACTTAATGTAGCGTGTGGTACTGCACGTAAACGGGCTTTGTCAATTAACTGTCCTGTTACACGGCAAATGCCATAGGTTTTATTTTCAATACGCATTACGGCTTTCTCCAGGTGATCAATAAAAGTGATCTGGCGGCTGGCCATCTGGCTAAGCTGTTCTCTTTCCATGCTCATACTGCCATCTTCCATGGTCATGTAGCGGGCATCATCATTATCACCACCCATTTCATCCTTACGGGTAATTAATCCCTGCAGGTAACTCAATTCTTTTTTGGCCGAATCCAGCTTGCGTTGGATGATCTCCCTGAATTCAGTAAGATCAGCATCACTATAACGAACTATCGGAGCACCTAAATCATGTTTAGGTTGATCTAATACAGATTTGGTAAATTCGGGCTGGTATTTACGAGATGTTTTAGTATTAATCTTTGGTAAAACAACAGGTTTTGCGGGAGCTATCTTGATGTCTTTTGCTTTTTCAGGCGATTTTGACTTTACCGGAATCATTACTTTTTCTGGTGCTTTCTTAACTGAAACCGGTTTTACTGCTGGTTTCTTAACTTCAATCTTTTTTGTCATAGGTTTACTTACCGTTTTTTTTACAGCGACTTTTACCACAGGTTTTGCCACTTTTTTTACCACAATTGCCTTTTTAGGGGCTTTTTTTATAACTTTTTCTATCTTTTTAGCAGGTTTTTTGGCAACTACCTTTGGAGCCGGTTTTTTAGCAACAGGCCTTTTAGCAACTACTTTTTTAGCAGCAGGCTTTTTCGTTGGAGCGGCGTTTTTAACCGGTGCAGCCTTTTTAACTGGTTTTGCAACTTTCTTTGCAGCAGGTTTAGCTGCCTTCTTTTTTGTAGCCATACTATTATCCTTTTTTAAGTACGTTAACCTTTAATATGACATCATTCACTTCAATTTCAATTCCATTGTTCATGGCGGGTAAAAAAGCAAGCGAATCTGCCAGAATTTCGGCGCAAATATAATCTTTATATTGAATTATAGACGGTTGTAGTTCAGCATTTTCACTTACTGTTACATCTATACGGTCAGATAAATTAAATCCGCTGTCTTTTCTGATATTTTGAACCCGGTTTACAAACTCCCTGGCAGCTCCTTCTTTTTTCAAATCATCAGTAATTACTATATCTAAAGCTACTGTTAACTGTCCTTTTACAACAACTTCATAGCCCGGAATTTCATCTGTAGAGATCTCCAGGTCTTCGGCATTAATGATTATTGGATCTTCACCAGAATTTTTATGATCCGGGTTAAGAAGATATTCACCCTCAAGCACTTTATCAATGGTTATATTGTCAAATGCTGCTATTTGTTCGGCTGCCAATTTCATTTTAGCACCCAGTTTTTTACCCAGGGTCTTAAAATTGGCTTTCGCTTTTTTCTTAATAAAATCATTTTCGGCACCTAAAAGATCTACTTCTTTAATATTCGTCTCGGCCATGATAATATCTTCTACCTTTTTTATACGGGCTGCCATGGTGCTATCAAGTGCCGGGATAAATACTTTTTGTAATGGCTGCCTTACTTTAAGGTTTACTTTTTTGCGCAGCGATAATATCAGGGAAGAAATATCTTGGGCCAACTGCATCCTTTTCTCCAGGTCAATATCAATTACGGCTTCATTTACTTTCGGAAAATCGGTATGATGTACGGACTCATTGGTAAAGCGGTTTGAAACTGAATTTAGGTTATTAAAAAGCCAATCAGCAAAGAATGGTGCAACAGGAGCCATTAGTTTACACAATGTTTCCAAACATTCGTACAGGGTTTGGTAGGCACAAATTTTATCATGCTCATATTCGCCTTTCCAAAACCGGCGGCGGCAAAGCCGTACATACCAGTTACTCAGGTGCGCATCCACAAAATCCTCAATGGCACGGCCTGCCTGGGTAGGTTCGTAGGCATCAAAATTTTCCTGTACATCTTTAATTAAAGAGTTGAGGGAAGATAATATCCACTGGTCAATTTCGGGCCGCTCCTTAACCGGGATATAAGCTTCTTTAAAAGCAAATCCATCTACATTGGCGTACAGGGCAAAGAATTGGTAAGTGTTATACAAAGTGCCAAAAAATTTACGTTGCACTTCTTTAATACCTTCCAGATCAAACTTTAAACTATCCCATGGCGATGCATTGGTTATGAGGTACCAACGGGTGGCATCGGCACCAAAACTATCGATGGTTACAAATGGGTCAACTATATTGCCCAGGCGCTTGCTCATTTTTACACCATTCTTATCAAGCACCAAACCATTACTTACAACTGTTTTATAGGCAAGACCTTTTAACTCACCGGATGCAGGCGGGTAAAGCCCATGTTCTTTTAATTTTTCCTCTACACTTTCTTTTAATAAAGAAGCCAGTGCATGTAAGGTATAAAACCAGCCTCTTGTCTGGTCTACACCTTCTGCAATAAAATCGGCAGGGTAGCTTTTAGCAAATGTTTCTACATTCTCAAACGGAAAATGCCATTGCGCATAAGGCATGGCTCCACTGTCGAACCACACATCAACCAGGTCGGGAACCCTTTTCATGGGCTTGCCGGTTGCACTTACCAGCACAATTTCATCAACATAAGGTTTGTGCAGATCCAGGATACCTTCGTGCAGGTAATGCTTATTGGTTTCGCCGCCCAAAACTTCGGCAGCTTTTTTAATTTCATTATTTAATTCTTCGATAGAACCGATGCATTTTTCTTCCCTGTTTCCTTCTGCATCTTCTTCGGTTTTCCAGATGGGTAGAGGAGTGCCCCAAAAACGGCTGCGACTCAAATTCCAGTCCACCATATTCTCCAGCCAGTTACCAAAGCGGCCGGTGCCGGTACTTGCCGGTTTCCAGTTGATGGTTTTATTAAGCTCGATCATCCGTTCTTTTACAGCCGTGGTTTTAATGAACCAGGCATCCAGCGGGTAATAAATGATGGGTTTATCGGTGCGCCAGCAATGCGGGTAATTGTGTTCGTATTTTTCTACTTTAAAAGCCCGGTTCTCTAATTTTAATTTTACAGCGATGTCAACATTCACATCTATATAACCCGGCTCATCTTTACCCGCAGGATGCTGTGCATAATCTTTTACATAACGGCCGCTGAATTCGCCAACACCATCAACAAATTTACCTTGCTTATCAACCAGTATTAAAATGCCCAGGTTATTTTTTTGCCCTACTTTAAAATCATCTGCACCAAAGGCCGGGGCGGTATGCACAATGCCGGTACCGTCTTCGGTGGTAACAAAATCACCAAGGATAACACGGAATGGTTGGGCGCCGGGTGTTAATTCCTGTATTTTTTCTAAAGTATTTGCTTCGGAAGGGAGGAGTTGCTCGTATTTAAGTCCTGCCAAATCTTTGCCTTTAAATTCAGCAAGGATTTTCCAGGGAAGTAATTTTACTTCGGCAGTATAATTTTCAAAATCACCGTTTTCTCCCTCAGTTTTAAAATATTTGCTGATGAGATTTTTTGCAAGAATAACATTAACAGAAAGATGAGTATATGGATTAAATGTTTGTACCAAAACATAATCAATGTTAGGCCCTACAGTTAACCCAAGGTTTGATGGAAGTGTCCAGGGCGTTGTTGTCCAGGCCATAAAAAAGACCTCACCCAAACCCTCTCCAAAGGAGAGGGCTTTAGAGTCTGCGATTGCAGATAGAATTTTTGATGTTGCAGGGTGCTGCCCCCTCTCCTCTGGAGAGTGTTGGGGTGAGGTTAACGGGAGGCGAAACATCGCCACCACACTCGTATCCTTCACATCTTTATAAGTCCCTGGCTGGTTCAACTCATGACTTGATAAACCAGTACCAGCAGCAGGCGAATAAGGCTGAATACTTACACTCTCATACAAATACCCTTTCTTATATAATTCACTCAGGCACCACCACAATGTTTCAATATAATTATTTTCAAAAGTTACGTACGGGTTTTTCAGATCAACCCAGTAACCCATTTTTTGGGTGATATCGTCCCATTTATCTTTAAACCGCATTACCACTTCGCGGCATTTTTTATTATAATCCTCTACAGATATTTTTACACCAATATCTTCTTTGGTGATACCCAGTTCTTTCTCAACACCCAGTTCAATAGGCAGGCCATGGGTATCCCATCCGCCTTTGCGTTTTACCTGGAAACCCTGCATGGTTTTGTAGCGGCAAACCAGGTCTTTTAACGTTCTGGAAATAACATGGTGAATACCGGGCATTCCATTGGCGCTTGGCGGCCCTTCGTAAAATACAAAGGGAGGATAGCCTTCACGAAGGGTCACGCTTTTTTCAAACGTGTTTTCCTTTTGCCATTTGGCCTGTATCTCTTCGCTGATGGAAGGGAGGTTTAGTTGCTGATATTCGTTGTATTTGCCACTCATATTGATATGTAAGACTTTTTGATTTTGCCGGTATTTAGCCTAATGGCCGGATTTTTGCTTTAATTAAGTGTGCAAAGGTAATAAAATAGCAGGGTTCACTAATAAAGTTAAAAGTCAAAAGTCAAAAGTAAAGAGGTAGTAAAATCGATAGTTTAAGTAAAAGAGTAAAAAGTCAGAAATAAAAATTTAAATAAGTGCTTAGTAATATTACGCAAACGGGTTTCTCATATTAGGTGAAAACCCTCGATGAAATAATTAGCACTTTGAGTTATCCACAATTTCTGACTTTTGGCACAAAAATGGCAATATTATTTTACTATAACTGAGATATATAATTTCTTAAAATATACAATGAAGAATTTTGCTGGTTTAGGGTTTTATTAGGGTAAAAGACGGGGGTATTCTTATTCCCGTCTTACTTTTATAAAATTTCAAATCAATAAGATTTTGTGCTTCCGCTTTAAAAATCCAAAATAATAAAAATCAATATCTGTATAAAATCAAGTGCCTGTAACAGGCGCAACAAAATAAAACGCATTCACTGATCAGTGAATGCGTTTTGTTTTTAGTTTATCCTTTTATGGATTTGCTGCCGCTTCTTTTTACTGTTTAAAAACATATCAATATAAGCAGTGATCCTAACCCTGCTTTCTAATTCAGTTGCGGGTATATTTCCTGCTGCAAATTCTTTTGCCTGTGGCATCAGTTACTCGTGTAATATTTTGCCATTTACTTTTGTTTCCATTTTAATGATTGTAAGGGCAGCCTATCGGGCGAAAAGATTTCGGCATATTTAAATTCTACATTAAAACAACCGCAGAGATTATTGATGTTTTATCGGGTGTTTGAGCAGTTGCCATATTAATAGTTAAAACCAAATAGCCAGGCTGGTTAATCTTTTTATCATCATTTATATTTTGATGGCAAAACAATTCTTTTTAACCTCAAACAGTTTAAATAATTGGTAACGATATTTACGCAAAACTAAAAAACTGCTCTTTTCAGGGAGCAGCTTTTTTCTTAAGATTTTAAAATGCTGTTGATCCGTTTGCCTGGTATGTATACCGGAAACGATAAATTAACCTGACTGGTGTTGGGCCAACAAATGGCTCATAATCTACTGCAAGCAATTCCATTTTAACATAATGGTTGTCAGCAGTCTTAAAAATAAATGTTTGTCCCGCCTTTGGTGCAAAAGCGTGGGTAACCGTGTTATAATCGTACCAGCTACCATCTTTTATTCCTTTTTGAGATGTTGTAGTATCATAGGCATAACCTGAACCGGGGGCAGTTGTAACATTGCCGTAGATGCTGCTTTGAAGAATGGCACCTGCATTACCAGGTCCGTATGCATGGCTGTTCACTATAAAAGTTGTAAACCTTAATGCAAAATCCCATTTGCTTGTAGCGCTGTCTGAATTGGCAATTACTGCATCATCTTTAAAGCTAAAAAATGTAAATACTGCCGATGAACTGAAATTTACTTTCAGCGAATCTGTTTTTTGAACGGTTGTTACAGTGGGGGCAGGAGTATCAGATTTTGAACATGAACTTAATATAAAAGTCATGGTGGCTGCGGTAATCATTCCTGTCAGGATCGTCTTCTTCATTTGTGTGCTTTTTGCCCCTAACCCCTAAAGGGGGATTAAGGATGTTTAGTAAATATTTGTTGTAAATTAAAATTGCAATTGATTAAATAAGTTGTTCCCGGCAGGTTTGGTAACCTGTCTTTGTCTTTATGATTTAACAGGTTTTCTGCTCCCAGTTGTAATTCAAAACCTTGCTTAAATGATTTGCTGATGGCTGCATTTAACAAAACATAACCATTTACATACTCACGGTTATCATCTAAAATATTGTCACCATTAATATCGCTGTAACCATAGCGGCCTCTGTAATTGGCACGAATATTTGTATTCCAGGTTTTATTATTGCTGCTGTAAAACAATTGCAGGTTAGCTGTATGTTTACTCCGGTTAAATAAGCCTCCATAATCTTTAGCATTTACATAAGAACTTACATAAGTAACCGGATCTCTTTTAACCACCTGCTGATTTTTAATTTCTTTAACTACATCTTTATCTTTGGCCTCCAGGTATTGATATCCGGCATTCAGGCTGAAATTTTTGTTGATGGCGTTATTGATGTTTATATCAAAACCCTGTGTAAAAACCTTGTTTACATTTGTGTAACTAAAAATAGCCTGGCCATTTGTTTTGGAAAACGGAAGGTTAAACCTGTCAATAAGATTATTGATATCATTACGGAAGATATTAACCGTAAAATTTGTTGTGTTGTGCAGGGTATATCTTCCACCAACATTTATGCCTGTTGATTTTTCGGGAGATAAGGTGTGATCACCCAGGTATGGAGTGATATTGATTGATTGATCGATCTGGCCTTGCTGCTGCAATTGTACCAGGCCATTTGAAAGTTCGTTTGCACCCAATAAAGTATAGCCAACCAATGAATTGGTGAAGAACAGGAACTGTTGACGAAAATCGGGAGCTTTAAATCCGGTGCCTATAGATGCATTAATACTCAGTTTAGGCTTTATTTTATAGGCCAGGGCCAGTTTGGGATTAAATTGAAGATTATATAAAGAATGTTTATCCAGTCTTCCGCCAACAGTAATATTCAGTTTATTATTTAAAAGCCATTCCTTTTGAGAGAAGATATAAAAGGCATTAAAATTTCTTTTCTCAGCATAACGGTTGGCATCAATGGTTTCATAGTTGTAACCTGCACCTGCAATAAATTTCCGATTTGAATTTTCGCCAATTTCAATCTGTATTTCAGGCTTTAATAAAAACTGGTGCAGGTAGCTTTTATCAAAGAGTTGTTTGTTATTTTGTAAAAATACTTCTGCATTGTTTTGATAGCCGGTGATATAAAGCCTGGATATAAGTTTTACTTTTTTGGAAAAATGGTGAAATAGTTGGTTATTAAATCCCCAGTCGGTTTCTTTACTGTTACCATCTACAGCCGAAGGCTGGTTACCAGTGTACACCAGGTAATTATTGAATTGCGTTTGTGTAAAAAATCTTACCGAGGTTTGCAATTGTGTTTTTGCACTTATATCGTAAAACATTTTTGCAGCAAAGGAATAATTATGATAAGGGTCGCTGGTTTTGCCGTAAATAGCCGGATCCAGATCGTAGCCACGGCTGCTGTACCTGTTTGCAAAAAGCTGTAAAGCAGTTTTATTTTTTTTGATGGTTTGATTTGCAGTAAACCCCCAGGTATTATTGCTGGCCTGGTTTATTTGCAATATACTGCTGTTGCCCACCGGCTTTTCTGTAATGATGTTAATTACGCCTGCCAATGCATCGGAGCCATATAAACTGGTAGCCGGCCCTTTTATGATCTCTATCTGTTTGATGTTACCAACAGCTATTCTTCCTAAATTCAAAATTCCTGCATTTCTGCCGGTTAATGGCTCGCCATCCATTAAAATAAGCGTATAAGCCGGATCAAGCCCCTGCAACTGTATACCACTGCCAAAGGGATTTGGATAACCCTGCAATGACTGACCAAGGGGATTATCAGCTAATATTAAGCCCGTTTGTTGTTGCAGAATATCTATAAGTTTTTGAGAGCCGGTTTGTTGAATGAATCTTTTACTAATGACCTGTATTGGAACAGGAATGTCGCCAATACTTTTTTCAGTTCTTGTTGTAGTAACTGTAATTTTTTCTAAAGTAGCAATACTGTTGAAACTTGTATCAACTACAGCATTTTGGGCAAATGCTGCATTTTCTGTAATTACTAAAATGAGTAATGTTGAAAAGAATAAGATGATTTTTGTACCTGCTTTCATTTATGGCCGCAAAGGTTATAAAGAAGCATTTTACAATTATCATAGAATTGTCATCATGTTAAAAAACTGTTGTAAATCATAATGTTTTACTGAATAATGACAGAAAAACTGATTTAAATCAGTCAATTATTTTAAAATAAAAAAAAGAAAAACTGCTTAGTGTAGTAACAATTCACAAGGCTTGATGCCGGTGTGCTTTTTAAATGCGGTAGAAAAATGAGAGATAGATGAATAGCCAAGCAGCATGGAGACTTCGGTTACACTTAATCCTTTTTCGTACAATAAATATTTAGCGTGTTCCATTCTTTGGCTTTGATAAAAATCAAAGATGGTGGTACCAAAAATTTCTTTAAACCCTTTCTTTAAATAACATTCGTTAATGGCTACCTTACGGCTGAGCGCCTTGATGGTAATGGGTTCTCCAATATGTTGCAGTAAAACTTCACGTGCCTTTATGATCTTTTCCCTGTCCTCGGCATTTTGCAGAAACTTACAGGTAAATTCCATTTCTTTATCATCGCCCAACATACAATCCATACTGTATAACAACAATATTTGTGTTTGCGCATTGATGAAAATATTTTCCCTGGTATCGGTATAGGTATGATTCAGCAATGCTTCAATGGCGGTACTGGTTTTACCACACAAAGGCAATTGCTTACTGAAGGAGGTTTTGTGTTTGAAAGAAAGTACGTTCTCTGTTAAACCACTTTCGGTACTGCTATGTGTAAACTGGGTAAGGTAATTTGGTTTAAAACTAAAGCTTACTACATCCACACTGTCCACTTTTTCAATACAGCTTTTACTGGTATTGAATTTACAATAATCGCATTCGGTTTGTTTTTGTCTGCAGTACACATTACCGCTCACACAAAATTTTAGTTCAAGAAAGTTAGCCCCCGGGTTATTTTTTTCAACATGATAAATTAAAATACCGGTGTCGTCAATATTCCATTGCGGTTGCTTACGATAACGGCTTATAGAATAGTTTACCGAACCGGGTACAACCCGGTCAACATGCAGCAATACATCCAGGTCCTCCTGTAAAAGAGGTTGCCGGTGTGCAATACTTAATATGTCGAATTGTTGATTCATTGAAAAATTTCGATACAAAGATACGAAAGAATGTTTAAACATCAGAAAAGATGGAACACAGATGACACAGAATAAACGGATTTTACGAGGTATCAATTTTTGTGTCAAAATGCAGCTGCCTCAAAATCGGAATTAAAGTAATGAAACCGTGTGATCCGTGTTGAATTTTGCCTTTTTTGAACTTGAAAAACGCAGGGGAACTTCCCTCAATGAACGGTACAGATTATAAAAAAAATCACCTCAAAATAAACCCGTTTTAATTACCTGAAACGCCTGTTTTTTCGTACCTTCGCCCGAATCTGAATTTTACAAATCAAAAGTGATTTAGAACGAAAATATGAGCACAGAAACAGCAGCAGTTCCTACCCCAGCCAACACAGGTTATGGCGCAGACAGTATCCAGGTTTTAGAAGGTTTAGAAGCGGTTCGTAAAAGGCCCGCCATGTACATTGGCGATATTGGTGTTAAAGGGTTACATCACCTCGTTTATGAAGTGGTGGATAACTCCATTGATGAAGCCCTTGCCGGGCATTGTAAAAATATTACCGTAACTATTAATGAAGATAATTCCATCACAGTAGAAGATGATGGCCGTGGTATTCCCACAGGTATGCATACCAAAGAAAACAGGAGTGCACTGGAAGTGGTAATGACGGTTCTGCATGCCGGTGGTAAATTCGATAAGGACTCTTACAAAGTTTCTGGTGGTTTGCATGGTGTGGGTGTAAGTTGCGTAAATGCACTCAGTAGCAAATTACATGTTGTTGTAAACCGCGATGGTAAAAGATTTGAGCAGGAATACGCAAAAGGTATTCCTCAATATACAGTACGGGAAATTGGAGCATCTGATACGCACGGTACCACGGTTCAGTTCTGGCCCGATCAAACTATTTTCATTACCAGTGTTTACAATCGCGAAATTTTAGAAGCACGTTTAAGGGAGTTGTCTTTCTTAAACAGAAAAATTACCATCCACATTAATGATTTAAGAGAAAAAGAAGAAGATGGAACTACTTACACCAAAACTTTTTACAGCGAAGGTGGTATTGTTGAGTTTGTAGAAATGCTGGATAAGAATGCCAACCGTAATTCTTTGTTACCAACCGTAATTTATTGCGATGGTCACGATGAAGCCAGCAATGTGATGGTAGAAGTTGCGATGATATACAACACAGGCTACCAGGAACACCTGTTTAGCTATGTAAATAATATAAATACCATTGAAGGTGGAACACATGTGGCTGGTTTCCGCCGTTCTATTACCAGGGTTTTTAAAAGCTATGGCGAAAAAGAAGGTATGTTTGAAAAAGCCAAGGTAGAGATTGAAGGCGATGATTTTAGAGAAGGATTGAGTGCGATCATTTCTGTAAAGGTTCCCGAGCCTCAGTTTGAAGGTCAAACCAAAACCAAACTTGGTAATAATGAAGTGATGGGTGTAGTAGATTCAACCTTAAGCCGTGTTTTATCAGCTTTCCTGGAAGAGAATCCAAAAGATGCCAAGACCATCATTCAAAAAGTAATATTAGCCGCACAGGCAAGAGCAGCAGCTAAAAAAGCCCGTGAAATGGTACAGCGCAAGAGCGTACTAACCGGCGGTGGTTTACCCGGTAAATTAGCCGATTGCAGCGAGAAGGATCCTCACCGTTGTGAGTTATACCTGGTGGAAGGGGATTCGGCCGGTGGTACTGCCAAACAGGGCCGCGACAGAAGTTACCAGGCCATACTTCCATTACGTGGTAAAATATTGAACGTAGAGAAAGCCATGGAACATAAAATTTACGACAACGAGGAGATACGCAATATGTTCACTGCACTTGGTGTAAAGATTGGTACTCCCGAAGATCCCAAAGCATTGGACTTATCAAAACTCCGCTATCATAAACTCATCATCATGACGGATGCCGACGTGGATGGAAGCCATATTGCTACCTTGATCCTGACCTTCATATTCCGTTATATGAAGGAACTGGTTGAGCAGGGCTATGTATTTATTGCACAGCCGCCATTATATCTTGTTAAGAAAGGAAAAGACCAATCTTATGCCTGGAACGATGAAGAACGTAAAGCATTGATCAAATTATACGGACAAGGTAAAGATGAGAGTGTAAACACACAACGTTATAAAGGTTTGGGAGAAATGAATGCCGAACAGCTTTGGGAAACGACCATGAATCCGGCAACCCGTACCTTAAAACAAGTTACCATTGAAAGCTCTGCTGAAGCCGATCGTGTATTCAGTATGTTGATGGGAGATGAGGTTCCGCCACGCAGGGAATTTATAGAAACCCATGCTAAATATGCCAAGATCGACGTGTAAAAATCGATTTTCAAGCTAAAAACCGAAGTTTTTGATTTTTTTATTAATATATTTTACAACATTTTTAAAGGGGCAAATAGCCCCTTTTTAATTTCGCTGTAAACAAGTTGGGCGTTTTGTTGCAATTTAACGTACATCGGGCTAAAGTACTGGCTGTTAAGCTTTTTGTGCTATGATAAGGCTTAACCAGTAGTGGGCAACTAAAAAAAATGGCCTGTCTCCCGTATAATTTTAAAGAATTAAAGTTGGGGATAACCGGGGAATTTTAAGCTGATTTCAAGCTAAACCGAACCGCAGATTTTTGCTAAAACCAATATTTTCAGTAGCTTGTAACCAGTTCTTAAGTAAGAATTAGCGTTTAGCGAGTTCTTCAACCCATATTTACTAACCATAAATTTATTAAAATGTCAAAAATGTTAACAGCCTATTGCATGAAAACAAAGGAAAAAAACGTTCCGATGCAGGATGCAGTAATAACTAAAACTTCCCGTGGTGGCTATATGGCCCAGGGTAACGACGGAAAAGGTAATAAAATGACCACCATGCTTAGCGAAGCTAATGCACTGGAAGCCGTTAAAAACGGTGTAGCTAAAAAAGCCTGGTAAAATCTATCGTCAAAATTAGTAGGCCGTTCATTGAAAGATGAGCGGCCTTTTTGTTTTACTAAATATTATCATTGTATACATAAAAATATTAATTTTCATACTCAACTCTACATCATTCTGCCCATCATGAAGATATTTACACTTATTTGTTTCTTTCTGCTGCTTAGCTTTTGCAGCCATGCACAGTTAAATATCTATTCAGCATTTACCATACCCGATTCGCTAAAAAAAGATGCTGATATGGTAATGAGGGAAGAAAATATTAAACTTTCCATTAAAGATAAAAATACGGCAAAGTATGAAGTACATCAGGTATTTACGGTTTTAAATGAACAGGGTAAAAAATACCTTTCTTTTGTTCAGTTCTCTGATAAATTTCATGTACTGGACGATGCAGAAATAAAGATCTACGACCTGTTGGGAAATAAAAAAAATACGCTGCCTAAAAAAGAAATGACCTCTTTAAATTATGGCGAAGGACTGGTGCCGGAAGGCAGAGTAACCTATTATAATGTGAATGTTCCCGAATACCCGATCACCGTTGAGTTTAATTACAGTATAAAATTTAAAGGTATTTTTAGTTTGCCCGGTTATGATATGCAGTCGCCATGGCAGTCTGTACAGCATACTTCCTTTGAAGTAGAAGTGCCCGCCGACCTGGGAGTCCGGTATAAACTTTTGAATACAGGTAACCAACCGCAAGCCACACATACAGATGGCAAGGATGTTTACAAATGGGAATTAAAAAATTTAAAAGCCTATAAACTGGAGAAGCATAGCGGCTCTGCGTTTTCATATGAACCTACCGTGCTTATTGCCCCCAATAAATTTGAGTTGGATGATTATGATGGTGATATGACAAGCTGGAAAAACCTGGGAGCCTGGATCGATAATCTCTACGCCAAAACAAACGGCCTGCCGGAAGATAAAAAACAGTTTTATCGGAACATGGTAAAAAATGCTGCTACTGATAAAGAAAAAGCTGCCATACTTTATAATTATATGCAAAACAATATGCGGTATGTAAGTATCCAGTTGGGTATTGGCGGACTAAGGCCTTTCCCGGCAAGTTTTGTAGATGATAAAAAATATGGCGATTGTAAAGCATTGAGTAATTATTTAAAATCGGCCTTGGATGCTGTTGGTGTAAAAGCTAACGTTGTGATTATACAGGGAGGAACAACCCCACGAAAGGTGCTGGAAGATTTTCCGGCCAATTATTTTAACCATGCCATTCTTTGTATTCCGCAGCCAAAAGATACCATCTGGCTGGAGTGTACCAGTACAACGCTGCCCTTTGCCCAGCTTGGGCCTTTTACCGAAAACCGTAAAGCTATGCTGGTTACAGAAAACGGTGGCGTTTTGGTAAATACGCCAATAAGTAATTTTAAAAATAACACCGAAACAATAAATACTTTTATTGAGGTTAATGAAGATGGAGGTGCAAAAGTAAAAACTGACTACACTTTATTTGGTGAAGACCGTGATGAAATGCTGATGCAATATCATGATTTGAAAGATGATGAAAAGCGGAAATTCTTTATCAGCGTTATGGAATGGAAGCATCCGGATAATTTTGAGATCAGCAATTCTAAAACCAAAGACAATCCTTACCTGGTGACTGCAAAAATGGACTATGAAAAAATTTATTCCTTTAATGCCGGCAGTAAATTTTTTTTTGATGCCAGGTTATATCCCATTTTTGATGAAGAGATACCGGAATATGAAGAGCGTATGCGGGATTATTATTTCACCTGCCCTTACCAGGTGATGGATACCACAGCGTATAAATTTCCCGAAGGATATTCACTGGAAACAGTACCCAAAAATAAATCCGTGCAGTATCCCTTTGCCCAATATACCTGTAACTATAGCTGGGATGCTGCCACGCATACCCTTACCACAGCAGCTTTGGTACAGGTTAAGGACCGGATAATTAAAGCTGCTGATTATGCAAAACTGCTCGACTTTAAGAAACAGGTAATGGCTGATATGAATGAGAAAATTGTGATGAAGAAATAATAAGCGTGCTGATTAAAAAAGTTAATCTCCTTCTTTCTTTTTGATGTTATCTTTTTCAGGCGAGTCTGGGTTAACGAAAATAATAATTGCAATACCAGATGCTGAACCCGACTTGCCGTTAATGATTATAATTGCTTTGTGCACGGCGCATCCTGTACCAGAGACTCGCCTGGGAAGGAAGGTTTAAATTACAAAACTGCTGTAACTGCCATTCCTTTATTTTTCTTACTTTAGCAAAGGAAATTGTACAGGTATACATTAGCCCGCTTTATTTAAAATGATAAAGGCAACTTGTACTTAAAACTCCCTTGAAACCTTTACTACATTAATATTGTTGCTGCATGATCAATAGATTTATTTATCAATTGTGATAATTGTAAAAATGAAAAGAATTGTAAGCCTGGTCATTTTGGTATTGATCAGTCAAACCCTTTGGGCACAGTACACCGTAAATGGAAATGCGTTAAGATTATCCTGTAACGAATACCGGATAACAGATTCTGTAAACACCCAGTCGGGCTCTGTTTGGAATAATACCAAGATTGACCTTACGCAATCCTTCGATTTTAATTTTGATGTTTTTTTAGGATACAATGATGGTGGTGCAGATGGCATTGCTTTTGTTTTACAACCCATCAGTACCAGTGTTGGCTCCAGCGGTGGTGGCATGGGCTACGAAGGAATAACGCCCGCCGTTGGGGTAACCGTCGATACCTATCAAAACGGCATTAATAACGACCCGTTTTACGATCATATTGCCTACCAGCTAAACGGCGATATAAGCCATAATACCCTAAACAATATTGCAGGCCCGGTTACTGTAATAAATGGTAACGATAATATTGAAGATGGAGCCTGGCATTCCCTGCATATTGTATGGGATGCGATCACAAAAACGCTGACAACTTATGTTGATGGAAGTTTACGGCTTACGGCTGTAAAAGATTTTGTAACAGATGTTTTTTCCGGAGACCCTCTGGTGTATTGGGGTTTTACAGGTGCTACTGGCGGACTGAATAACCTGCAAAAATTCAGAACAGCTTTAAATCCATCCTTTCATTTTAGCGCAACACAAAACAGGTGCGTAAATGAACCGATAACATTTATTGACTCAACCGTATCTTTTGCACCCATTGTAAAATTCTATTGGGATTTTGGCGATGGCAGCAATATAGATTCGCTTAATTTAAACCCGACACATACTTACACCTCTGCCGGTAATTTTACAGTTACCCAACGGGTTATTGGTGCAGATGGTTGCGAAGCGATCAATACACAAACAATTACCATCGGCAGTAAACCTGTCGCAGGATTTTTTACTGACGATAACTGTGTTTTAAATACCATAAGTTTTACCGACACTTCAAAAGTAACAGTAGGTACCATCAATAACTGGTACTGGGATTTTGACAACAGCTTAACTTCTGTTCTTCAATACCCTTTCACCAATTACGCCACCGGTGGAGATAAAATTGTTAAGCTTGCTGTTAAGTCTGTTGAAGGTTGTGAGTCCGATACATTATTTAAAACCGTTCATATTTATGCAAGGCCAACACTTGATTTTACGTTTACAGATTCAGTTTGCCTGGGTACGCCAACAGCCTTTTTTGGCAGTGTTAGTTCCAGCAGCGACCCGATAACCGACTGGCTTTGGAATTTTGGCAATGGCGCTACAGCTAATACACAAAATGCCAGTTATACTTTTGCAACACCCGGGCCCCATGACGTACTGCTTTTTGCAACAAGTAATGGGAGTGCCGGTTGCATGGGGGGACTTATACAAACTGTATTTGTAGTTGATAAACCCACCGCTTATTTTAAAAACAATATCATCTGCCCATCCACATTAACAACACTTACAGATTCTTCCTTCACATCTGATGGTACCCCGATAACAGCATGGTGGTGGGATCTGGGCAATAGCCAGTTCTCTACCCAACAAAACCCTTCAACTACTTATAACACGGCAGGGCCGATAACCATTAAGCATGTTGTTAGCAACTCAAGGGGCTGTATTTCTGATACCTTAACACAAGTGATAAATGTATCAGCAAAGCCGGTCGCAAATTTTGGTTTTGGTAATCCGCTTTGTACAAACCTGCCCGTGCAGTTCTCCGATTCATCAAAGGTAACAGGCAGTACAATTAATAAATGGAGCTGGGCACAAAATGGAGTTCAATGGGACACGTTGCAAAATCCGTCACGTGTTTTCGGTCCGGGGCCGCAAACAATAAAATTAGTTGCTGCAAGTGCAGAAGGTTGTGTGAGCGATACCGCAGCAAAAACATTTGTAATACTCCCAAGCCCAAATGTTAGTTTTGGTTTTAATGATGGTTGTAAGAATGATGTCATTAATTTTTCGGCAGTTGATAATTCCGGCTCAGTAATAAACTGGAAATGGACTTTTGGTGATGGTGCCATTTCAAATGCAAAAGATACACAACATATTTACACAGCGGGCGGTAATTACCCGGTAAAATTATATGCTTCGGCTGTTAATGGCTGTTATAGCGATACGCTGCAAAGGGATATTATCATCTATAGCACCAATGCATTTGCAGGCAATGATACCATCACGCCATCGGGCAGGCCATTACAATTGCAGGCCAGTGGCGGAACGAGCTATGAATGGACCCCAACAACCGGCCTGAATAATCCTCTCATTTCAAATCCCATAGCCGTTTTAACCGGCACACAAATTTATACCTACATAGTAAGAGCCTATACGCCACTGGGCTGCGAAAGTTTTGATGATATTAAAATACAGGTTTACCAGGCACCAGAAATTTATTTGCCCAATGCCTTTGCGCCCAATGGCGTTAACCGTATTTACAGGGGATTGCCGGTGGGAATTAAAGAGCTTAGGTACCTGAGAATTTTTAATCGTTACGGGCAAGAAGTTTTTTATACAAAGGATATAATGAAGGGTTGGGATGGTACCTGGAAAGGCAAGGCACAAAACAGCGGCGTATATGTTGTTATTGCAAGTGGTATTGATTACCGGGGCACGGTGATTGACAGGCAGGGTACCGTAATGCTGATCAGGTAAATATTTTATGCTTCTTTTCAAGGGGGTCTGGGAGAAAAGCTGTTACCGGCCCAATACTAAATTAATCTGCTCACGTATTTTTTTTTCAGATTCACGGCCGATAGATTTAATATCTATCCATTTTCTCCCTAAAGAAAGCCGAAAATAGATCAACGGATTAGAAGGAGATAAACCCATCCTGGCAAAACTCATTCTTGGTATACTCAACATATCAGTTTCAGGGATCAAACAATTTAATTCTGTAGAAAAACCCAGCGTAATACCATTTTACTTTAAATATTTTATTTCTCTTTCTCCAAAATCAATACCCGGCCTGCCATTTGGATATGCAAAATATTTTATGGGATGCTGCAAAATATTTTCAAGATCTTTTATTGATTTTGTTATTTCGGTATGGCAATTACTATCATTTTCATTTTTTAAAATGGGATGATGTAAGGTATGGGCACCAATGGTTACTAAACCCGATCTCTCAACTTCAAGCACTTCATCTAAAGATATATTTAAAGATGGTTTTTGTCCGCAACCCGTTTGTTGCTGATAGGCATGTATAACCTTATTGATCTCGGAAAATGTTAAGTTCTTAAAAATATCCTGGCAAGTATATTTCTCTATTTTTTGTTTTGAAATTTTTAATTGTCTTGCAATAATTTCCTTTATTACAAGTGCGTCATATCCTCTTATCTCCTGAAACCAGAAGTTCTTGGTTGACATTATTATCTCCGGCGAAATAAAAAGGGAAACGGGGATATTGTGCTTTTTTAAAACTGGAAAAACTACGTCATAAAAAGATCGCTCTCCATCATCAAAAGTAATATGACAAACATTTTTCAGATCTTGTTTCTGCAACAACAAAGCTTCCAGTTGTGCTGCAGAAACAAGCCGGTAGCGTGATTTAAGCGCAAGTATTATCCTCTCAAACAGCAGTTTATTTTCTTCGTTATGAAAATATAATACAATGCTTTTGCTCATATTTTTAAGCTGTTAATGCTGTCATAATTAAAAAATGTCAATAGCGCCCAATGTTATATTGAAATGTTTAGCGGGAGGCATGTTTAAATTGTAAAAAATAAACGGGTTCATTTTGGAAGGCTTCCAGCCTTTAAACAAAGGATTTAAATTATGGCTTCCACAATTTAATACCTGGATGAACAAGACCCTGCCGGAATTGAATATTTTCGTTATTAAAAATTTCAGGTCTTTTTTATCTGCCAGGTAAAAACCCCCTGCATAAAAAACCGGAATTTTTATCCCGAATTTCACTTTGTTTATTAGTTTACCCCAAACCCAGCTATTATTATGGCTAAAAGTTTTTACTTCTGCCGGAAATTGCAATGCTTTATGTTCCTGTACCTGTTTTTCGTTAATGAAGCACACATCAATATTATCTATATTGGCATTTTGCAGGTAAATATTTTTTAAAAAAGGAAAGTTAAGTATCCTGGTAACAACAGCCGGGATTTCCTGAAAGCCAAGCCTGTTAACAAAAATGGAATGAGAGTTATCATTTGCCAAACCATATATAAAACCAGCCCCTTCTTTTTTTAATATTTTTTTAGCCTCATTGATGATGCCTGCAAATATTCCCTTTCCCCGATGATCAGGATGCGTTGCAGACCAGCAACTTTGATAGCCAACGTATGGATCATCATTTAAAATAAAATCATTAGCTAAAAATGCATTACAACCTATGATTGCACCATTGAGTTTTGCTGCAAGAAAAAAACCTGGTCTGCTGGCATTGCTCTTTATATTAGCAGACAAATGACCGGCAGGTAAAAGGTTTACATCATTAAAGGCGGCTTTAATCAGATTCCTGATTTCCCAATCAATATGCTTCTCATAAATGTTTACTATTTCAATTGTAAAATCCATTATAGAATTGCAGTTGTGATTATATCTGCCTGTTCAAAAATATGGTTTTTAAAGGAATTTAATGTCAGCAAGAGAAATATCAGAAAAGGGTCTGTACAAGGAAACTACTTGCCTGCATGCTTTTGCATCTTGTTTAAAAAATCATTTAATTCGCTCATACTTTTAATATCCTCTACAACCAATATACCATTCTTACCAACCTGTTTTAGTTTGCCTTTGTTGGTGCCATTCTGTAAGAACAAAAGAATTCCGTTAAAAATCTGACTTTGAAAATAGGGTGAATCAGGATTGCTTACAAAGAAACATTTGAGCGTATTGTTTTTCAGAAATAGTTTTTCAAAACCCAGTTCCACAGCAATTCTGCGACAGCGTACTGTTGTAAACAAATCTTCCACCTGTGCTGGTATGGGGCCAAACCTGTCTGTCATCTCCGCATGAAAAGCAGTAAGGTCTTCTTCATTATCACAATTATCTAACCTGCTGTACAGGGATAATCTTTCGGTAATACTTTCTACATAACTATCCGGAATTAAAATTTCCAGGTCGGTATCAATACTGCAGTCGGTAACAAAATCATCCTGCTGTGCAATTTCTTCCTTGTATAATTCTTTAAATTCTGTTCGTTTTAATTCGCGGATGGCTTCGTCTAAAATTTTCTGGTACATTTCAAAACCTATCTCGGCAATAAAACCACTTTGCTCGCCTCCCAGCATGTTGCCTGCGCCACGTATGTCGAGGTCTCTCATCGCAATCTGGAAACCGCTGCCCAGGTCGCTGTATTGTTCAAGTGTACTTAATCTTTTTCTGCTGTCAACGGGTAAGGTACTCATGGGCGGTGCCAGTAAATAACAGAACGCTTTTTTATTACTGCGGCCAACCCTTCCCCTTAGTTGGTGCAGATCACTTAAACCAAATTGGTGTGCATTATTTACAATGATGGTATTTACATTTGGAATGTCCACGCCACTCTCCACAATATTTGTACAAACAAGCACATCATATTTTTTATCCATAAAATCCAGGATGGTATCTTCCAGGTCATCGCCATCCATTTGCCCGTGTGCATAAGCAATACTTACATCCGGGCAAAGGCCCTGTATAAAACCTTTCATCTCTGCCAAACCATTTACCCGGTTGTGTATAAAGAAAACCTGTCCGCCTCTTTCCGTTTCATAATAGATCATGTCCCGGATGGCATCTTCATTAAAAACCATCACTTCGGTTTGTATGGGTTGCCGGTTTGGTGGCGGTGTATTAATAATGCTCAGGTCCCTGGCGCCCATCAAGCTGAATTGCAGTGTGCGTGGAATGGGCGTTGCCGTAAGCGTTAAAGAATCAACCGTAGTTCTTAGTTGCTTTAATTTTTCTTTTGCAGCTACACCAAATTTTTGTTCCTCATCAATGATCATGATGCCCAGGTCTTTAAACTTTACATCTTTGCTTAGTAAAGCATGTGTGCCGATGATGATATCAATTTTTCCTTCGGCAACTTTTTGCAGTGTTTCTTTTTTTTCTTTAGCCGATTTAAACCGGTTTATAAAATCTACTGTCACCGGAAAATCTTTCAGGCGCTCACCAAAGGTTTTATAATGCTGGTAAGCCAAAATTGTTGTTGGTACTAAAACCGCAGCCTGTTTACCATCGCAGCAACTTTTAAATGCTGCACGTATGGCAATTTCTGTTTTACCAAAACCTACGTCACCACAAACCAACCTGTCCATAGGCGATGGTTTTTCCATGTCCCGTTTTACATCTTCGGTTGCCTTGCCCTGGTCGGGTGTATCTTCATAAATAAAACTGGCTTCCAGTTCTGTCTGCATATAATTGTCGGGTGCATGTGCAAAACCTTCCTGGCTTTTGCGTTGGGCATATAATTTTATAAGATCGGTTGCAATATCTTTTACCTGCTTTTTGGTTTTGTCTTTTAGTTTATTCCAGACATCGCTGCCCAGTTTATTCATTTTAGGTACGGTGCCTTCCTTACCGCTGTACTTTCCTATTTTATGCAGGGAAGAAATATTTACATACAACAGGTCGCCATCTTTATATTGAATACGCACAGCTTCCTGCATTTTACCGTTCGCTTCAATCTTTTGTAAGCCGCTGTAAACGCCAACTCCATGATCAATATGCGTAACATAATCGCCGGGTTGCAATTCCCTGAGCGTTTTTAATGTAAGCGCTTTGTTCTTACTGAAAGCCTGTTTTACTTTGTATTTGTGGTAGCGTTGGAAAAGCTGGTGATCGGTGTAACAGATATTTTTCAGGTCATCATCAATAAATCCTTCGTGAATGGAAGTGGGTATTGGAATAACATTTATCTCGGCCTTAAGATCAGTAAAAATAACATGCAGCCGTTCTAACTGTTTCGGGTTTTCGGCAAAGAGATAAATATTGTATTTTTTGGCTTCGTACTCTTTTAAATTTTTTATCAGCAGGTCAAACTGGCGGTTGAAGGAAGGTTGCTCTTTGGTGTTGAAGTTGATCGTTGATCGTTGTTGGTTGTTCGTATCGAAGTTTGCTTTGGCTCCAAATTCAATAATATGTCTTTGTTTTATTTCTTCTTCAATATACTTTGCACTTACAAAATCAATTAAACTAATATCAGTTTTTGAAAGATAACTTTCTTCGTCATCCCGTAAAGAAGCACTGCTGACCGGGTTCTGCTTCAACAATTCCAGGTAAAGCTCCAGGTCTTCTTCCTGCTGTTCGATCTTTTCTTTAATAAAATCCCAATCCTCACTCCAAACAACGGTGTTCGCCGGTAAAAATTCCATGATGGAAACTTTCTCACCGGTATCAAACTGAGTTTCCACATTAGGGATGATACTTACCTGTAGCAATTTTCTTTCGCTCAACTGTGTTTCCGGATCAAAAATGCGGATGCTGTCAACCTCGTTGCCAAAGAGTTCTACCCGGTACGGTTTTTCGTTGCCGAATGAATAGATATCAAGGATACCGCCACGTACGGCAAATTGCCCCGGCTCATATACAAAGTCGGTTCTTGTAAAACCATAGCCAATAAACTTTTCGTAGATTCCGATGCTATCAATAGTATCTCCCTGTTTTATGGAGATGATATTAGCCGAAAGGGTTTTGGGCAATACCACTTTTTCAAACAATGCTTCGGGGTAGGTTATAATGGCACCAACCCGGTTATCACTTAAGGGGTTCGAAAAACGGGTGAGGCATTCAGTACGTAACATTACATGGCTGGCATTTAGCAGCCGGTAATTCTTTTTATTTTTAAAAGAAGAAGGAAAGTAAAAAAGATTGAGGGCGCTGGTGATATTCTCCAGGGTATTGTGAAAATAGGCTGCTTCTTCAGCATCCCGCAAAATAACCAGGTGGTTTAATTGTGATGAAGCAGGGTGATTAAAAACAGCGGAAACAATGAATGGGGCGGCACTTCCGTGGAGGCCTTTAAGCTTTACCTGCTGGGGTTGGGATGCAGTAATCCTGTCCACTATTTTAAAACAGCGGGGGTCTTGTAAATATCCGTTCAACAACATGTCCAGGTTCATCCGAAATGCAAAGATAAGCCGAATAAAAAATGCAGCGGCAAATCTGTTTAAAAATAGCAATAAGGAGGCAACAAAAACGTTATCAGGATTGTCTTAACAGGGCTACATAACTTTAATGAACTGGTATCAGCGATTTAATGTATATTTTTGTAGAGGAGCCTGTGGGCATGAAAATTCAATGGTAATTTAAATACATGAAAAATTTTTATCCGGTATTTTTTTTGGTGATCCTGCTGCTGGGTTATGTAAACCTAACTGCACAAAACAGCAATATACCTGTTCGCTTTGCAGCCGGAAACTTTATTACCGGTAATAATATTCAAAAACAAAGTTTTCAAAAGGAATACCTGGAGGCTTCTTTTTTTAACAACAGTTACTATGTGTTGGTGCAGTTCTCCAGATTACCATCGCTGCAACTGCAAAAAGAACTGCGAACTGCCGGCCTTGACCTGGAGACCTATTTACCGGGCAATGCCTACCAGGCAACTATAAAAAATTCATTCAATTTTTCGCAGGCAAACGAATCCGGGATTATTTCCATCAACAATATTCCTGTGTTGTATAAAATTGATAAGGCTTTTGCTGCTTATCCTCAATCTAACAATAAGGAAGATGAAAAATTGATGGCGGTCAGTTATTTTACTTCTGTAAACAGGTCAGTTGTAATTGTTGCATTACAAAATACGGGAGCCATCATTGTGCCAACAAAATTTACAGAAGACAATGTAGTGTTTGCCAGGGTTGATGTTGAAAAAGTGAATGCCATAGCAGCGTTGCCATTCGTAAGCTATATTGGGTTACAAAATTTAACAGACAAAATATTAAATTATAAAAGCATTGGCAAACATGCGGTAACGAGCTTGCTTTCCCCATCAGGAAAAAATTTAAGTGGTAAAGGCATTGTTGTTGGTGTGGGTGATAATTCAGAGATCATAACACCACACGTTGATTTTACCGGAAGAGTTATTAACCGTATTCCTTTTCCGGTCAGTTTTCATGGTGTGCATGTTTCGGGTACAATGGCCGGCGCCGGTTTACTGGATCCTAAAAATCATGGTATGGCCCCAAGGGCAACCATTGTAAGTCAGTACCTCAGCGATATTATTACTTCGGCACCAACCTATGTTGCCGATAACAACATGGTTGTTACAAACAATTCGTACACCAATGCAGATGGCGGTTGTCCCGGTGAAGGAGCCTATGATGTAGTGAGTAATTATGTTGACAAACAGGCGGGGGACTACAAAAAATTGCTGCATGTTTTTGCTGCCGGCAATGATGGTGGAATAACCTGCTCGCCTTATCCCATAAATTTTGCAACCATCAAATCGGGTTACCAGGTTGCAAAAAATGTTTTAACGGTGGGCGCTGTTGATACGCTTTATGGTGCATCTTCTTTTACCAGTCGCGGTCCGGTTAATGACGGCAGGCTAAAGCCCGAGATCATGGCAACAGGGTACAATGTTTTTTCTACACGTCATTTTTTTACTTATGGTTTTAGCAGCGGCACAAGTATGGCTTCCCCAATTGTTGCGGGCGTAGCAACTTTATTAAATGAGCAATACCGTAAATCAAATGCAGGCGCAGTTCCACAGGCTGCATTAATAAAAGCTGTGCTTTGTAATACAGCAGAAGACCTGGGTAATCCTGGTCCCGATTTTACTTTTGGTTTTGGAAACTTAAATGCCCGGAGAGCTGCTGAAACAATTGAAAATAACCGATTCTATTTAAGTACAATAACAGCATCATCAAATTCAATAACTGTACCTGCTGGTGTAAGGCGTTTAAAAGTTATGTTGTATTGGAACGATACAGCCGCAGCGCCAAATGCTGCCGCGCAATTAGTAAACGATTTTGATTTAACGGTTATTGCGCCGGGCAATATTCCTCACCTGCCTTTAGTTTTAGACCCAACACCTGCTAACGTAAATAGCAATGCTGTTGAAGGTGTGGACAGAATAAATAATATTGAACAGGTTGTAATTGATAATCCTGTTGCAGGTAATTATGATCTGAATGTAAATGCTTTTGCCCTGCCTTATGGCCCAACAGAATATGCGGTAACTTATCAAATGGATATGAATGGCGTAACCGTTGAGTATCCTTTTGGAGAAGAAAAAATGGTGCCGGGTGAACCGGAAGTAATACGCTGGAATGGCTATGGCGACGAAAGCAATACTTTCACACTTGAATATTTTGACGGTACATCCTGGAACCTGATTGATAATAATGTGCCGGCCAATGCGCAATCATATAATTGGGTAGTACCTACAACGGTAAGTAATAATTACCTGGTAAGAGTAAGCAGAAATGCATCTGCCTATACCGATCAAAGTGATTTTGGGTTTACCGTAATTGGTCAGCCGGTTGTTACGGCTACCATACCCTGCGATGGTTTTGTACAATTGGATTGGCCTGCTATCAGCGGTGCAACTTCTTATGACATCTGGCAACTGCAAGCCGATACCATGGCCATTATCGGCAATACAACGAGTCTCAGTTATTTAATACCAGGCTTAAACAGTGCAATAACTTATTGGTTTGGCGTTAGTGCAAAAAACGGGGCGATTACCGGCAGACGGTCGGTTTCAAGGCCGGTGCTGCCTGCAACAGGTGTTTGTACCTTATCTGTTTTTGATAATGATCTAAAGGCAGTTTCTGTTGACGCACCGGTTACAGGAAGACAATTTACTTCATCTGCATTATCAGCATCCGAACAAATAAAATTAACCATTAAAAACCTGGATAATGTTGCAACTACCGGTTCCTATGATCTGTATTATCAGGTGAATGGCGGCGCAACTACAATGGAAACCAGCGCCATTACAATAGCTGCACTGGCCACAAGGCAATATACCTTTATAACTACTGCCAATTTTGCGGCACCCGGTATTTACAATATTAAAGCATGGGTAAAAAGAACCGGCGATACACAGGTGTTGGATGATACCACAACGGTTACCATTAAACATCTTGCAAATGCCTTAATAACTTTGCCGGTATCAGATGGTTTTGAAAATGCTTTGACAAAAGATTATGTTCTAAATACCATAGGGCTGGATAGTATTGACCGTGTTGATTTTAAAACAAACACCGTTAGGGGACGTGCACGTACATTTGTAAATACAGGGTTTGCTTTAAACGGAACTAAGGCAATTACGCTTGACCAGTTTCCGGTTGGTGCATTAAATACCGACAGCCTGTTTATGACTTATAACCTCGGTAATTATATAAGTGGCCAACAATTACGGTTAGATTTTTATTATAAGAATCACGGACAGGAAAATAATCCCAACAATAAAGTATGGATACGTGGCAGTGATACAAAGCCCTGGGTTTTGGCTTATGACCTGATTGCCAACCAGGCAGGACTTGGTCAATATAAACACGGCGTCATCAATATTAATGATATACTGGATACGGCCTTACCCGTGCAACCTGTAAGCAGCAGTTTTCAAATAAAATTTACGCAGCAGGCAAATACATCTGCCAATTCGCCTAACCCGATCATTGACCAGGATGATGGTTATACTTTTGATGATGTGGGCATAAAAGAAGTGACAAACGATATCGGCATCACCCGTATTATTTCGCCATCACTAAGCGGATGTGGCAGTGCCGGCAGCCAGGCCGTATCATTGGAAATAAAAAATTACAGCAGCACTACATTTACTGCTGTGCCGGTTTATTATAATGTAAACGGCAGTGGCCCGGTAATGGAAACCATCGCTTCCCTGCCACCGGGTGTAACAATATATACATTTGCAGCACCGGTAAATCTTATACTGGATGCAGATTATAATTTTAATTTTTGGTTGCATGAAACAACTGATGGCTACAGCAGTAACGACAGTATTTTAAATTATAATTTTCATGTAAGTCCAGTCATCAGCACATTTCCTTACCTGGAAGGTTTTGAAAGTAATGCCGGAAGCTGGTACAGCAAAGGACAAAATAGTAGTTGGCAATGGGGTACGCCAACAAAAACAGTTATCAATAAAGCGGCTAATGGTACTAAAGCCTGGGTTACCAATTTAACCGGAAATTATAATACAAATGAAATTTCTTATTTGTATTCGCCTTGTTTTAACTTAAGCGGGTTAGTACAACCGGTTCTATCATTCAGCCATATTTTCCAGATTGAAGATGGCACACCCGCGGATTACAACTGGATAGAATATTCAACAGACGGTGGTTTAACCTGGACCCGTTTGGGTATCAACAACCAGCCGGGAAGTACAAACTGGTTTAATGACCCTACCGGAAAAAATCAATGGCGAACTTCATTAACCACCTGGCATGTTGCCAGCATCAATATACCAACAACAGCTAACAATACACGTTTCCGTTTTGTAATGTCAAGCGATCTTGGATACAACCTGGAAGGTGTAGGTATTGATGATATTCATGTATTTGATAAGGCAGCCATTTACAACGGTTTGCCGCTTGCCGGTTTAACGCAGGCTGTTAGTGGAAGCAATTGGATTCATTTTAATTCGGGCGCAACCAGGGTAGCATCCATCAATGCAAACGGAAATAATTTGGGTAATACAACCGTAGATGTTTATCCATACACAGGTACGGTAAGGGTTGCCAATAACCAATATTATGTAAATAGGAATATCGTTATTCGCCCAGCCAGCCAGCCAGGTACCAATGTAAGCGTGCGTTTTTATTTTACTGATGCTGAAGCCAAAAGCCTACTTGCTGCCACGGGCTGCGCAGGATGCACAGTTACCAAAGATCCGTACGAATTAGGTGTAACCAAATATAGCGGAGCTGCTGCGCTTGAAAACGGAACACTGGCAGATAATACAGGTGGCCTGTATGCTTTTATATTACCTGCCAACACCGAAATAATTCCTTATGATAACGGCTATTATGCTGAGTTTCAGGTAAACAGTTTTAGTGAGTTTTGGTTGAACAATGGTGGTTTGGGGGGTATACATGCACTACCGGTAAACCTGTTGACATTTGATGCCATTAAACAAACCAAAAAAGTTTTATTGCAGTGGACAATAGAAAATGAATTGAATGCTGATAAATATATGGTAGAAAGAAGTGCAGACGGAATTACTTATTCAGCCATTGGTACGGTAACAGCTTTTAACAACGGGAATAAAAATAATTACAATTTTACTGATCTGCAACCGTTGCCTGCTTTAAATTTTTATCGCTTAAAGATGCTGGATAAGGATGCAACATTCCATTATTCGCCTGTACGAAAAATTAACTTCAGTAATACCGGGGATGATATTACAGTGTACCCTGTTCCAGTTGCGGACGGTAAATTATTTATTGCTTCATCCGCCAATGCCCTAAGGGCTGTATTATTTGATGCAGCGGGAAGATTAGTAAGATCCTTTATGCTTGGGGGAAATAATAATACAATTGATATAAACGGTATTACAAAGGGCAGCTATCAACTAAAACTCTATACAGCAAATTCAACACAAACAAAGAAAATAATTATTCAGTAAAGCTGCATGTAAGCATGAATGCTTTCGCAATTTCTTATTGCGAAAGCATTTTTATTATGTTTCTTTGTAACTTACTGCAAACATTACAAATGGCTTTATTACCGTGGCGAACCGGAAAAGTTATCCGAATAGAAAATGAGACGCCTGCTACAAAAAGATACTGGATCGAAGTGCTTGAGTTAACTTCCTTCGATTATATACCGGGGCAGTTTGTAACCCTCGACCTGCCCATCCACGAAAAAGCAAATAAGCGCTGGCGCAGCTACTCCATTGCCTCCTGGCCCGATGGTACCAATGTTTTTGAACTGATAATTATACTGGACAAAATAGGCGCAGGTACCAACTACATTTTTGATGAGGTACGGGTTGGCTCAGAACTTGTCTTTCGTGGCGCACAGGGTGTATTCACTTTAAAAGAACCATTGGAGAAAGATATTTTTTTAATCTGCACCGGTACCGGCATCGCACCTTTTCGCAGTATGGTACATCATATAAAAAATAAGAACATCCCACATAAAAATATAACGCTGATCTTTGGCTGCCGTACAAAAGATACGCTGTTGTATTATGAAGAAATGAAAGAGCTGGATGAATCTGTTGAGGGCTTTACCTATATCCCGGTGCTGTCAAGAGAAAGCTGGGAGGGCCGCAGCGGCTATGTTCATGAAGCTTATGAAGAACTGTGTACCGATAAAAGGCCTGCTAACTTTTTATTGTGCGGCTGGCGTGGTATGATAGATGAGGCAAAGAAAAGAATTGAAGATATGGGTTACGATAGCAAAGATATTCATGTAGAAATATATGGGTAATTGTTGTAAAAGGATATATTTGGATTACATAAATTTTACTTAGTTACACGAATTTAGGTTTTTGTTTTAATTAGTGTAATTCGATTTAATTAGTGTAATCAATATTCATTAACTTGTAGTATTAAACTCCTTCAATAATAATTTTTCTATGGGTGCATCTTCCATGATTGTTTTGATTGTTGCAGCGCTTGCTTTTTCTTCCATGGCCGTTTTGATTGCAAGGTTTGTTACAAAGTTTACTAAAAACCCACAAAAAGGAGAGCCCTACGAGTGCGGTATTCCCACCACAGGTAAAACCTGGATACAGTTAAATGTTGGCTACTATTTATTTGCTTTAATATTTTTAATTTTTGATGTAGAGCTGATCTTTATCTTTCCCTGGGCTGTGGTTGCCAAATCAGTTGGTTGGATCGCATTAGTTGAGATCGTTATTTTCTTTTTTATATTATTTATGGGATTTTTATATGCACATAAAAAGGGTGCGTTGGAGTGGAAGTAAGAACCGGCCCACTCCAACTCCCCCGAAGGGGGAGAGTTATCGTAACGATGAAAATGGAGTAGATTGGAGCGAAGAAATTAATTTGATATTAAAAAGTGATTTTTAAAATAAATGAATAACTCTTTAAATAATTCAGAGTCTTTTAAAGCCCCTCCTTCGGAGGTTCTCAAGCAAAGCGAAGAGAAGGAACGAAGTTCGGGGGAGGCTTCTTTCCCTGGTGAGATACAAGAGATCCCCGGCGGTGGCATTGTATTGAGTAAGCTCGACGATGTTATCAACTGGGCACGGTCTAATTCTTTATGGCCGCTCACCTTTGCTACCAGTTGTTGCGGTATTGAAATGATGGCGGTGGCTTCGGCCAAATACGATTTTTCAAGATTTGGTTTTGAAGTAGCCAGGGCTTCGCCAAGACAAGCAGATGTTATCATCATTGCCGGAACCATTGTAAATAAAATGGGACCGGTTTTAAAAAGATTATACGACCAGATGGCCGATCCAAAATATGTGATCGCCATGGGAGCCTGTGCCATCAGTGGCGGGCCGTTTTTTTATAATACCTATTCTGTAGTAAAAGGCGCCGATCACATTATCCCCGTGGATGTGTATGTGGCCGGTTGTCCGCCAAGGCCTGAAGCACTGCTTCATGCATTGATATCATTACAGCAAAAAATAAAAAGCGGCTTAACAAGAGAACAAATAAAGTCGGGTATATAATATATGGATACCGAAGAATTGAAAATCAACATAACGAAACTGCTTGCTACTGCCACTTTTGATGAAGTGGGAGAGTGGCTTAATATTTCTGTTGATTCAAAAGATTGGTTGCCACTGGCGCAACAACTCCGCCACGAAGAAAATTTACAATTCGATTATCTTTTCTGTTTAACATGCATTGATTTTAAGATAAACCTTACGATGGTTTATCACCTCACATCAACTATATTCCGGCATAATATCGTTATCAGATCTGTGTTGAATAGAGATAATCCTGAAATAGAATCTGTAAGCCATATCTGGAAGACCGCTGATTTTCATGAAAGAGAAGTATATGAAATGTTTGGTGTTGATTTTTTAAATCATCCCGACCTCCGCTTATTAATATTACCGGATGGCTGGGAAGGAAAAAATCCGATGCGGAAAGATTTTGAGGATCCGGTGAATATGATAAAATTATAAAACAATAATGAACAAGGAACAAGGAATTCCGAATGATAATCGGATTTACCAATTTCAAAATTCTACATTCCTTGTTCCTTGTTCGATATTCTTATGTTTGAAGAAATAGGCACAACCACTGATGGTGATCTGATCATCAATGTAGGACCTCAACATCCTGCAACACATGGTGTATTGCACCTGGTGATCACACTCAATGGTGAGACCATTAAAAAAGTTGAACCGCATCTTGGTTATATACATAGGTCTATTGAAAAAATGTGTGAGAGTTTGACCTACCGGCAATTCATTTATGTTACCAGCCGTATGGATTATCTTTCGGCACATATCAATAACCAGGCCTGTGCGTTAACGGTAGAAAAAGGTTTGCAGGTTGAAATACCGGAAAGAGCGCAGGTGATTCGTGTTATCATGGCCGAGCTTACAAGAATTGCATCGCATGAATTGTGGTGGGGAGCCATGGCGATGGATATCGGCGCCTTTACACCTTTCTTTCATGCATTTAGGGAAAGAGAAACCATTAACGATATCATGGAAAAAACCTGCGGTGCCAGGTTAACGATGAATTATATGGTGCCGGGTGGTGTAATGCAAGAGCTGCATCCTGATTTTCAAAAGGAAGTAAAAGCATTCATCGCACTTTTTAAATCAAAAGTGCATGAGTATGATGAAATGATTACCGGCAATATTATTTTTAAAAACCGGATGAAGGGTGTTGGTGTCTTATCAAGAAAAGATGCGATCTCTTTTGGTTGCACAGGCCCAACGGGTAGGGGCAGCGGAGTTAGTTGTGATATCAGGAAATTATATCCTTACGATACTTATAATAAAGTGCAGTTTGATGAGATCATTGAAACTGATGGGGATTCACTGGCACGTTATATGGTTCGGATAAAAGAACTGCATCAGTCCATACATATAATAGAACAACTGATTGATAATATTCCCGAAGGAGATTTTCAGGCCAAGACAAAAGCCGTTTTAAAATTACCCAAAGGAGAATTTTATCAAAGAGTGGAAACAGCCAGGGGAGAGTTTGGTGTGTACATTGTTAGCGAAGGTGGCATGACGCCATACCGGATAAAATTCCGTTCACCAGGATTTTCCAATCTGTCGGCATTGGATCATATGGCAAGAGGAGGTAAACTTGGTGACTTAGTTGCGATGATGGGAACATTGGATTTGGTGATACCGGATATTGACAGGTAAGAACTCTCCCCTTCCAGCTCCCCCGAAAGGGGAGAGTTATCGAAGCGAACATTATGGAGAAGAATTAGCGAAGAACTTAAATAAAATTATAAAGCATTTAAATTAAAAACTACCCCTACCAGTTCCCTCTCTTTTGGAGAGGGGTTGGGGTGAGGCCACATGTGGAGCTTATCAAACATATCAACTGTAATTCATAACTGGTTGAACCAAACATTCAACCCGACATGGGTGATGATCATGGAAATGGTTATCGCAGGCGTATGTGTTATTGGTTTATTTGCCACATTGGGATTGATTTTGGTATTAATGGAAAGAAGGGTAGCAGCATGGATGCAGATCAGGCTTGGTCCTAATCGTGTTGGTCCAAAAGGTATGTTACAATCATTGGCAGATACGCTTAAGTTATTGGTGAAAGAAGGCTTAACGCCAAACGGTGCCGATAAGTTTTTATTTAACCTGGCACCGTTCATTGCCATGATAGTTGCGATGTTATTAATGGCGCCGATTGCTTTTGCGAAAAATTTTCAGCTTTGGGATCTCAATATCGGTGTGTTATATATATCTGCAGTTTCATCAATCATGGTCATCAGTATTTTAATGGCGGGTTGGGCAAGTAATAATAAATATTCGCTGATGGGTGCCATGCGCAGTGGTGCACAGATCGTGAGTTATGAATTATCGGCAGGATTATCTATTCTTACAATTGTAGTATTGACAGGCAGTTTAAATATTAACGACATCATCAATGCACAGGCCGATGGCTGGTGGATATTTAAAGGACATATCCCGGTAATTATTTCTTTCGTAATTTTTATTATTGCTGTAACAGCAGAAACCAACCGTGCACCTTTTGACCTGGCCGAAGCGGAATCAGAATTAACAGCCGGTTTTCATACAGAATATTCGGGGATGAAATTCGCTTTGTTCTTCCTGGCAGAATATATCAATGTATTTATTGTATGTGCCATTGGAGCTACTTTGTTTTTAGGCGGATGGATGCCTTTTCATATTGGTCACTGGCAGGCATTTAATCATGTGATGGATTATATACCATCAAGCATCTGGTTCTTTGGAAAAACATTTTTCTTAATTTTTGTGATCATGTGGTTCAGGTGGACTTTTCCGCGTTTGCGCATTGATCAGTTACTGACTTTAGAGTGGAAATATTTATTACCGATAAGCATGTTCAATTTATTATTGGCAACGGCCATAGCTATTTCGGGTTGGCATTTTTAGCCCCCTCTATCTCCCCCGAAGGGGGAGGAAATCGGGGGGAGATTGTGTTGTAGATTATTTTTTATTAAAAAAGTGAAGTAGTGTATAAAATATGAGTGATAATTTAAAACATAAAGACTCTAAAAATCCTCCCTTGGGTGGTGGTGGCTGGTTGGTTCAGTATTTTAAAGATATTTTCAACGGTGTAAAATCACTGCTCGTGGGTATGCGCCGCACAGGCTATTATTTTACGCATCACAAAGAGATCATCACGCAGGAATATCCTGATAACAGGGATACTTTAAATCTTCCGGAAAGATTTAAAGGCGAAGTGGTGCTGATACATGATGAGCATAATGAGCACGCCTGTACTGGTTGTACAGCCTGTGAACTGGCCTGCCCAAATGCAACTATCAAGATTGTTACAAAATTCGATATTACACCGGAAGGCAAAAAGAAAAAAGCGATTGACAAATTTGTGTATCACCTGGAACTGTGTACCATGTGCAATTTATGTATCATTGCCTGTCCTACAGATGCTATTAAAATGGCGCAAACATTTGAGCACAGTGTTTTTAACAGGGCTGAGCTCACCAAAATCTTAAATAATCCCGGTTCAAAAATAAGAGAAGGTATAGAATAATGAGTGGATCAACGATCATATTTTATTTGCTGGCTGCATTTACTTTGGTGAGTGCACTACTGGCTGTTACCACAAGAATGATCTTTCGTGCGGCAATTTATTTATTGTTTTCACTGATAGGCATTGCCGGAATTTATTTCTGGTTGCAGTATGAATTTATCGCAGCAGTGCAGATTGTTGTCTATGTAGGCGGTATTGTGGTGTTGATCATCTTTTCAATTTTTCTTACCCAGCAGGCAGGAGAGCAGTTACCTAAACAGAAATTTGGGAGACAATTATTTGCTGCGTTGGCTGCATTTTGCGGACTGGCATTGGTACTGTTGCAACTTGCCCAACATCCATTTATTGAAACAAGTAATAAAGTAATACTGCCAACAGTAGCAAATATTGGCAACCAGATGCTGGGGGTTGGCGATAGTGGTTATGCATTGCCTTTTGAATTGGTGAGTATTTTATTATTGGCAGCTTTGATTGGTTGTATCGTAATCGCATTAAAAAGTAAACCCGAAAAACAATGATGGAACCGGGATTATATCATATGCTGTTCATCAGTGCAACACTGTTCTTTATTGGCGTGTATGGTTTTTTTACAAGAAGAAACCTGGTTACCATGCTGATGAGTGTGGAGCTGATACTGAATAGTGTGAACCTGAATTTTATTGCATTCAATAAATATTTGTGGTACGACAGGCTGGATGGTTTGTTCTTTACTATTTTTATTATTGCCATAGCCGCAGCAGAAGCAGCGGTGGCCATTGCTATTATTATTAATTTATACCGAAGTCATAAATCTATTGATGTAGCGGATGCAGAAGAGTTAAAATATTAAGGCCCCTCTATCTCCCCCGAGGGGGAGGAAAAGGAGTAGATTAGTGCAGAGATAAAAGCGTAGAATATTGGATTAACAAAAAAAGTATATAAATAAAACACTGCCAACTTCCAGTTCCCTTTCTCCTGAGTTTGTCGAAGGATTGAGAGGGGTTGGGGTGAGGCCCGAAATGCCGAATGCAACTTACATAGCACTGATCCCTTTACTGCCACTGGCAGGTTTTTTAATGCTCGGACTTTTTGGAAGAAAATATTTCAAGAATACTTCTGGTATTATTGGGACAACGTTGTTACTGATTTCGGCGGTACTTGCATTGTACACGGCATATGGTTATTTCTTTGAGTATGGAAAGGTTGATGGCATTTATCAAAAACTAATTCCATTAAAATATACTTGGCTGCAATTTTCAGCAGGCGTCTCTATAGACATGGGTATTATCCTCGATCCGATATCTGTAATGATGCTGGTAGTAGTAACTTTTATTTCGCTGATGGTGCATATCTATAGTCTTGGTTACATGAAAGACGATGAACGTTTCCCGGTTTACTATGCATTCCTCGGACTGTTTACTTTTTCTATGCTGGGATTGGTCGTTTCTTCCAATATTTTCCAGATATATATTTTTTGGGAACTGGTCGGTGTTTCTTCTTTCTTATTAATTGGATATTATTACGATAAGCCTGCTGCTGTTGCTGCCTGTAAAAAAGCTTTTATTGTAACACGTTTTGCCGATGTTGGTTTTTTGATTGGCATATTAATTTTATCATTCTATTCCCATACACTGGATTTTAATACATTGATCGCAAACTTAACTTCACCCGAATCCCATGAATATAAAAATGCAGCGGCTGCATCTTTCCTCGGGGTATCTGCATTAACCTGGGGATTGGTTTTGGTTTTTATTGGTGGTGCAGGTAAGAGTGCCATGTTTCCTTTGCATATCTGGTTACCCGATGCTATGGAAGGCCCAACGCCGGTTTCGGCATTGATACATGCCGCAACGATGGTTGTGGCTGGTGTATTTTTAGTGGCAAGATTATTTCCGGTGTTTGCTATCTCTGCACCATCTGCATTAAACCTGGTTGGGTATGTTGGTGCCATTTCTGCTTTGTTTGCTGCGGTAATAGCCTGTACACAAACTGATATTAAAAGAGTACTTGCTTATTCCACCATGAGCCAGATCGGTTATATGATGTTTGCATTAGGCGTTTCAAAATACGGCGGAGAAGATGGGCTTGGTTATACAGCAGCCATGTTTCATTTGTTTACCCATGCCATGTTTAAAGCATTGTTGTTCCTGGGTGCAGGTGCTGTAATACATTATATACATAGTAACGAAATGAAAGACATGGGTGGGCTTAGAAAATATTTACCCATAACGCATATTACTTTTCTAATTGCCTGCCTGGCTATTGCAGGCGTTCCTCCATTTGCAGGATTCTTCAGCAAAGAAGAAATTTTATTGGCGGCTTACCGGCACAATCAAATTATTTACTGGATCGCATTGATCACATCAGGCTTAACAGCTTTTTATATGTTCCGTTTGTACTTCAGTATTTTCTGGAACAAGGAACAGCAAAAGCATACGAAAGAAGATAAGGCCGAAATCCCGAATGTTCTGGCCCCCTCTCCCTTGGAGAGGGCGGGGGGTGAGGTCAAAGGTGAAGGTGGCTTTGCCATGATGATGCCATTGGTGCTTTTGGCTGTTGGCGCAGCCGTTGCAGGTTTCATTCCCTTCGGGCATTTTGTTGGCTCAAATGGAACAAAAATGGAAACAGCATTTCATTTGGAATTTTCTATTGCGCCTGTTGCCCTGGGATTAGCAGGTATTTTTATTGCCATGTGGATGTATAAAAAAGAAAGCGACAGACCCGAGAAATTTGCAAGATCATTCAGTGGATTATACAAAGCAGCCTATCATAAATTTTATATTGATGAAATTTATCTCTTCATCACCAAAAAAATAATTTTTAATTTAATTGGCAGGCCGGCGGCATGGATAGATAAAAATATTGTAGATGGTCTGGTGAATGCAACTGGCAACAGCACAAAAGATATTTCAGAAACAATAAAAGGTTTTCAATCGGGTAAAGTACAGCAATATGCTATTTACTTTTTGGTAAGTGTCATTGGACTGGCTTTGCTTTTTATTTACTGGTGGAAATAGATTTGATCTAATAACAACGCATGAATTTATCGTTACTGATATTATTGCCATTACTTACTGCAACAGCTATATTGCTGATGCGTAATGCCACACAGGTTAAATGGGTGGCATTAACAGGTGCTGCGCTTCAGTTTGTATTGGCTTTTATGTTACTTTTTGCGTATCAAAAAGAGCGTGCAGCAGGCAATGTTTTGCAGATGTTATTTGAGCAGCAGTACAATTGGTTTCCTTCCTGGCATATCAGTTTTCATTTGGGTGTTGATGGTATTTCTGTAGCGATGGTCCTGTTAACCGCCTTTGTAGTTATTGCGGGTGTGTTGGTTTCCTGGAACGTAACTAAAATGACAAAGGAATTTTATTTCCTGCTTATCTTATTAAGTATGGGTGCTTACGGATTTTTTATTTCGCTTGACCTCTTCATCTTATTCTTCTTTTTAGAAATTGCCGTTATTCCAAAATATTTACTCATCGGTATCTGGGGAAGCGGTAAAAAAGAATACGCGGCCAATAAACTCGCCCTGATGTTAATGGGTGGTTCGGCATTGGTACTGGTTGGATTATTCGGTATATATTTTTCAAGCGTTGAGCATAGTTTTGACCTGATGTTTCTGTCAAAACTGAATATCCCTATAAGGACACAAATGATCTGTTTCCCATTGTTGTTTGTTGGCTTTGGTGTGTTTACAGCGCTGTTTCCTTTTCATACCTGGGTGCCCGATGGCCACTCATCTGCGCCAACAGCGGGTTCTATGTTCCTGGCCGGTATCTCTATGAAACTTGGTGGCTATGGCTGCTTACGTGTGGCAACCTGGCTTATGCCCGAAGGTGCAAAAGAATATGCAAACATCATCATTGTACTTTCTGTGATCGCTATTTTATATGGAGCTTTCGCTACTATGATGCAGAAGGACCTGAAATACATCAATGCCTATTCATCTGTTAGTCATTGCGGATTCGTTTTACTGGGTATTGGCATGCTTACCAAAACTTCCATGACGGGTGCCGTAATGCAAATGGTTTCGCATGGATTAATGACGGCACTTTTCTTTGCCGTAATTGGCATGATCTACGAACGGACACATACCAGGCAGGTTAGTGAAATGAGCGGCTTGCTTAAAAAAATGCCTTTCATCTGTACGGTACTATTTATTGTTGGTTTATGCTCATTGGGTTTACCCGGCCTTAGTGGTTTTGTAGCAGAGATGACGGTATTCATGGGATCCTGGCAACACCCTGATATGTTCAGAAGAGTAGCCACCATACTGGCCTGCCTGTCAATCGTTGTTACTGCTGTTTATATTTTAAGAGCTGTTACAAAAACTGCCATGGGGCCTTTAACTGCAGGATTTGAAAATTTAAAAGATGCAAGCTGGAATGAAAGACTGGCAGCCCTGATATTAATTGCAGGTATTTTGGCCATTGGCCTGGCACCTTCCTGGCTTAATGATTTGATAAGGCCGGCAACAGAAATTATTATGCAAAAACTATCCGGATAGGTATCGGGACAAAATAAAAAATTGAATGAATGATTTTTTAACATTAATGAAACCTGAACTGGCAATAACCAGTATCATTTTTTTACTCCTGTTTATTAAAATAGGCAGGGGTTTAAAGAATGAGCATTTGTTATTGTTGATACAGGGTTTGTTATTGCTGAATTTTCTTGGCGGATTTTTCTTTAATACGGAAGGTAAGCTGTTTGATGGTATGTATCAAACAACGGCGATGATCGTGCTGCAAAAAAATATTTTGAGCCTGGCTGTTTATCTTATCTCCTTATTATTTGCCGATTGGTTTAAAAAATCGGAGCATATGCCTGAATTTTTTATGTTGATGTTATCGGCCTTATTGGGTATGTTCTTTTTAATTTCCAGCGGAAATTTACTGATGTTCTTTTTAGCATTGGAACTGGCTACCATTCCCGTTGCTGCTATGGCTAATTTTGATCTTGATAAAAAAAGATCTTCAGAAGCAGCTATGAAGATGATCTTATCTTCTGCATTTTCATCTGGTATTTTACTGTTTGGCATTTCCTTAATGTATGGAGCAACGGGTACGATCAGTTTTGCACAGCTATCCCTGCAGCTTAATGGTAGCCCGTTGCAGGTGCTGGCATTCGTATTCCTGTTTTCGGCATTTGCTTTTAAATTATCTATAGTTCCGTTTCATTTATGGACGGCTGATGTGTACGAAGGCGCACCAATGGCAACCACTGCATTTTTATCTGTGGTATCAAAAGGGGCGGTGGCTTTTATTTTCATGGCAACGTTATACAAAGTGTTTCAGCCCATGCACCAGCTCTGGTATAATATGGTGATGATATTATCAATTGCCACCATGCTCATTGGAAACCTGTTTGCATTGCGGCAACAAAATATAAAGCGATTTCTTGCTTTTTCATCAATAGCGCAGGTTGGTTTTATTTTAGTAGGCATCAGCGGTAACTCCATCGATGGTACGGCATCGGTTGTTTATTTTATTTTGATCTACGTGTTATCAAACCTGGCTGCATTTGGCGTGGCAGCAGCCATTGCTGCGCAAACCACCAGGGAAAATATCGACGATTACAAAGGTTTATATCAAACCAATCCTTTTTTAAGCTGGGTGCTGGCACTGGCATTATTCTCATTGGCGGGTATTCCACCAACAGCGGGCTTCTTCGGTAAATTATTTTTATTAACGGCGGGTGCTTCAAAAGCAAGTTATTTATTTATCATTATCGCTGCACTTAATATGATCATCTCGTTATATTATTATTTAAGGGTTATCAGGTCTGTGTTCATGGAAAAAAATGATAGGCCTGTAGAAAAAATAAAAATTGAGCCATCTGCAAAACTTGCATTGATGATCTGTACTGCAGGTATTGTATTGATTGGTTTATTAAGCTGGATCTATGATTATATACGAAACCTGGTTTAGGCGTTTAGAGTTTAGGGGTTTAGTTGCACAATCTTCTAACTTCTAAACTTCTAAACCCCTAAACTCCTAAACTTCTTAAATGGCTATCAATAAAAATCACGAATTTGAAGAACTGGATGGCGTTAAATGCGGCATAGTGGAAAAGAATGTATTACCCGAAAGAGTCGCCTTTCTGAAAAAATTATTGGAGTATAATAAGTTTACTGTTGTAACTGTTCCTTCTCCTCCGCCAAAAGCTGCTGCAGCTCCGGTTGCTAAACCTGCAGAAGGCGAAGAAGTTCCGGCAGTTGCAGAACCGGTACCTGTTATTGTACCCGAAACTTTTACTGTTGGCGTTACCGATTATACATACAATACCATCAATGCTATTTACGGCCGGTTGCTTAAAACACCCGACGGACATGTAGTAACCATGGCTTACTGGCATCAAAAAGAAGCTGTGAGCCATGACGAGATACCTTATTATGAGGATTTGATTTAAAACGTAAAAAACTAAAATGAATAATAACAAACGCAAACTGTTCATGCCTGTCCTGGCCATTTTTATAATGACCATGAGTTATTACCGGTTAACCGGGTCAGAATGTATCAGGCCTATCCATATCGTAACACTCCTTGTTTTGGGCGCAGCCATTGGGGTGTTGCTGGTAAATATTGTTAACTTAATAAGAGAGAAGAAGGATTAATTGATTTATTCCAATACCATGTTTTTTAATTCAGGGATAGTATTTTTTGCAATTCATTCATAATAATCAATCGGGGCATTAACTCTCTTTTTAAGATAACTTTAAATATTGGAATAGTAAATTTGAAGCATGAAGCAACTGCTGTTTTTTTCTATTATTACTGTATTGTTTATTCCTGTTCTTTCCAAATCACAGGATTCAGCATTTACATTGAAAGGGAAACTCCTGCAACCATCTTCGATGAAATCGCTGACTCTTTTTTATCCGCTAATGCATATGGACAGCATTCAAATTCAAGCTGATGGCAGTTTTCATATTCAGCTAATCTTTCTGAAGCAGGAGAAATGCAAATTGGCACAAGAAAATCATCCATAAAAATCTGGATTGACACTGGTTTGACAAATTTATTTCTTTCAGAGCAACTAAATAAAAATGGTAAAATGAATTTGACTGTTGATTCAGTTATCGGGTCTGAGGATACTTATTTGTATTATTATACCCTATTGCCCAAAACAGTTATAATTTCAGAAAGTAAACCAAGCCAACCTCGTAGCTTTTATTCAGAAAAAGAAATCCATTTATTTTTTGACAGTTTAAGTAAATCTAGAAAACCTGCAAGAGATAGCTTTTTCAGAGCTGAATCATTTCGTAAGGTTGACAGTATTTTTGAAACCAGGCCCGGCTCTAAAGTGCTGCCCTGGCTAATTAGATTCTATGCGCCAGATCTTGGCATGGACTTTATGCAGAAGCTTTATTACAGATTAAATACTGAACAACAACAATCAGAAACTGGAAAAGATCTTTTAAAAGAACTTAACAAACTTCAACTTTTAAAACCCGGAAATGTTTTTGAAGATTTCACAATGACAGATAATCGTGATAAAGAATTTCATTTCAGTTCTTTGAAAAGCAAATATGTCTTGATTTATTTTTGGGCAAGCTGGTGTGGGCCTTGTAGGGGCAAACATCCTTTTTTGCGGGATGTCTATCTTAAAAATAAAGGGGCCGGATTTGAAATCATCAGTATAGCATTAGATGATGACAAACAAAAATGGTTACAGGCAATTAAACAGGATAAACTTACGTGGATTAATGTAAGTGACCTTCAGAGACGTAACAATTCCATCGCTCTTAAATACAAGATTACCGGAATTCCATTTTCAGTTCTGTTGGATGAAAAAAGAAATATCATCCTTGTGGACCCAACCTCAAGTCAACTAACTGATTTTTTCCAGAATTAATTTCTTTACATCGGCAATCGCAATCCTTTCCTGTACCATCGTGTCCCTGTATCTTATCGTTACGGTATTATCTTCTTTGGTTTGATGATCGATTGTTACACAAAATGGTGTACCAATCGCATCCATCCTGCGATAGCGTTTACCAATCGCATCTTTTTCTTCATAGAAGCACATAAAGCTGCTTTTACAATCATCCATTAATTGTTTTGCAATTTCAGGCAGGCCATCTTTTTTTAATAAAGGTAAAATAGCCAGTTTGGTAGGAGCGATCATTGCAGGAATCTTTAATACCACGCGACTGTCTTCAGTTCCATCTTCTTTTAACCATTTCTCTTCGGCATACGCCAGGCTGATGATGGTTAAGAAAAGCCTGTCTAAACCAACAGAAGTTTCCACAACAAATGGCGTATAGTTACCGTAAGGTTTATTTGTTGCGGTATCAATATCATTATCAAAATACTGTATCTTCTTTTTGCTGAATTCCTGGTGTTGTTTCAGATCAAAATCAGTGCGACTGTGAATACCTTCCAGTTCTTTCCAGCCAAAAGGAAATTCAAATTCAATATCCGTGGCTGCATCGGCATAGTGTGCCAGCTTCACGTGATCATGAAAACGTAATTTCTCCGCAGGAATACCCAGGCTTTGGTGCCATTTTATTCTTTCTTCAGACCAAAACTTATACCATTGCATTTGTGTACCGGGGCGAACAAAGAACTGCATTTCCATTTGTTCAAATTCACGCATGCGAAAAATGAATTGGCGTGCAACAATTTCATTTCTAAAAGCCTTGCCGGTTTGAGCAATACCAAAAGGTATTTTCATCCTGCCGGTCTTTTGCACATTCAAAAAATTCACAAAGATACCTTGTGCAGTTTCGGGCCTCAGGTAAACTTTATTATCATCCGGGTTGTCTGCCGCTATTGCACCAAATTCTGTAGAGAACATGAGGTTAAACTGGCGCACATCTGTCCAGTTACAGGTTTTACTAACCGCACATTTTATTTTATTGTCTTCAATCAATTGCTTTAGTCCGGCATAATCGTCTTTTGCCAATAAGTTATCCATAGAAGCTAAAACATCTTTTGCCAACTGCTCATTGCCAACTGCTATCTGTTCATCTGCAAAACCTTCAATCAAATGATCAACCCTGTATCTTTTATTGCTGTCTTTATTATCTATCATCGGGTCGCTGAAGTTATCAACGTGGCCGCTGGCCTTCCAAGTAGTAGGATGCATAAAAATAGCCGCATCAATACCTACAATATTATCGTGCATTTGCGTCATGCTCTTCCACCAGTAATCCCGAATATTCTTTTTTAACTGGGCGCCGTTCTGGCCATAGTCATATACAGCCGCCAGGCCATCATAAATTTCGGAAGATTGAAAAATGTAACCGTATTCTTTGCAATGGGAAATTAATTCCGCAAAATTGTTTGTTTCGTTTGCCATAAGGCTGCAAATTTAGGCAATATTGCCAACTAATTTTAAGCATATATTTGTTTCTAATTTTATTAAAACACGTGGCCGAGAATTTTCATCTACCTGATAACAAACCTGCTGCTTTAGAGCGGTTTGGCCTCTATTACCTCAGCCTCTTCAGAAAAAAAGACCTCACACATACTGTTTTTGATTTTACCGATGAAGAAATTGCCCGGAAAGTAAAGGGGATAGCGATCAAAGGAATTTTGCTTTCAGCCATTACTGGCATCCTTTTGGTTTTTCCTACTGTTTGGGTTGATGTTTATTTTGAAAAAGCTGTCTGGTATATTCATTATGGTTGGGTTGTGGGGATAACGCTTATTTCGGTGGCTATTGAGTTTTATTTACTTTTTATCATTGCTTTAAAAGCAGTGTATGAAGTAAGCGACATTATTAATATGCACGCCAATCCCAAAGATTTTTTAAAGTCGGGTGTTTTTAGTGTTAAAAGTATATTGGCCCGTACGGCTTTGGAATTACCTGATCCCGAATTGGAGATTTTAGGTATTGATCCTTTTAAACGTATCTCGAAAAAAAATCTCCTGGTCCTGGGATTAATTTATAAAGCAAAAATATTTGTAACAAACCTGGTGGTTAAATACGCTCTAAAATTTTCGGCAGGCGAAACTGTTTATGGAATTTCTATTTTGTATGAAGCCTTATTTGTAGAGGCATTCTGGAATGGGGTTGTTTTAGAAAGAGTGGTTAAAGAAGCAAGGCTAAGGCTCTTTGGATTTGCATTGGCAAATCATATCGCCAACCGGGTAATTAAAGATAAATTAATTCAGCAACTTTCGCCCGAAGCCCGGATCGGCTGTATGAGGGCTATTGGCAATGCTGTTGTTATGGCGCAGAATTATCATCCCAATATGATCATTTTACTGCTGGAGTTCCAAGAACTTTTAAATATAACCGAAGAAAATAAATATGATGACTGGAACTTGTTTTTGCAAACATTGGAAAAGGTAACTGAAAAGGAAAGGAATTTTTTGTTAGACCTGTTTACTGTTTCCGCAGCTTTTGATGGAAGATTATCGAACCTCGAAGAAGAGAATTTACGTGCTGCTTACGGTAAAGATTACGAAGTATATTATCCTCGGTTAATACAGCTTACAAAACATTTAAAGAACGGCGAATTAAATGCGGCCTATAAATTATGCCGCTTGGATTTTGTTGCCGGGTAAAGTAATTATATGATAACAGAAGAAAAAATAAAACAGGTTAGAAAGCAGTTGAGAAAAGGTGTTCCGCAGGGAGAAATTAAAAACGATTTACGAAAGGAAGGCTATACAGATGAAGATATTGATAAAATATTTGTACCGCACAAACCCGATATGCGGAGCTGGTATTTGTCCTTTGCTGTTTTATTTTTACTGTTTGGTGTATATAACCTGGTTGTGAACAGCGGGTTCTTATTCCTGCTTTTTTCGGCAGGGATGTTTTTTGTTTATGCTGTTGAAATGAAAAAGATAAAAAATCAGGGTGCTGATTCTTCCAAAAAAACTTAAACTGCAGGCGGTGTATCTATTGTTTTAACTATCTTTTTTTTTTCGGGTTGCTGCTGGATAGATTCTGCCGATTCCACTTCTATTTCCTGTACCCATACAGCATAATTATTAGGGAAGATCCTTGACCCGGTATGCGCTGCATATACATGGGTGAACACAGCGCCAAAATATAAGATCATGGCCGAATAATATACCCACAATAACATAACAATTACTGAACCAGCTGTGCCATAAGTTGATGAAAGCCTGCTGTGGCCAAGGTAATAGCCGATCAAAAATTTACCCAGCATAAAAAGAATAGCTGTTGTAAAAGCTCCGGCTCTTACATGTTTCCATTTTATGCGGGCATCGGGCAGCACTTTAAAGATCATGGCAAACAATAATGCGGTAATACCAAAAGTGATGATAACATTAACTATATATACCATGACCACAGTGAGCTGGGGAAACATAACAGTCAGCCGGGTGATGAGCATGTCCATTAACCCATTGATAAGCAAAGAAACCAATAATAAAAAGCCAAGGCTTATTACCAGTGAAAAAGAGAGCAGCCGGTTAGTGATCATTTTCAAAAAGCCTGTTCCTTTTGGTTTTGATTTTAATTTCCAGATATGATTGATAGAATCCTGTATTTCATTGAAAACGCTGGTAGCACCAAAAAGTAAAGTGATGATACCTACAACGGTAGCAAAATAACTGCTTTTGGATAATGCGGCACCGCGGATGGTTTGCTGTATCTGTACCGCCGCTTCACTACCTACAAACCCGGCGATCTGGTGATACAAAGTTCCTTCAACAGCAGCACGCCCGTAAAAAATATCGCTTACAGAAATAACAATGATGAGCATCGCCGGCAAAGAAAAAATAGTGTAAAATGCCAGGGCCGCACTAAGTTTTAAAACTTTGTTACCGATAAAATCAGAAAAGGACTGCTTGGTTATTGACCATATATCTTTCAGGGAAAACTTCATTTGATTATTTTAATTTTTCATTATGCTGGTGTCTTTCTCCATCTCTTAAGTTCTTCTTTTCAAAATTTTTTTCAAGGGCTTCGGTTAAATTTACGCCTGTTTGATTGGCCAGACAAATCAACACCCACAATACATCTGCCATTTCATCACCTAATTCTTTCCCTTTATCCGATTCTTTAAATGATTGTTCGCCATATTGACGCACCATCAGTCTGCTTAACTCCCCAACCTCTTCCATTAATATGCCAAGGTTTGTGAGTTCACTAAAATATTTTACACCAATAGTTTTAATCCATTGATCAACGTTGGTTTGTGCTTGTTGTATGGTCATTATTACACGAATTTTATACACGAATTACACGAATTGCCTTAAAACACAACCCGCTTAGATGTAAATGATTTTTCGCCAAAGTTGGCAATAATACCTAATTGTAATCCCGAAGCTTTTAAGTAATTAATAGTTTGCGTGACAAAATTATTTACAATCATGTAGGAGGCTTTTACTTCTACAATTATAGAATCATAAATGATAAAATCGGCAAAATACCTGTGCGGCAGGATTATATTTTTATATTGAATTTTAAATTCTTTTTCCCTTACAAATTCAATTTTCTTTAATTTAAATTCATATTCAAGAGCATCTTTATAAACAATTTCTTTAAATCCCATTCCAAGTTCCCGATGAATTTCCATACATATCCCAATCAATTGATACGACTCTTCTTTTAAAATTATACCAGACATAGCATTTATATTTTAATTCGTGTAATTCGCGAATAAATTCGTGTAATAAAACTACTCTTTATTCTTAGTATCAATACAAATAGTGACAGGCCCGTCATTTACAAGTGAAACTTTCATATCAGCCCCAAACTCACCTGTATAAGTTTTCTTTCCCAGGTCTATCTCCAATTGAGTAATCAGCTTTTCATAAAGCGGAATAGCAATATCCGGCTTACTGGCTTTAATATAAGAAGGGCGGTTTCCTTTTTTAGTAGCTGCATGCAAAGTAAACTGGCTTACCAATAAAATATCACCATCAATATCCTTTACAGAAATATTCGGAACTTTATTTTCGTCATCAAAAATGCGCAGGTTAACGATCTTATTGCTCAGCCATTCCACATCTTCATGTGTATCGGCGTCTTCAATACCTGCCAGAACAAGCAGGCCTGTTTTAATTTCAGATTTTATTGTATTGTTAATGGTTACACTTGCCTGTGTAACCCTTTGTATTACCACTCTCATGCTGCAAAGGTAAGTTGCAATAAGCTACAGGTTGTACTATTTATTTACAGATTTTATTAATTAATACGGTATAGTATTTTACACTGTTTTACCGTACTGCTTTTGCTGGTAACAGCATACCATTGCCCTTTTATTTTGCCGGTGGTTATACACTCAAAATTTTCTATTAAATCATTTATCAGCAAATCCCTGTCTTCTACCAGGATAGTAATCTTATCATTTTTGCTAATGCTAAAAGCGAAACTTTTTTCATTGGGCTTTAATACAAATAAAAATTTATTATTAATCCACTTTTCCCACAAAACATCTTCTGACAGTTTAATAGCTACGTCAATATCAGGATAATCTTTGCCAAAAAAAGAATAGTCCCAGGCCTGGCCTTTACTATCGAGTGTAGTTACTTCTATGCTGTCAACATATACAGTTGCAGTTAATGTTTCGGGCTTATAAAAACTTATATTGCTTTGTTCAATTAGCTGCACATCTTTATCTGTAACCCATACGGTGCTTACTAATGCAGCTTTTACAGTTACGGTATAATTTGTAAGGGCCGGCAGTTTTAAAGCCGCATACGGAATAAAAACAGTTGCCTGTTTATCGGTCTTTACATTTTTTATGTCGGTGGAGAAAATGTGACTGGTAATTTCAAAATCGTTTCTGCTGTTGCGAAATGCATTATACCCGTAACCGGGGTTTACTGCCTCGTCTTTAATAAAAATCCTTGTGCTAATTTTATAGTTTGTGGTCTTTACAATACTATCAATGTACTCCTGGTTGCCTAAAGCCGAAAAATTGTAAGTGTAGCTGATTTTTAAACCCTGTACGGCAAATGTGGTATCGGTTTTTTCTACAACGATAGCGTTAATAATTTTTGCATTATTGGTTTGTGCTTTTACTGCAGCAGATTGCAGAACAGCCAGGGTAAAAACAATGTACTTTGCGAAACGCTTCATGCTAACCATTTCTAAATATAACAGGTTTGTTTTTCTTTACGTTTTTTTAATAATAAAAATAACCCCGCTTTAACGGTGTTCCTTTTTTATTTTCTGTTTGCCATCAACAGTGCCAACGCACCGATCGGAAGCGGTATCCACCAGAAATCACTTAGTTCAGAAAGATGACTGGAACCTTTTCCGATAAAATACATAGCAGCGGATGACACTAAGCACAGTACACCAAGTACGTAGAAGATCATTTTTTTATTCATAACAGTGGGGTTTTCATAAATCTACTCAATACAATTTGTTTATGCAATAGCATGCTGTATTTTTTTTGCGGCCTGTACGAAGTCAACAGCGCCTTTTAAAAAAAATATTTTTTTATTGAGTAATGATGCTGAAAAAATAACTGGTACAACAGTGCGTAAAATCCGGATCCCGGTGTTTCATTTGTGCAGCAAAAAAATATCTGTCAATTAAGTCGAAACAATGAAAAACAGGCAAAACAGCCTGAAATCAACCCATTGGATTTTTACTGGAACTTCCAAGATTTTAAACAAACAATTTCCTAAAAAGCTGGGGAAAAGTGACCAAATCCACTGCCCGTATGAGTCTGCAAAATTATCCACCAATTTTGTCCACAGGTGTTAATATTTAAAGGTTTGTTTCTTCAGGCAATACAAATATTTTCGTTGACTTGTTACTTACATAACCCACCTTTCAAAGTTATTATACTATATGTCTAAAAAGAATCAACCCATTAAAGGTCTGCAATTCGCACGCCAGTTTACCAAAGATGGCGTTAGTCCATTCGATATGTTCGAGTACGATTACCGTACTTCAGTTATTAAAAATCCAACTGGCGAAATTGTTTTCCAGATGGATAATGTAGAGGTTCCAAAACAGTGGAGCCAGATCGCTACAGATATCCTGGCACAAAAGTATTTTCGAAAGGCAGGTGTTCCAAATCAAGATGGAACAACCGGAAGGGAAACAACCGTTAGACAGGTTGCTCATCGTATGGCGCATTGCTGGCGTGTGTGGGGCGAACGTTATGATTATTTTGCAACGCCCAATGACGCACTGGTATTTTATGACGAGTTGGTATACTCTATTTTAAACCAGGCATGTGTACCAAACAGTCCGCAGTGGTTTAATACCGGCTTGCATGAAGTATATGGCATTACCGGAAAACCACAGGGGCATTATTATGTAGATGCAAAAGATGGCCAGTTAAAAAAATCAGCCAATGCTTATGAGCGCCCTCAACCACATGCTTGTTTTATTTTAAGTGTAAATGACGACCTGGTTAATGAAGGCGGCATTATGGATCTTTGGGTACGTGAAGCAAGGATATTTAAATACGGAAGTGGTGTGGGTACCAACTTCAGCAGCATACGTGGCGAAGGCGAAAAATTAAGTGGTGGTGGTACATCAAGTGGTCTGATGAGCTTTTTGAAAATTGGTGACCGTGCGGCAGGTGCTATTAAAAGCGGTGGTACAACAAGAAGAGCAGCCAAAATGGTTTGCTTAGATCTTGATCACCCGGAAATTGAAAAATTCATCAACTGGAAAGTTGAGGAAGAAGATAAAGTGGCTGCGTTAATTGCTGCAGGTTATGCCAGCGATTACGAAGGGGAAGCTTACAGAACGGTTAGCGGACAAAACAGCAACAACTCCATCCGGATACCAAATTCTTTCTTTAATGTTTTAGATGAAAATGGCGAGTGGGAACTGAAAGGAAGAAGCGATGGCCGTGTGATGAAGAAAGTAAAAGCAAGAGAATTGTGGGAGCAGATCACTTATGCTGCATGGCGTTGTGCTGATCCTGGTACTCAATATGATTCTACCATCAACGAATGGCATACTTGTCCGGAAGGTGGTCCCATTAGGGCTTCCAACCCATGCAGTGAATATATGTTCTTAGATAACACGGCTTGTAATCTGGCCAGTGTTAATCTTCGCCAGTTTTTTGATGAAAGCGATAACAGTTTTAATGTAGCTGGCTTCGAACATACCTGTCGTCTTTGGACAACGGTTTTAGAAATATCTGTTTTAATGGCGCAGTTTCCTTCAAAAGAAGTTGCACAATTAAGTTATGATTACAGAACATTGGGTTTAGGTTTTGCAAATTTGGGTTCTATGTTAATGGTAAGCGGTATTGCTTACGATAGCGAAGAAGCAAGGGGCATTGCAGGTGCCATCACCGCCATCATGACCGGTGTATCTTATAAAACATCTGCAGAGCTTGCCAGCTTCCTGGGTGCTTTTGATAAGTACGAAGAAAATAAAACACACATGTTGCGTGTAATGCGTAACCACCGTGCTGCTGCATATGATGCAAACGATGCTTACGAAGGCATTGAAATAAAACCACAGGGTATCAATGCAAAGTATTGTCCTGATTATTTATTGAAAGCCGCTACCAAAGCATGGGATGATGCAGTACAAATGGGAGAGAAGTACGGTTACCGCAATGCACAAACAACCGTAATTGCACCAACCGGTACCATCGGTTTGGTAATGGATTGCGATACCACCGGGGTTGAACCTGATTTTGCTTTGGTGAAGTTTAAAAAATTAAGTGGTGGCGGTTATTTTAAAATAATCAACCAGAGTGTACCACAGGCATTACGTAATTTAAAATACAGCGAAGCAGAAATTGAAGAAATTGTTTGCTATGCAAAAGGGTATGCTTCTTTGGATAAATCTCCTTTCATAAACAGCAAAACTTTACTGGAAAAAGGATTTATACAGGAAGATATTAATAAACTGAACAGCGTATTAGGTGCTGCTTTTGAAATTGGATTTGTTTTCAATGCACATACTTTAGGCGAAACCTGTTTGGAAAGACTTGGATTTAAACCAGAGCAATACAATGATTATACCTGGAGTTTGCTGGAAGCTTTAGGTTTCAGCGATGATGAAATTGATGCGGCTAACATATATATATGTGGTACCATGACCGTGGAAGGCGCTCCTTATTTAAAAGACGAACATTTATCTGTTTTTGATTGCGCCAATAAATGCGGACAGATCGGCGAACGCTACATTCATGCACACGGACATATCCGCATGATGGCTGCAGCACAACCTTTCTTAAGCGGTGCCATTTCAAAAACAATTAACCTGCCAAACGAAGCAACGCAGGATGAAATTGCAGACTCATACAGGCTTAGCTGGGAGCTTGGTTTAAAAGCCTGCGCTTTGTATCGTGATGGTTCTAAATTATCACAACCATTAAGCAACAAGAGCGATAAGAAAAAGAAATTGGATGAACCGGTTTCGGAAGATACAGCTGCTGCATTGGCTGCTGAACTTTCTACCATGGTTGATATGGGTAAACTAACCATTGACGATCTGCTGGATGAAATGAACAAGCGTGTACAGAACAGTGCCGATACCACATTAAAACGCCAGTTGGCGATGATCGTTGAAAGACGTGCATTACCAGCCAAGCGCCGCGGCTTTACACAAAAAGCAAAAATAAACGGACAGGCATTGTTCCTGCGTACCGGCGAATACAACGATGGTACTTTAGGAGAAATTTTTATAGACATGGCCAAAGAAGGTGCTACCATGCGTAGTATGCTTAATTGTTTTGCAATCGCCATTTCAATCGGCCTGCAATACGGTGTGCCGCTGGAAGAGTATGTTGAGAAATTTGTTTTCACACGCTTTGAACCAAGCGGCATGGTTGACCATCCGAATATCAAGAGCGCAACCTCAATCATCGATTTTATCTTCCGCTCACTGGCGTATGAATACCTGGGCCGTAACGATCTGGTTCATGTACTGGATACACCCGAAGTTTTAAACCAGGGCAACGAAGAATGGGATGTAAATACACCAACCATTGGCGATCGCAAACCGGAGTTGAGCGAAGTAAGGGTAATGGGTGCAGCCAAGCCTGCAACTACACCTGCCGCCGCCCAACACCACCGCACGGCACATAAAAAAGCAGAAGGTGGTATGGATGCCGTAAATGCAGCAGCCAAAAGCATGCAAAGCGATGCGCCGGCCTGCAACACCTGCGGACACATTACAGTACGCAGCGGCACCTGCTACAAGTGTTTGAATTGCGGCAACAGTATGGGTTGCAGTTAATTTGGTTTGAATACTTTGTACTACGTAGCTTTAGCGAAGTAGTAAGCACGAACATAAAATAGAACGCCACTCGGTTGAGTGGCGTTTTCATTTTTTTGTCCCGGCATTTTATCTTTGTTCGTCTTCATTGGCGTCGCACTCTTGTACAGTATATCTTTATTGAGCTTTTATCGAAGCGGAGTAGGAAGATAGTTAGGAAAGAGTTGTGTATATTTATGAATTAGCAACAAATTTCTAAATATGGTTCGTCCACTAATTGTTATTTTTCTACTTCTCTGTTTAGACAAAGTATATTCACAACCTTTGCCCAATCAATGTTTTTTCGCAAAAAAGAAAGGATTGATTTTTAATACGACGCTTATTTTATTACCAGGCACAAAAAATCTATATTTTTTGGAATACTATACTTCAGGAGGAGGTATATTCAGTGGCTCCCCCAATGTCGACACACTATTATTAGAAGATTCAAAATTTCATGGTAAAAACTATACTGTATCATTGGCGAATGAAAGAATAGTTATAAAAGAGAAAAATAAAAAAAGAAAATTTAAATATCAACTTAAACAGATTTGCGACACAACCGTAAATAGAGCTAGGAATTGGCAATATCGTACGGATATTTATTATCAACTTAAGGACAAAGTTATTTCTGATAAATATTGGGATGAAACTGAGAAAATACTGTCGAGCACATGTCATGAAAAATTTATTGAAATATCGAATGAACTCCTGAATAAATTAAAGACAGTCCATTTATGAAACTTTATTTCGCCGCTGCCAGTCTTCCCCACAATCTTCGCCGTCGTCTGGTTTTATAACCAACGACTAGTAATTGATCCTCATTTGAGAAGGCCTTTCGGTAGTTTCAGTTATCCCATAAAATCCGACGACTGAAATAAAATACTCTTTTTGATGCCATCTGGTTTTACAACCACTAAGAGTAAAAGCCAAATGCAACAGTAAGGAAGTAAACTGTCCCATAATTTGGAATGTTTACATATTAATGAAAAAACATTACTTTTGACTATTGATAGTAAATAGTCAAATAAATGAAAATTAAAGACAAAATACAAATTGCGCTACAGGAAAAAGGGGATTTAAGCGTAAAAGAACTGGTAGACATGCTGCATGTTTCAAAGCAGGCTATACACATCGCAATCAACCAGCTTTTGGAGCAGGATATTGTTTCAAAATTTGGAAGAACCCCGAAGACAATTTACAGGCTAAAGACCGCCAGTCCTGCCGTAGATGACAGCTTTGAAACAGTCAATAACAACAGCAGAACCTTTCTATCCAAAAACTTTTTACTGATTACTGAAATTGGGGAAATGATGGAGGGTATTGAAGGGTTTAGCTATTGGTGCAAAAAACGCAACCTACCGCCGGAGAAAACACTTACAGAATATTTAAAAGCAAGAGAAAAATACGACCGGTATTTTAATAGAGCAGGAATAATTGACGGAAAAGAAAAAATAGTAAATACTAAAGGTTATGATTCAATTTTTCTGGATGAAATATTATACCTGGATTTTTACGCCATTGAAAGGTTTGGTAAAACAAGACTTGGTACTTTACTGCATTATGCAAAACAGGGGCAAAATAAATTTTTAATGAGAATATTATTAGCCGAAATAAAACCAAAAATAGACTTGCTGCTCAAAAAAAATAATTATGATGCCGTTGGTTTTGTGCCGCCCACCATCCGCCGGGAGGTGCAGATTATGAAATACCTGGAAACACATTTGAAAATAAATCTGCCCAAAATTAAAATTCAGAAAATTTCAGGAATTATACCCGTTCCTCAAAAATCATTAAATAAAATTGAAGAACGGATTAATAATGCAGAAAATACTTTTGCTGTAACAGAAACAGTAAAATACAATAACCTGTTATTAATTGATGATGCAGTGGGCAGTGGCTCTACTATGAACCAGATTGCCCGTAAAATAAAGCAAAAAGATATTGCAAAAAAAATAACCGGACTCGCTGTAGTAGGCAGTTTTAAAGGTTTTGATGTAATTACAGATATATAAAACAAGTAGCCTTGTATCTTACTTCTTCCTCACAAAATCCCTCAAATAACTGCAACTGCTAAAAGCCTCTTTGTAAAAAGCTGTGCCGGCATATTCCTTTACAAACCGGGGAAAATATTTGTTGCTTTTAAAGCTGATAAAATACTTGCTTTCATCAGTCTCCATTTTATCATAACTGGTTGTATAATCATCATATTGCGGACGGCGTATTTGCTTTTGAGCACATTTTGCCATCATGAATAAGCAACGGGCTTTAAAATTTTTATCAGTGCTTGCGTTCATGGCTTTTTCAAAATAATCATGGGCTTTGTAGGCACCATAATATTCTTTTTGAAAACCGGTAGCATTGCCTGGCATATAATATCCATCGCTGCCACTGCGGTAATATTGCACCAGTTCCCAGGTATGTCCGTAATAGGTCATGTTGTACATGCCCAGCGCCATTTTATAATTAGCCGCAACTGCACCGGCAGGCTGCTTTGCCAGTTGCTCCAGCCTAAGCATTTCCTGTGCAAAAGCCAACTTGCTGCTGCTGAATTTCTTTTCAGCAGGTAATTGTTCTTCCTGGTCGTACAGCAGATCAGCAAACGGATTTTTGTTGATCAATTTTTTATCTGCTGATTTCTTAAACCATTCAATCGCTTTAGGGTAATCGTAATCACGTAAGTAAGAAGTTCCTGCAAAATCAACCACTTCTTTTTTGGTAACTGAATTGTGACTGAAAAGATAGCTTTCAAATTTATTGGGTTGCTTACTATCCAGCAAAGCATATAGTTTTTCAACATCAGCACTCATCAGTTCATTTCTTAAAAATTCAATTCCGTTTGTTGAAGAAGAATAATAATCCTGTTCTTCATTTGTTTTTCCTTTCATGATATGGTCGGCAGCACCAATGCATAAGGTTTCTTTAGCCAGGTCGCCCTGCTCGTGGTAACGCTTAGCCAGTATCTCACTCATCAGGTTGCGGTAAATGGTGCGCCATTGCTGCACTTCCCAATAATCAACCGTAATCGCTTTTTCGGCCCTTACCCTTTCTTCTACCCATTGCAATGATGGCAAAAGCTGTTCTTCAAAAGCGGCATCGATCTTATCTTTTTCACTGATGGTAATGAGCAGGTTCGTTAATGCCCATTGATCTTTTAACTTTTGGCTAAGCGTCATTTTGTTGGCAGCAGCCAGGTATTTTTTTGCATTGGCATAATCCCTGATCATGTAAGAAGCATAGCCGGCAGCGGTTTCAAATAGCCCCGCATTTTTTACCGGTTTAGATTGTGCAGACTGGTGTAAGAATGTTGCCAAGGCCTTTACTTCGGTGCCGGCATCTGTGATAATGCTGTCTGCATTACCTTCTGTCCAGGTAAAATAAAATGCCTTGCCACCTTTTGCTCTTTGCAGTTCGGGCGTTAAATATTTTTCCTCCAGTTTATTTATTTCTCTTACCACCAAAGCTTCCATGGCTTCGTTGGCAGGGTCTAGCTTAATGATTTCCTCAAGGTTTTTAAGGTCGTTACCCGGACTGCCCAATGCGAACAGTGCCAGCATGGAAGCTTTTTCTTCATTGTTTTTACACAAAGCCAGGTATTGATCCCGGTCCGCCTTAGAATCTACAGCCCAGTTAAAGCCCAGGTAATTGGAAACTTTTTTTACTTTGCTGGCAGCAAATGCTTTGCTGAATAAATAAGCGGCTTCTTTCTGTTGTCCGCTGTGAAATAAAGCCCCGGCTTTTAAAGCAAGACACATTGGTTGCAACACACTGGTACTGTTTATTTTGGCGGCATACTCATCGTACCAGTTTATCACATCACTGTAACGGCCACTGTAATGCGCCAGGCGTAAAAACTGGTAGGCATATTTTAATTTAAAAATATCTTTTTTGGTAACAGCATATAATTGTTGTCCATTCTTTATAAGCTTTGCCATTTTTAAACTGTCTCTTTCGGGCGTGTGCCAATCGCCTTCGCCACCAGTCACGTAAGGCTCTACTTGTTTGGCATACAAAATATAACCCAATGCTTCCAGGTCTTTGCTTTGCATAAAATAACCCGTCATGCTGTTTTGTTTTACCGAGTCTGGTATTTTTAATGGCTGATTTTTTTCAAGGTTATAATAAAGATTGTTCAGATCTTTTGCAGCAAATTTGTTGACCAGCTTTTTTGCATCAGCCGCTTTTACCGGTGCGCCGCAATAAGCCGCCCATTCATCAGCCAGTATATCAGCTGGCGATACAGGTTCGGCAGGATCGTACAGGAAATTATAGCCGGTATAATAGAAAGGCTTGTAGTCGTTTGTCTCGGGTAGGTTTTGATGAAAGAAAGATGTGTAATAATCATAAGGATCTATGCCGGGGCCGCAGCCGATAATGTTTTGCGGAAAAGAAACAATGGCTGTGCTAATGCAGACTGTTATAAATGCTTTCCAGTTCATGTGTTGTGTATTTACTTAAAATTACAGAATCCAAATGGTAGAGCGATACCCTTAGTTGGGTATTTCTTAAATGTTTACTGATCTCGGCCGCCGTAGCAAGTACTTCTTTAATATCGCTTTGTTCGTCACGGATCATATCTCCCTGTTTCAGGTCATATCCGGCCAGCAAAGTATCTTTTAAAACCAGGTAGCGGTTGCCTGTTTTGCTGGAGAAAGAATTGCCGAAAGCAGCTTCCGGCAGATTTTGGATCAAACCGGTGTACCTGTTATTCCGGTATAAAACTTTCCAGTCGAACAAAGGAAAAGCAACATCCAATGGCAAAGGATAACTGGAAAGATTGGCCGTATACTTTTTTAATTCTTCTGTTTCCAAAATAGAATTTTTTGTTGCCGGATCTTTCAGGTTGCCCATATTGTAACACATGAGCAGGCCACGGTCAACAGGAGGTACGCCAGTTTTAGCGACATATTTTATTTGGTGCAGGCGTATGGTGCAAGACAGTCTTGCATTGGGCTTTATTCTTTTAATGTTTTTAAGAATATCAAAATATTTTCCTCTCGTTGATGCCGTCCAATCGCAATCGATCTGCACTTCAGGAATAGAATCAAAACCAGTTTCAGCGATCTGGCTTCTTAATAATTCCATTATTTTTTCTGCCAGCTGGTTTGTTTGGGATGAATCGATCTTTTGAATATAGGCATTGGTAATAAAAATGACAGGGATAATTGAATAACCCTTTAGCAATACTCCTTTTACGGTTTGCAGTTTTGCCACCGGCTCTGGTTTGTTTCCTGCCTCATCCCAATCCACATCAAAAAATTTAATGTAGATGGTTTTTACTTTCAGTGAATCTAATTTTTGTTTCTCGAAATTGGTTAAGTTTAAAACAGATTTCCAATAATAGAAAGCAGGTTCTATATTCCTGGGTTCTTTACTTTCGTTGCAGGAAAAAAGAGAGCTTACTATAAACAGCTTTAATAAAGCCGGGCATATCCTTTTATTGACTTTTTGTAAAAACATTTTCTCAAAAGTATAGCAATAATAAAATCGGCCGGTATTTTACTTTCATAAATAAAACAAAATACCCTGCAATGGGTATCGGTATCTGATAATAATATTTGAACTTTAATTAAATAAAAATTCAGTTATGAAATGGTTCCTGACAATCCTCCTTGCTTTTTTTGCTTTTACATTACAGGCACAGGGTTATAAACTGGAAGGCAACGAAGTAAAAATCACAAAACCTGTTTTGTTTGAACCCGGTACAGATAAATTAAAGCCGGAAAGCAATGCTGTGCTGGAGATCATCAAACAATACCTTACCGATAAAACCTACATCAGCCTGTTAAGGGTAGAAGGTCATTCAGATAATAATGGTGATGCAGCAGTTAATCAAAAACTCACCGAAAAAAGAGCGCTGGCCGTTTGCAAAAAGTTAATTGAATTGGGTGTGGATTGCAAAAGGCTGATCGCTGTTGGTTTTGGCGACAGCAAACCTGTTGCCGATAACAGTACGCCGGAAGGCAAGGCCGAAAACCGGCGCATAAGTTTTGTCAATGTTTCTTTAAGAGACCATGTAATTGGTGGTATGCCGGTTGATGGCGGTGGTAAGGTTGCAGGTGAACTTTGTAATTAATAAAATAAACCCAGGGGCCTTGGCTAAGTCGCCTGCGGCGCTTTTTATAGAACACAGATTTTTATGATGATTACCATAAGTTATGATCTATCTGTAAAATCTTATTCATCATAAAAACCGGCGTTTCAAATAAGCACTGCAAGTGCTTAACTTAATGAGATAGTTACACGGAACTAAATAAATTAAATCTGCTGACAGGATAATTTACTGCCCTAACCAATCTTTAAAACCATTTACCCTTTCGCGGCTTACCACAGTTTCGGCATTGGTAGCAGGCATAATTTCTAATTTTAATCTTCCGCCCAGCCAGGTATGCACTTTTTTTATGGCATCAATGTTTACCAGTAAATGCCGGTTGATGCGGTAAAATTTATTGGGCTGTAATTGTTTTTCCAGTTGAGATAGATTGCTTTCGAGCAAATGTTTATTGTTGCTGAAATCCACTGCGTAGCAGAGTTTGCCATCCGCATAACAAAAAGCCGTGGCTTCTGTTTTGATGAAACTGAGTTGTTGTCCGCGCTTTACCAGCAGCCGTTCTTTATACTTTGCGGTATTAATATCCTGCACCAGTTTCAGCAGTTTATCAGAAAAATCGTTATTTTTTTTGTGATGGAGTTCACGGTATTTTTCTACAGCCAGCCGTAGTTCTGTTTCGTCAATAGGTTTTAGTAAATAGTCAATGCTGTTTACTTTAAAGGCTTTTAATGTGTATTGGTCAAATGCAGTGGTAAAAATTACTGCTGTCTTTATTTGCACCAGTGCGAAAATGTCAAAGCTTAAACCATCGGCCAGTTGTATGTCCATAAAAATAAGATCGGCTGCGGGTGCCGATTGAAAATATTGTACAGCCGATGCCACACTGTCAAGCCGCTTTACCACATCGATCTCATTACTGATGGATTGCAGCAATTTAGTAAGCTGGTTGGCTGCCGGTGCTTCGTCTTCTATGATGATTACCTTCATATTATTTTGATATGATGCCGATTATACTGCCTTAGTTAATTGGTATCCAAAATCGGCATAATACCATCTAAGATTTTAACGAAGTCCTTTGAACTTCTTTAAAATCAAGATAGTATTAGCGGAATAGAAACGGTAAAGCTTTCGCCACTTTCATCCACTTTCACTTCATCATCACTCAGCAGTTTGTAGCGGTTGCGGATGTTTTCCAGTCCGATACCGGTTGATTCGATCAGCTGGTTCTTTACCTGCAGGTTATTACTTATTACCAGGTGCCCGTTTTTGGTAAATACCTTTATCCTCAGCGGCTTTGCCGAAGAAACGATATTGTGTTTGATGGCATTTTCCATCAGCAGTTGCAACGAAAGGGGAGCGATGCGCTGCTGCAGTTTATCGGCAGGTACATCCATTTCAATATCGAGGTTGTCGCCAAACCTTGTCTTTAATAAAAAGCCGTAAGCCTTTAATACATCCAGTTCATCTTTTAAAGGAATGGTTTTTTCATCCTGTACTTCCAGGATATGGCGATAAACCTTTGACATGTGCTGTACAAATTCAATAGCCTGTTTGGGCGTATCCGGAATAATGGCAGAAAGTGTATTCAGGTTATTAAATAAGAAGTGTGGATTTACCTGTGTCTTCAGTGCATCCAACTGGGCTTTCAAACTCTCTCTCTTCAGCGTTTCTTTTTCTTCCACCGATTTTTTAAGTTCATTCATGAAATAGATACTTTCATAAATGGCGATGATCATAATGGTGCAGAATATGGCAGCGGAATTGGAACTGATCAGTGAATCAGTTCTGAAATGATTGCCAAAGTTTTTTATGAAAATGAAATCATCCAATATCCAGCCAAGCAAATTTTGTCCAACAACTGTAAACAATAACATGAAGGAAGACTGGTGGATCAATCTTTTACGAACATCTTTAAATAATGGATATTTCCCCCGGCTCCAGATCATGATCAACCGGTCACCGGCCCATAAAGGAATAATGATCAGCATGGCGGTAAGAAATTTATCCCAGCCAAAAAGAGGAGGATTATCGAAACGGCAGCCTAAAAACACCACCGGCACAATAAAACTTAATACGGGTATAGTGAATAATATCAACGGCCCGTCGTTAAATCCTATTTTACAATTGGTGCGCCTCATATAGTAAAGATATAAAACCCACAGGTTTAATCTGTGGGTTTATCGGTAGGTTTTTCTAAGCTTAAAATTATTTTCCGTTACGGCCATTGTATGTTTCAACAGCATCTTTTAACTGTGCAATATCGTCCTGCGCAGCTTTTGCTTTTTCAATAGCGGGGGCATATCCGCCAAAGCTGCCGGCAACAACTGCGTTTAAATTTTTCTTTGAAACCAATTTCAATTGCTGGCTTTTGTTTTCATAAATAAAATAATCGCCCGGCTTACCTTCGGTACCGCTTATGAAAAATACTTCGTTACCAACGGTAGTTGGTTTGGAAGAAGCGTTGCTTGATTTTTGCAGGAAAGTCAGTTCACCGTTGCAAACTACTTTAAAAAAATCTCCCTTCATACAGTTATAGCTGGTACCGTCAACTTCGGCTGCTGCAATATCAGAACCGTTATATTTTTTTTCTTTTCCGTCAACCATCAGGGTAACCGATGCGTCTTTACGGATATTGTCTTTAATGAAACCGCTTACAACTGTGTTATCGGCTAAAACAACTTTTCCTTTGCCGAATCCTTTGGGAGCTTCCTGTGCATTGGTTTGTAAAAAAAGCAGGCTTAATACAAGGCCTGGTAAAAGTTTAAAGATTTTCATGACTGTAGTTTTTAGAATTGATAAATTATTTTAAAGGTTAAATTTCAGTATTCAATAATACCATTGATTAATGGCTGGCGCAATCAAATTGGAGTGAGTTGCAGAAATAAAGGAATGAGTTGCAGAAACGGGATAAATGTTTATGTCTATATATTGGCAATTGCCGGTATCCTTTATCTTTGTTTTATGACATCACAGTTTTTCACCTACGATAAGAATAAAGTAATCCAGGCATTGCGCTATCATTTTATAACCCGCAGAGAGATCAAAGTAATGTTGATACTGGTGAATGTATATGCGTTGCTTTCTGCAGGGCTGTTCTTTTTTAAGAAGATATCTCCCCTTGCTTTTTTGATAAGTTCTGTTTTATGGTTTGCCCTGATGATCCTGTTCTGGTTTTTAATGCCATATATGGTTTACAGGAAGGCAGAAACTTTCCGTGACCGTTTCCGGGCAATCTTAACAGATGATGTATTCAGGATTGAAAATGAAAGAGGCGGCAGAAACTGGAATTGGTCTGAATTCAGTACCTGGATAGAAAGCCCGCATTTTTTTCACCTGTACTTTAACAGCCGCTCATTTTTTATTGTACCCAAAGATGCTTTTGAAGGGGATGATGTGTATGAGGCGAGGAAGATCTTGGGGGAGAAGATAAAGAAATAGTCAATGCGTCATTGGTCATTAGGCCAATAGTCATTGGGTCACTGATTATTTAATGGTCACTTTAATTCGCAGACTCTAAAATGACTTACTGACAAATGACTTACTGACAAATGACTAATATCTTTTAGAGCCTTTTTTCCATCACAAAATGCGGAATGGTTACCTCGGTAAATTTATCGCCCACAACCTTGTAACCCAGTTTTTCATAAAAACCAACGGCTGTTTCACGGGCATGCATGATCAGTTTTTTATAGCCCTTATCGCGTGATATCAGTTCGGCAAAACTCAACATACTGGCACCAATGCCTTTTCCCTGCAGGTTATTTTGTACTGCCATCTGCCTTAGCTTCAAACAATTGTTATCTGCTTTGGTAAGCATACAGCAGGCCAGCATATCATCATCATCAAAGGCGCCAATTAAGATATCTTCCTTTTCCATTTCCAGTTCATCGGGTGTAAATGAAAGACCCAGGGGTTTTCGCAGAATATCATTCCGGAGCTTTACCATTTGCAGATACTCTTTTGTGCCGTGGTCTATTTGTTTTAAGGCCATAACCCGATATGTTTTTGATGATGGTTAAAGTTTTGGTGAGGGACGGGTTAACAATATACAATTTTTTTTATTGCAGCATTCATGTAAAAAAACCATTATTGATACTTTATGAGTAAATAATTATGTAAATTAGATTTACAAAAAGGGATTTTGGAGGATTTGATATTAAAGCGGTTTGCGATACCGGAAAATGCATATTTGGCAAACAATATCTATTTCTTTGTAATTACCTCAAAATGTATATTTTTGCACCCAATACAAACTAAATCTAAACATCATGTCAGACATTGCAACAAGAGTAAAGAAAATAATTGTTGACAAATTAGGAGTGGATGAAGCAGAGGTTACGCCGGAAGCTTCTTTTACCAACGACCTGGGCGCAGATAGCCTGGACACCGTAGAACTAATTATGGAATTTGAAAAAGAATTTAATATTTCTATTCCGGATGAGCAGGCTGAGACCATTACTACCGTAGGTCAGGCTAATGCTTACTTAGAAGAGCATGCTAAGTAATTAATTTAATTATCACAGGCAAATTTTATGGAATTAAAACGGGTTGTAGTTACCGGATTGGGAGCACTAACTCCATTGGGCAAAACTGTTGAAACATATTGGCAGGGTTTGGCTGAAGGGGTTAGTGGTTGTGATTTTATCAAACAATTCGATTGCAGTAAGTTTAAGACCAGGTTTGCCTGTGAGATTAAAGATTTTGAACCCACCGATTACCTTGAGCGCAAGGAAGCCCGAAAAATTGACCGCTTTACCCAGTTTGCATTAATAGCAAGCGATGAAGCCATTAAAGACGCCGGCATCAGCAAAGAAAATGTTGATGTGGACCGGGTAGGTGTAATTTTTGCCAGCGGTATTGGCGGTATCACTACTTTTTATGAAGAAGTGAGCAATTTTGCCTTGGGCGATGGTACACCACGTTATAATCCTTTCTTTATTCCTAAAATGATATTGGATATTGCCGCTGGGCAGATATCTATGCGTTATGGTTTCAGGGGTCCCAACTATGCTGTAGTAAGTGCCTGTGCAAGCAGCACCAATGCAGTTATTGATGCTTTTGACACCATAAGATTAGGCAAGGCCGATATTATTATTACCGGCGGCAGCGAAGCGGTAATTAGCTCACCAGGCGTTGGTGGTTTTAATGCCATGAAAGCCCTTAGCGAAAGAAATGATGATCCGGCTACGGCCAGTCGCCCTTTTGACAAAGATCGTGATGGTTTTGTAATGGGAGAAGGTGCCGGTGTTTTGGTGCTTGAAAGCCTGGAACACGCACTAGCCCGTGGCGCAAAAATATATTGCGAAATTGCCGGCGGTGGCGCAACAGCCGACGCACATCATATTACCGCACCACATCCCGAAGGATTAGGTGCAAAAAATGTAATGAATGTTGCCTTAAAAGATGCCGGCATGAAACCGGAAGATATTGATTACATCAATGTACATGGTACATCCACGCCGCTGGGCGACCTGGCCGAAACAAAAGCTATACTAAGCGTTTTTGGTGAACATGCTTATGATTTAAATATAAGTTCTACAAAAAGTATGACGGGTCATTGTCTGGGTGCTGCCGGTGTACTGGAAGCAATGGCCTGTATCATGGCCGTGGTAAAAGATATCGTTCCTCCAACGATCAATCATTTTACTGATGATCCGGAACTGGATCCCAAACTCAATTTTACTTTTAACAAAGCGCAGCACCGTACAGTAAATGCAGCGCTCAGCAATACGTTTGGTTTTGGGGGGCATAATGCTTCCGTTATTGTAAAAAAATATGTTGCCTAAATTTTTTGGGTTAGATTTTTCTAAATTACCTTTTTCAATCTCAACTACCAGCAAAATTTTCTTAATTTTATTTGGATTAAATAAGATTAATTTCACGCAAACAACTTATTCGTTTTGCAATTCATTAAAGATTTTTTTAAAAGCCAGACACATAACCGGGAGTTTAAAAAACAACTCAGTAACGTGCTTGGTTTTACACCCGGTGAAATTACGTTGTACAAAACGGCGCTTAGCCATCGCAGTGTAAGGGAAGGTGCCGATGAAAATAATGAGCGGCTGGAATTTTTGGGAGATGCAGTTTTAAGTTCTATTGTTGCACACTACCTTTTTAGAAAATACCCATACAAAGGCGAAGGTTTTTTAACCGAGATGCGGAGTAAGATGGTAAACCGGCAAAAGCTGAATGACATTGCTTTGAAGATGGGACTTAAAAAAATTACTTTCTACAATAAATATGATAATGCTTTAAAAATATCGCAGATATTCGGAAATACCCTGGAAGCATTGATAGGAGCAGTTTACTTAGATAAAGGATATGCCGGAACACACAGGTGGGTGGAGAAATACATTATTATGCCGCACATGTTTATGGACGACCTGGAAGATGTGGAAATTAATATTAAGAACAGGTTATACGGCTGGGCAAATAAAAACGGGAAGGCACTTGAATTTGAAACACTGGATGAAAAATTTGAGAATGGGCGCAGGTTATTTACCATAGGCGCCACTGTTGATGGTGAATTGATTGCCGAAGCAAAAGGCTATAATAAAAAAGATGCCAGCCAGATTGCGGCGCAATTGGCGGTGGATAAATTAGGGTTATAGAACGTTTAATGGTTTAAAACGTTTTAAACAACTTAAACCCTTAAACGTTAAACGATTTAAACGATGACTTTTGGAATTTTAGGAAGCGGAAGTTGGGGAACAGCATTAGCAAAAATTTTAACCGACAATGGCAATACCATTTATTGGTGGAACAGGAGTGAAACACATATTAAACACATTGAGGAACGGCACCATAACCCACAGTATTTATCTTCAGCCTACCTCGATATTTCAAAAATTAAACTTACTACCAGCGCTGCAGAAGTTATTGCAAACAGTGATTGTGTAGTGGTCGTTATTCCTTCGGCTTATACCGATGATGCACTGAAGGACCTGGACAAAGATATTTTTGCAGGAAAGAAAATAATTTCGGCTATAAAAGGCATTTTACCCGAAAGCAATTTGTTGCTGAATGAATACCTCAATAAAGAATTTAATGTTGAACTAAGTAATTATTTTGCAGTACTTGGCCCCTGTCATGCGGAAGAAGTAGCGGCAGAAAAATTATCTTACCTCACATTTTCGGGCATTGATGAAAAAGCCACTCATTCAATTGCCGCCTGTTTTAAAACGGGATATTTAAATACAGTCGAGAATGATGACATCTATGGTGTGCAGTATGCCGCTGTATTAAAAAATATTTATGCGGTGGGCGCCGGTATGGCTCACGGGCTTGATTACGGTGATAATTTTTTAAGTGTATTTATTGCCAACTGTGCCGATGAGATGGCGGGCTTTTTAAAAAAAGCCGGTATTAAAAATGTAGAAGTTGGGCATACAGATATTCGTAAACCAGCCGAAGAACACCGGGCAAATAATTACGCCGCTTCGGTTTACCTGGGCGATCTGCTGGTTACCTGCTACTCATTGCATAGCCGTAACCGGGCTTTTGGCAATATGATCGGAAAAGGATATGCTGTAAAAGCAGCTCAACTGGAAATGAGCATGGTGGCCGAAGGTTATAATGCCAGTAAATGTATCCACATGATCAACCGGAAAATATTGGCCGACATACCCATTGCTGATACCGTTTATAAGATTTTATGGGAAAACCTGCCTGCTGCCGAAGGATTTAACAGTATAGAGGAAACATTGCTGTAAAAATGTTTTAACTTTATAGCAGAAAATAAAATATGCCTTTTTCATTTTCAAATATCAGTGCTACAGCCATCATTTTTATGGTGCTTTGCTTATCTCTTGCAGAACTGGTAAAGTATGTAAAGATAAATTACAGCCACTCAAAAAAATAGATCCGCTGCAATTCCATCTGCAAATAATTTGCCCTCCCGTGTTAAAATAAGTTTACCATTTTCGGTTTTTAATTTCCCTGTACTTTCATACTTACTACCTCCTATTTTAATTTTATTACTTTCTGCTTCACTAAAGTTTTTAGCTACATGATCAAGATCCAGTCCTTCCATTGTTCTCAACGAAGTCATAATGTATTCATTCAACTGCTGTGTTTTGGTAAGTATTTCTTCTTCAAAAGGAATGATGTTTTGTTGCAGCGATTGAATGTATAAAGGGTTGTTGGCAATATTCCATCTTCTGCTTTTACCGTCAAAAGCATGTGCTGCGGGACCAAAAGCATAATAAGGTTCGCCCGACCAGTAGCTGCTGTTGTGTTTACTCCTGTATCCCGGCTTCGCAAAATTGCTGATCTCATAATGTTCATAACCGGCCTGCTCCATCCAATCCATTAATAATAAAAACTGGCGGGCTTGTTTTTCTGCATCAACCGGTTCTTTTTTATGTAAGGCAATCATTTTATCCAATGCTGTTTTTGGCTCAACCGTTAATGCATAACAGGAAATGTGCGGAATATTTTTTTCAAAAACAAGGGCTACATTTTTTTTCCAGTCAGCATCCGTTAAAACCGGGGAACCATAAATGAGGTCAACAGAAAAATTTGTAAACCCTGCATCCTGTATCATATCAATACAGGCAATTGATTCTGTAGCTGTGTGTGCCCTGTTCATCCAGGTTAATTCTTCTTCCAAAAAACTTTGTATGCCCACACTCAACCTGTTTATACCAAGTGCTCTCCATTCCTTCAGTTTTATTATATTAATATCATCAGGATTTGCTTCCAACGTTATCTCAATATCATCAGCAAAAACAAAATTTTTGCGCAGTGTTTCAAGAATTTGCTTTAGGTCATTTATGCTTAAAATGCTGGGTGTACCTCCGCCAAAATAAAGTGTGGAAATAATTTCTACTCCGCTTCTTTTCGATGGCAAGAAAGACTGCGATAAGCTAATTTCTTTCACAATAGCTTCCAGCATTTTTTCTTTTTGTGCCAGCGATGTGGAAAAATGAAAATTGCAATAATGGCAGGCCTGTTTGCAAAATGGAATATGAATATAAATGCCCGGCAAAGATTTATGGTTTTAGTCCCGGCAAGTATCGGGATATTATTTTAGATTTGATTATTAATGACTCCTGTTAAATTAATATGCTGTAAAATCTGGTTGCCGGTACTGCTGTGTACAGTTGTATTGCTTTCTTTTTCTGATTGCTATGCCCAGGCAACAAAACCTCCATTATATCAATTGCAAATTATACCCGTTGACAAAGATAGTTCCTTTAAACTGCAGGCTTTAAAATTGCAGACGGGTTTTGCAAACAGGTCTTTGTGTGTTGCCTATATTAATGGCCTTACTGCATTACTAAGTTCAAAAGGTTTTCCCACAGCTTCGGTTGACAGTATTTTTGAAAAAGAAAATACTAGCATAATTCATTTGTTTTTAGGCAAACAGTACCAATGGGTAGAATTAAAACCGGATGGTATTGAAAAGGCAGCCATGGATGAAAGCCATTTCAGGGAAAAGGATTACGTTGGGAAATTGCTGAATATTCCGCAATTGCTTGCCTTGCAGGAAAAATTTTTAAATTATTATGAAAAGAACGGCTACCCATTTGCCGAAATATTTTTAGACAGCATCAGGCTTGACGATGATAAGATGGAAGCCTTACTGAGATCGAGGCGGGGGCCTTTATATCATATAGACAGCATCAGGGTTTTGGGCAAAGGAAAGATATCCAAAAAATTCCTGGGCCATTATTTAGGAATACCAAATGGCAGTCTCTACAACAAAGAGAAACTGGAGCAGGTAAATAAGCGTATGCTGGAACTTCCTTATTTGCAGGAAATGCAGCCAAGCGATATTACCATGCTGGGCACAGGATCTATCCTTAACCTGTACCTGGCGCCCAAGAGAAGCAGCCAGGCAAATTTTTTGATCGGTTTTTTACCCAGCACCAACCAGTCGGGCAAATTACAACTGACTGCAGATGTAAACCTTGATCTGAAAAATGCTTTGAATAGCGGCGAGACCATCCTGTTAAAGTGGCAACAATTGCAACCAAAATCTCCCAGGCTAAACCTTGGGTTTCAACAACCTTATATTTTTAATTCAAATTTTGGATTCGATTTTTTGTTCGATCTTTTTAAAAAGGACTCTACTTTTTTACAGGTGAATGCGGTGCTGGGACTGCAGTATTTATTATCTGCAAACCAGTCGGGTAAGGTATTTGTGCAATGGCAAAACAGTTTTTTATTGGGTACGGGGGTAGATACCAACCTGGTGAAAGCAACGAAAAAACTGCCACCCAATATTGATGTTACTGCTGTTAATGTTGGATTGGACTATGACTGGAATAAAACAGATTACCGCCTTAACCCACGCAGGGGTAACGAGATAAAAATCACAGCGTCAGTTGGTATAAAAAACATTAAAAAGAATAGCGAGATAATTAATTTGAAAGATCCGGCTTTTAATTACGCAGGTTTATATGATTCTGTTAAGGCACGCGGTTACCAGTTCAGGGTAAAAATTGGAGCGGCTCATTTTTTCCCGGTAGGCAAACAGGCAACCTTAAAAACGGCTTTTAACGGCGCGTTGTTTATTAGTCCCAGCACATTCCGAAACGAACTTTTTCAGATTGGTGGTTATAAATTATTGCGAGGCTTTAGCGAAGAAAGTATTTATGCCACACAATATGCAGTTTTAACAGCAGAGTATCGCTACCGGCTTGCACTTAATTCGTATATGTTTGGATTTGTTGATGCAGGCTGGGTTAAAAATAAATACCAGGAAGTAAACCTTAATAATAATTTCATTGGTGCCGGCCTGGGACTTGCTTTTGAAACCAAATTTGGATTATTGAACATCAGCTATGCTGCAGGTAAGCGAAACGATGTTAAATTAAATTTGCGGGAAGCATCCAAAATTCATTTTGGGTATATCAATTACTTTTAAAATACTCACCCACACTATTTACCCTTTACTAGCCGGCTTTGTTTGTGCATAATTATCGCAACAATATTTAATTCTGTCAATTAAAACTAAAAAGCTTGTCTATGCAAAGAGCGAAGTAGTATTTTTGCAGCAAAATTATTTATTACGTGAAGCAGTTTTTTCTCTCCTGGTTACTAATGTTGGTATGCACTGCTTCACTATATGCCCAAACTGCAGATTCTGGTATTGTTAAAAAGGATTCTGTACAAACCGGGCCAATTGCCGCTCCTGTAGATTCGGCCCGGAAAATTGAACCTGTGATACCTGGTTTTAAATTTAAAAATAAGCTGCTGAATACCGACTCCATACCGGTTTCATTAGCTGTTGAAATAAGAAAAATAAGATCACACGATACGGTCTTTTACCTGATTGCCGGTATGTTATTGTTACTGGCTTTTTTTAAATATTTCTACAATCGTTATTTTACAAACCTCTTCAGGGTTTTTTTTAATACCTCGCTGCGGCAAAGCCAGTTAACCGACCAGTTGTTGAAGGCGAAATTGCCATCACTGCTTTTTAATCTTTTTTTTATTATAAGCGGGGGAATGTATGTGTATATACTTTTGTGCTATTACCGGTTAATAGGAACAGATAACAGGCTGATGCTCATCTTTTCGTCAATGGTATTAATGGCATTGATTTATTTCCTTAAGTTCTGCATACTTAAATTTACAGGATGGATCACGGGTTTTGAAGAAGTAACCAACACCTATGTTTTTGTGATCTTTCTCATCAATAAGATAATTGGGATTTTCCTGGTTCCTTTCATAATAATTCTGTCTTTTTCAGACGTAGCCATCGTTAAAATTGCGGTCCTTGTTTCATTAATGAGTATCGGCATTTTTCTTTTATTGCGCTTTTTCAGGTCATATGGGCTGATACAGAATCAATTAAAAATTAACCGGTTTCATTTTATACTGTACATAACCGGGATAGAAATATTACCCCTATTGTTGATTTACAAGGGCTTAATGCTTTTTTTGAGTAAAAATTTGTAGTTTTGCATTTACCACTGCACAAACGATTATGGTTAAAAATGGTTCAACACAGGCTGTTATCCCTGGTAAAACAGTAAAAAAAGTACTCATTAGCCAACCTAAGCCGGATGGCGACAAGTCACCATATTTTGATTTGGCCAAAAAGTATAATCTGAACCTGGATTTTCATCCTTTTATAGTAGTAGATGGCATACCAGCCAAGGAATTCCGTAAGCAAAAGATTGATATAGCCAGCTATTCAGCAGTTATTTTCACCAGCAGGAATGCTATTGATCATTTTTTCCGTATTTGCGATGAAATGAAAATAAGTGTTTCGCAGGAAACAAAATATTTCTGTATTACCGAAGCTGTAGCACTTTATCTTCAAAAGTTTATTTTATACCGTAAGCGGAAAGTATTTTATAGTGCCGACGGCACCAACAAGTGTTTATTTGATGTAATCAATAAGCATAAGGATAATGAAAAATTCCTCTATCCATGTTCTGAATCCTTTGACAGCGGCATAACGAACTGGCTTATAACGCATAATTGCGAACACGCAACTCCAGTGCTGTATAAAATTGTAAGTAACGATATAACTGATGTAATAGCTAAGAATTATGATGTCATTTGTTTTTTCACACCAGGTGGTGTAAAAAGCCTGCTTGAAAATTTCCCGAAATTTAAGCAGAATGGTACTACAATCGGGGCATTTGGGGCCAATACTTTTAAAGCTGCTGAAGATGCAGGACTGGTTTTGGATATAAAGGCCCCCCAACCACAGGCCCCCAGCATGGTAAGCGCCCTTGAAATATACCTTTCTTCTCTTAAAAAGAAATGAATTAACAGGCCGGATCTTATCAACTGAACTGTTTCATTACAGCCCATTCTATACTCACCGGATTGACTTTGTGATTTCCTTAACATATGTAAAAATCTTATTCAGGTAAGGCAGGTAAAACCGATCTGTATTTTTTTCTTTGCAGAGATCGTTATTTTATTTAGTCATTACGGTCCTGAAAATGTTGCGTTTCTCAATTTGTTTATAACTAAAAAAAAGAGATATTAAGTTGAATAATGTATAGGCCATACATTATTGAAGTGCAATTTTGGGTCAGGCAGAATTAAATTGACTAAATGATAAACTGATGTAGCAGACTGGCTTGTTAAAGACTCACTGAAATTAAAACCTGTTTATTTTTTTGTCATTTTAGCAGCAGGTAGCATATAATGCTTTGTCAGCCTGGGTATGAAAGAATTGATCTTTGTTGAGGTTTGCATTTTTTGTAAATAGTGAAAGCGTTTTCCAAAAGATAAGGAGAGAAAGATCAGCCTGTGCATTTACAATAGGGGGACTTTTTTTAATTGGGTAAAAATAAATTTCCTCATTTTTTTTGTTGTTAAGCAAAAACGAACGAAATTACGTTTTCATCCCACCCCGGCGAAAAATAACCATTGCCAGCTATGCGTTAAAATAATTACTAATTTAAATCTAATACTATAAAACAGGTGTCTTATTAGAAACTGGAAACACAATAATTGAAATATTCTTTCGTTTACAATTTTCAGGCTTTGTTTTGTGGAAAAAATAATAATTGAATCAATCATAAAATGATGATAAATCAAAATAATCATTACATTTGCCCAATACCCTCAAAGTTAAAAACAATGAAGCACAGGCTGTTCTATCTAATAGCTTTTATAGCTATCACATCAGTAGCTACCAGTTGTAAAAAATCTGGAAGTAAATCTAAGTCGGGCGGTGGATATGCCGTTGATAAGGGCCAACTCATTGGGGTTGCACCTGGTTCTAAGTGGAGTTTGCCAAAGCCTCCGGGTATGGTGTATATTCCACCGGGAACATTTCATATGGGCGCCAGTGATGAGGATTTGAGTTATGCGCTTACTGCACGTAACAAATCTGTTTCTATAAATGGGTTTTGGATGGATGCTACCGAGATCACGAATAATGAATACCGCCAGTTTACCAATTGGGTTAGAGATTCCATTGCAGCCAAACTGATGAGTTATGTTAAGCAAGGTCCTGATGGTAATGAGTATATTGACTGGAAAAAAGCCAGTACAATCAAGTGGGGCGATAAAGCTACCATGGAAAAAATTGATGCTATCATCGTTACGCCAGACAACAGGATCTTCGGTAAAAAAGAACTGGATGCCACAAAAATCGTTTATCAATCTGAAATATTTGATTACAAGGCAGCAGCTAATAATAAAGACGCTACTGTTCCCCGCTCAAAATTTATTGTAAAGAAAGCAATACCTGTTTACCCGGATTCTTTATGCTGGGTAAGGGATTTTGCTTATTCTTATAACGAGCCAATGTCTAAAAAATACTTTAGTCATCCTGCCTTTGGTAATTACCCTGTAGTAGGTGTTAACTGGAAACAGGCAACAGCTTTCTGCGAATGGAGAACACATTATCTTAACGCTTATTTAGAGTCTAAGAAAAAAACTTCTGAATCTGATTTTAGGTTACCTACCGAAGCAGAGTGGGAATATGCAGCAAGAGGCGGACGTTCTCAGGCTGATTACCCATGGGGTGGCTATTACTTAAGAAATAAAAAAGGTTGCCTGTTGGCTAATTTTAAACCAGGTCGTGGTAATTATCCCGAAGATGGCGGATTTTACACAGTAAGAGCAGATGCTTACTGGCCAAATGATTTTGGTTTATATAATATGGCAGGTAACGTTGCAGAATGGACTTCATCTTTATATTATGAAGGAGCTTACAATTTCCAACATGATATGAATCCGGATATCAGGTACAACGCTAAAGAAACAGATAAACCCCGCGACAAACGTAAAGTTTTACGTGGCGGAAGCTGGAAAGATGTTGGATATTTCTTAAGAACGGGAAGCCGTGCTTATGAATACCAGGACACAGCCAAGTCTTATATCGGATTCCGTTGTGTAATTGATTTACCTCCGGCCGCTAAAAAAGGAAAGGGCAAGAAAAAATAGAACATTTTCAAAACTAAATTCTTATTGAAAGTACCTGGAAAACAGTACGTAGGTACTACTGTATAATTTTTGTGTAATCAAACTTTAAATAACCACCAATTAAAACTCTAAATTTTTAAATCATGCCGCACAACAAAAGAACCTTTTTAACTTTAATTGATGTTTTGGTAAGTGCCGGAGCTGCTGTAATTATCTTCGCTGCTTGGGCAAAACTTACGCACCAGTCATATGCCGATGTTATGTTAACGGTAGGAATGTGGACGGAAACTGCAATCTTTCTTGTGTATGCAGGAATTGAGTGGGTTAAACCAAAGCATCACGAAGAGGATGATGAGCCGGGAGATTTAGTTACTGGAAATCCTTCATTGGATTCTATGGATAAAATGATGCAACAGGCTGATATTACGCCTACCAATCTTAAAAAATTAGGCGAAGGTTTTCAAAAACTGCATTCTACCGTAGGTAATATGCATGAGATTGGTGATGTAGTTAAAAATACCGGCGATTTCAGTAATAAAACCAAAGAAGCTACTGTAGCTTTGGGCAATATGTCAACTGCATTTACAAGCAGCGCAGCTACTATGAGTAGTTTCAGCAATGCAGCAGATAGCGCAAAAGGTTTTCATGAGCAGGTTCAGGTATTAACTAAAAACCTGGGTTCATTAAATACTATTTACGAGTTGGAATTAAAAGAAAGCAATAATCATTTAAAATCTCTGAATACTTTCTATGGTAAATTGGCCGAAGCCAGTCAGACCATGATGGGTACTGTTGAAGATGCCGGAAAAGCAAAAGAGCAGATCAGCGCATTGGCAAATAACCTGGGTAAATTAAACGCTGTTTATGGCAATATGCTTAGCGCTATGCAGGGCGGCCGTTAATATAAAATATTAACAATACGGCCGTTTTGATTTAATCAGAACCCAACGAACAGAGATAACCAAATTAAACTAAACAATCGTAAATCTAAAATATTATGGCTTTACCTAGAGAGCCCCGGCAAAAGATGATCAACATTATGTATTTGGTGTTGACAGCTATCCTGGCGCTGAACGTATCAGCAGAAGTGATAGAAGCCTTTAAAACGGTAGATAAAAGTTTACAAGCTTCAAGTGCGAATATTGCGAGTTCCAATACAATTTTGTATGAATCATTGGACAAAATGAAGGGTGAAGATAAAACCAAAGTACAAGCTGAAATTTGGGCACCTCTTGCACAAAAAGCAAAAGATTATTCTGCGTCACTTGATACTTATATAAATGACTTGAAGTTGCAGGTAAAAAAAGAAGCAGGTCTTGTTATTAAAGCAGACGGAACTGAGGATTTTAAAGAAGATAAACTTGATGCTTCTACACGGGTATTTGAAACAAATAAGAAAGGAGCAGAGCTAAAAGCTAAGTTGGATCAATTTAAGACCGACATTTTGAGTATTGATCCTAAAATCAAGGCTAAGTTCGAAAGTAATTTTCCGGTTAATACGGATGGTGTGCAGGGTAAAGAAGGAAAAAAAGACTTTACAATAGGTTATTTTCATATGACACCTACAGTTGCAGCTCTTACAATTTTAAGCAAATTTCAAAATAATATCAAAACTGTAGAAAACCAGGTTGTTAGTTATTGCCACAGCCAGGTAGGCGCAGTTGAAGTGCATATGGATCAGGTAGGTGTACTTGTTGGTCAAAGTTCTAACTATGTAATGCCCGGACAGGAAATTGTTGTAACGGCAGGTGTTGGCGCTTACAGCTCTACTGTTAAAAGCAGTATATCTATTAATGGAAGCCCTATCAATCTTGTTGATGGCCAAGGCGAATATAAAACTACTGCAAGCGGAACTGGTAAACATACTATCCAGGTAAGCGGAAGTTTTACCGGGGAAGACGGTAAGCCTGTTGCAATTAATAAAACGATTGAATATGTTGTAGGTGTACCAGGTGGTGCAGCAGTCATGCTTGATAAAATGAATGTATTCTATATTGGCGTAGATAATCCAATTACAATATCTTCAGGGTCTGGTTGGGATAAAACTACTGTTACACCCGCCGGCTGTACTATTACTGGCGCAGGATCCAGTAGGATGGTAAGGGTATCGGCTGTTGGCGCTGCAAGTCTTACAGTAACAGCAGATGGAAAATCAAGTAAGTTTGATTTTAGAGTAAAACGTATTCCTGATCCGGTATTTAAAGTGGGTGATGGTAAAGTAAGGATGCCTACTGTATCATTTAAAGGACAACAGTATTGCAGAGCTGAATTGGAAAACTTCGATTTTGATACTAAGTATAGTATAGTAAGTGCAACTGTTTACTTTTCAGGTGCTAATTTCCCCAATGTACAAACCAGTGTTTTAAATGGAAATAACCTGGCGCCGTTGGCGGCCTTTATACAGCGCTGTGGACCGGGTTCTGTAGTAACTTTTGATAATGTTAAAGTAACTGGCCCGGATGGAGCAAGAGTTATTGAAGGTAAATCAATAGCATTATATTAATTATTTATAAGAAAAGACCATGAAAAACAAGTTTTTCAAGTATTTTTTGCTGGCACTTTGCTTAGGCATATTTGTTAATGTAGCTGAGGCACAGACAAAGAAAAAGGTTACGCCCAGAGCGGCTACAAAGCGTAAATCAACGAGCAGAACAGCGAAGTCTAAAATAAAAGCGAAAGTTTCGCCTACTACACCGCAGGTCGATACTGTAGCTGTTGCTATTGAACCACCGCCACTACGGAATGATAGTTTGCCAATTAGAACGGTAAAAAAATCATTACGTCCGGATGAAGCTGTGGAAACAACTGCGCTTAAAGACAGGACTCCGCTGCCTTATGAAAATTTGAGGGCTGATGATGCGATGTACCGCCATAAAATATGGAGAGAGATCGATACCCGTGAAAAAATAAATCTGCCATTCAGATATGCTGCAGATGAAAATAACGGGAACCAGCGTTTTATCTCTATACTATTTAAAGCGATACAGGATAGTGCCGTAACTGTCTTTAGTAGTATTGATGACAGATTTACTACACCAATGTCGATAAGTGAAGTAGCAACTGTTGTTGCTGGCGATTCAGTTCCAGTTCCATTAATTGATTCAAATGGAGTTACTTATGGTGTGCGTTATCAACGAAATGAAATTAATCTTGATTCGTTCTATAAATTCAGAATTAAAGAAGAAGTAATTTTTGATAAAGAAAGTTCCCGTTTATTCTGGAGAATTTTAGGAATAGCACCTGTAAAAAATATCATTACTTCATTGGGAGTTAATTTAGGTGAGTCAGAATTATTTTGGGTTTATTATCCTGATATGAGGCCTATATTTTCTAAGTACGATGTGTATAATGGTAAAAACTATGGCGCACGTATGAGTTGGGAAGATCTGTTTGAAAGCCGGATGTTTTATGGACGTATAATTAAAAGCACTATTGACAATCCTTACGACAGGTTACTTAACCAATACCCAGGCTTGACGGACAAACCCATACTGCAATTGCTTGAAGGAGAAAATATTAAAGAAAAGATATTTAATTACGAACAGGATCTTTGGTCGTATTAAGTAGCACTTATTTAAGATTATATTGAAAGCCCCCGAATTTATCGGGGGCTTTTCATTTTAAAAATATTAACAGCAGTTATAATTTAGATATATAAATACCCACAAGAGGGTATTGGTTGAATTAGTATCTATGATTACCTTCGTCTTGGTTTTTCATAGGATATTGGATTTTAAACGGGGCTGAATTTCTATTCAGGCCCCTTTTTATTTTAATGCAGTTTGTTTGCTATGCTATTTTAAATCCTGGAAGTACCTGGCCACTAATGTTGCTTTTGCTTTTCCGATAAGTTTGGCAAGCTCTTCAAACGGCGTCATCTTAATATTCTTTACCGATTTAAACTCCTTCAGTAATAAATTTGCAGTTGCCTCACCAATTCCTTTGATATCTTCCAACCCGTTTTTAAAAGTGCCTTTGCTGCGCAGGTTGCGGTGAAACGTTATGCCATAATTGTGTACCTCATCTCTAATCCTGCGAATGAGTTTAAGGCTCTCACTATCCCAGGGTAATTTAACAGACTCGGTATCTCCCGGAAAAAAAATTTCTTCTTCATTTTTAGCAAGTCCAACTACAGATGTAGTACCCGGTAAGTTTAATGCAGATATGCTTTGCATGGCAGCACTTAACTGGCCCTTACCACCATCAATAATTATAAGTTGGGGTAAAGGCTGCTTTTCATCCAGCAATCGTTTATACCGTCTGTAAACAACTTCTGTCATGGAAGCAAAGTCGTTAATACCAACCACTGTCTTTACTTTAAAGCGCCGGTATTCAGCTTTGCTGGGTTCACCATTTTTAAAAACTACAACAGCAGATACCGGGTAACTGCCCTGGAAATTAGAATTATCGAAACATTCAATGTGCAGCGGAACTGCAGGCAGTTGAAGGTCTTGCTGCAATTGCTCCAATATTTTTATTTTTTCGTCGGTTGTTTTTTCCGAGAGGTTCAGCATTTTCCTTTTCTTCAGCTCTTCCCTGAAATAATTCACATTCTTTTGAGAAAGATCAAGCAGTTTCTTTTTGTCTCCTCCTTTAGGTACAGTGATAACAATATCCTGTTGTGGAAAATCAATGGCAAATGGTACAATGATCTCATTAGTTGTACTTCCAAAACTATCACGGATCTGTGCTGCAGCAAAGGCCAGTACCTCAGCAGCAGTTTCCTCCAGTTGCTTTTCCAGTGTGATCGTTTTTGTTTGTACTATGGTGCCGGCATTGATAGCCAGGTAATTTACGTAGGCAATATTTCCATCTTCCAGGATCGTAAAAACATCAACAGTTCCCATCCGGGTATTAACAACTGCCGAACGGGACTGGTAATTCTTCAGGTGTTCGATCTTGGCTTTATACTGAGCTGCTTTTTCAAACTCCAGGTTTTCAACATACGCCTGCATATCTTTTTTAAAATGCTGTATTACAGGTGAAAGGTTGCCTTTTAATATATTGATCAGTTGCAGTAATTCTTCCTGGTAATCTGCTGCAGTTTGTAAGCCTTCACAGGGGCCTTTGCAATTACCTAAATGGTATTCGAGGCAAACTTTAAACTTGCCCTTTTTAATATTGTTCTCTGTTAAATTTAATTTACAGGTACGTAAGAGGATAGTTTGCCTGATAAAGTCAAGCAACTCTCTTACTTTTTCAACTGAAGTATATGGTCCCAGGTACTGCGAACCATCTTTTATTTTTCTCCTGGTAAAAAATACCCGCGGGAAGTTTTCATTTTTGATTACTATATAAGGATAGGTTTTGCCATCTTTTAAACTGATATTATAACGGGGCTGAAATTCCTTAATTAATGTATTCTCGAGCAGGAAAGCATCCTGTTCGTTATTTACTATGGTAAATTCAATATGGTGAATTCTTTGTACGAGTTCATGCGTTTTATAAGTGGTAAAGGTTTTGGAAAAATAAGAGCTTACTCTTTTACGCAGATGCTTTGCTTTACCAACATACAATAATTCATTGGCCTCATTAAAATATTTGTAAATACCCGGTAATGTGGGAATGGTGGATGCGATGGCCGAAAATTCGTTTTGTGTCATTATACTTAAAAGTCCCAGGTAATTTTTTCTTCTTTTTCAACAGTAGATATCCCGTTTTCATCAGTAATGATACTGGTAATCTTACACCATTTATTACTTACCCAGGTTAGTTGTAATGTTTTTGTTTTGCTGATATCCTTTACCATATAAATTCTTTTTACCTTATTGGTTTGCGGGTCAATGTACACATCCCAGTGTTTCAATTGCATGGTATCAGGTAATACCACTGCCGGGTCATAGGTTAAGGTTACTGCATTGATGGACTGGTCTAAAAAGCTTTTTTCAGTAAACAGTGTAATTAAACCGGAAGAATCGATCTCTGGTTGTAAAAATGCCGCCATGGCAGCATCCAGGTCCTCAATCTTTAACCAGACAGAATCGGTATGATTGCCGGTTGTAGTGTATTTTAACGGGTTAATACCGTTTTTTTTGATGGTATATATTTCACCTTTAAGGTAAGCCGTAACAGGAAAAAAGTGTTGTTTTTCAGTTTCTTTTTTTTCTGTGGCAACGGTATCTTTTTGACTGGAGTTATTGCAGGAAAATAGAACAGCGGTAAATACCAGTATTGGAAAAATGCTTTTCATTTTTCAAATTTAAATGTAAAGGACGGCATTGCAAAAACTCTGTTTTACTGCTTGGTATGTAAAAAATAAAAACGCAGCAATATGGTTGATATTGCTGCGCCGGTTGTTATTGAAATGATAAATTAAAATCCTTTTGATAAACCAACTTTAAGTCCTACTGCATATGGTTTTTCTATTAAAGCCACATTTTTACGGTAAGTTGAGTTTAACTGGTAACGGACCTGTGGCCCAACCTGCAGGTTATAAGTGCCGAGTTTAAAATTCATATAGGTTTCAAAACCGAGGTTTAAATTCCAGGAATTTATGGAAGATGGATCGTATACATAACTTTTAAGATCGGTAGAGATAAGATGTGCCTTTCCGCCAAAAACATATGTAGGTTGTACTGATGCTCCTGCAAACCAATCTACATTACGCTGTGTTGAAATTTTATAAGCAAATCCTAAAGGCACAGAGATCTGGTAAGTTGTGTTATGAAGTGTTACAGGCTGTAAAGCAGTAGTATTAAATGCATTTGATGTTGTAGTTGTTCTTGCTGCTATAAAAGAATTCCCGGTAGCCGGATCGTTTAATAAAATAGTAGTTAATATAGGGTGATTGGTCTGATCAGCATCTATATTATAATTGGTATAGTTTAACTGTACACCAGCTTTAAATTGCAATTTTTTTGCAAAGGCATAAGAAACACCAAAACCAGCTTCAATACCCAAACCGGGTTTTTGACTGATCGAATTATTGATATCCGCAGAACTGATCGCTGCAGGCGTTGCCGAACCTTTAGAATCGAGACTCAATTTACGATAGTTAACAGCTGGGGTAACATAAAACTGGTAGGCTAAACGTCCTTTCCATTTGCTAATTGCAGGTTTATTCAGCAGTGCGTAGTTTTCAATCCAGGATCTTTCTTCATTTGTCAATGTATTTTTATCTTCAGTTGCATTGAGGTTGGTTATTGTCTTTTTATCTGATTCAGTAACTTCGGATTTAGCTGTTTTATTATTGCCGGGTAATAAGGAAGTGCTTCCGTTTGTAGCGGTAGTTGATCCATTTGTTACATCAGCATCAGCAAATTCGCCAGTGCCAGTATCATCAGTGGTGGTTGCTTTTTCGATTCTTGTTTTGTGTTTTTTAATGTTAAGTGCCAGGTCAGCAGGTTTAGTTGCTTTAATATTAGTGCCGGTTGGCAGAACTACATCTTTTTCATTATTCCCTGTTGCATTTATCTCCACAATTGGTTTAGGATCTGATGCTACAGCAGTACTGTAAAAATCAGGAGGCCTGTTATTTTTTACAATAGTGTAGGTATAAAAATCAGTTTCATTTGTAATAACATCATCAAATGCATTGTTATAGTTGTTATAGGTTACCTGGTATTGTTGTGATTCTGAAGCGGCAATTCGTTTTGTACGATTTGTATTTTGAGTATTATTAACAGGGATGGTTGTGTTTGTATATGCTGTATTGTTGATCTGCCGGGTAATTGCATTGTCGCCGGTGTTTAGATGGCCTATAAGTATTAAAGAACTTATTAAAAGCAGGCTCATTACCACCGAAGGCCATCTGCGGCCTGGGTGCAGGTTATTGTAAATGCTGTGCCAAACCCGTTTAGAAGGATACATCCTGAACAGGTCAGCTTTTTCTTTTATGAGTTGCTCAAATTCGTCGGTATAAAATTCGTTCTCCATCTTTTAAAAAACATAATAGTAATTGGTAATGCCAATATTAAATTTGTACAATACAAATCTAAGCTGGTGAAACAGCCCCGAAAAAACCCGTTTTTTTCTTCGGTTTCTGAATTATTTTTTTTCTTATTAATATTTCTTCCAGCATTGATTTTGCCCTGGTGTACTGGCTTCGGCTTGTACTCTCCTCAATATCCAGCATAAAAGCAATTTCTTTATGTGAATACCCTTCAATGGCATACAGATTAAGTACTGTTTTATATCCAAGGGGTAAACACCTGATACATTCCACAACCTGTTTTGCCTGCATGATCGATGGTATCATTTCTTCCCTTACATGTACACTGTGTGCATTTGTGATATCAACACTGTCAGAGAACTTTTTATTCTTTTTTAAAATGTTTATGCAGGTATGTACGACAATACGTCTTATCCAGCCTTCCAGCGCACCCTCATTTCTATATTGGTGAATCTGCGTAAAAACCTTTATAAATCCTTCCTGCAACATATCCTCGGCATCCTCACGGTTTTTTGCAAAACGGTAGCACACACCCAACATTCTTGGGCTAAATCGGTTGTATAATGCTTCCTGTGCGGTGGCATTATTCCGAAGGCATCCGGTTAGCATTAACTCTTCCGTCATATATGTGCTTGGTTTACCCTATAAATATAGACAAATTATAGAGAACTACTGCTGCATCCATAATAAAAAACATCCGCTTAACCCGGGGATTTTTCTTATTAAAGAAATTAAATTAACTGATTGATTATCAATTATTTGATTAATTATTTAGTTATTTTAAAAATCAGTTGGCCTATAATATTTTACAGTTTACCCATAATCTAACCAGGAAATTATGCCGGCCAGCATAAAAGCCGGAAGCAAAGCCCTGTAATCCTAATCATATGTATTGGTTCAGGAACTTCCAGCCATTATACAACAGGAAAATAGAAACTGTATTTTTTTTGAAAGGCGAAAACAGAGATCAATCAGGATGCTGCATTATTGCTGTAAACAACAAGGGGCGTATTTGTAACAGGGTTGTTGATGATTGTAGTGGATACATTAAATACCTGCTTTATTAATGCTGCGCTAAGTATATCTTTTGGTTTGCCATGAGCTATCAATTCACCTTCTTTTAAAAAGAACAATTTATCTGCATATTGAATGGCCAGGTTAATATCGTGCATTACCGCTATGAGAATGGTATCTGCATTAGTAAACTCCCTGGCGATCTGCAAAAATTCCTGCTGGTAATTAATATCCAGGCTTGTAAGCGGTTCATCTAAAAATAAATACCTGTAACCGGTTGTTGGTTTCTCCCAGATCTGTGCCAATACCCGGGCATATTGTACCCGTTGTTTTTCGCCACCACTAAGGGTTAAATAATTTCTTTCTTTAAAAGAGATCAGATTCATTCTTTCCATCACCTGGTTGCAAATGTCTTCATCTTTTTTATTGGGGCTGAATGAAAAATGCGGATAACGGCCCATCATCACCACTTCTTCCACCATTAATGGGAAACTTAATTCCGGTTGCTGGCTCATTACAGCCCGGTATTTTGCAAGTGTTTCTTTTTTTAGCGCTGATATTTTTTGATCTCCATAAAAGACCGAACCTTCGTTTCCATTTAATTCGCCACTGAAAATTTTAAGAAAAGTTGATTTGCCTGAACCGTTAGGACCCAATATCATATTAAATTCACCTGGATCAAATTGGGCATTAATGCCGTTGAGAATTAGTTTTTTCCCGATATGGTAGTATATATTTTCTGTTTTAAGCATTGTATCCTCCTTTTTCATTTACCACGTTAAAACGTTTAAGCAACAGGATAAAGATTGGTGCACCAACCAAGGAAGTGATGATGCCAATAGGAACTTCAGCAGGTGCTAATATCAGCCTGGCGCACATATCAGCCAGTACAAGTAACATAGCGCCCAGGATCATGGATGCAGGTAAAAGTTTTTTGTTGTCGCTGCCTATCAGCAACCGTAATACATGGGGTACGATCAGGCCCATAAAACTAATAACGCCAACAAATGCTGTGGCAACAGAAACCATGGCCGTGTTTAAAAGCATGATCCGCATTTTTAGCTTGTCTGCATCTACACCTAAATAACCTGCTTCTTCTTCTCCGAGCAATAATGTGTTCAATTGTTTGGAATAACGCAGTGAAAAAATAAAAATGATCGTAGCAACGGTACCTACAATAAAAACCTGTTGCCAGGAAGCGCCGGAAAAAGTACCCAGGTTCCAGAAAGTGATGCTTCTTGCCTGCGGATCACGGGCTATATAACTCATAAAACCTGTACCACTTAAACACACTGCATTTACAGCAATGCCGATTAACAATAACGACATGATAGATATCCGTTTTGCATTTTTTGCCAACGAATAAACAACATAAGTTGCCAGTAGAGCACCCCCAAAGGCAGCAAGCGGTAAAAGCAACGGGCCGGTAAAACTTTTAAATGCCGGACTGAAACCGGGTGCCATTACAAAAACAATGGAAGCCCCAAGTGCAGCGCCGGCACTGGTTCCTACCAGCCCGGGCTCTACAATAGGATTGCGAAACAGGCCCTGCATCAATACACCGCTAACGGCAAGTATGGCACCTGTAATGGCGCATAATAAAACCCTGGGTAATCTTAATTGTATAAAAACACCTTCGTAAATATTGGCCGGCCCCTTTCCTTCAAAAAAATGTTTTAAAGAAGAAAACATTTCCGAAGGCAAAATAGAAACGGCGCCAAATGCAATGGCAAAAATTAATACGGTTACCAGCAAAAGAACCAAAACAGGAAAGAAGAATTTATTTTTTCTCAGCACTGGCAGTTGGATGAAGCAGGTTAATTAATTTGATGATGTTATCGCCGGTACGGGGCCCAAAATAAATCAGGTCATGTTCTTCAAAGCGAACAATACGTTTGTTTTTTCCGGCATTGGTTAAAGAAACGCCGGGTACGCTGCTGATGAATTTATCCATGCTGCCCATACGGTCGTAACCAAAATCGGTGGCAATGATAATATCTGGGTTTGCCAATGCAACAGTTTCGGCGCTCATTTCACGGGCACCTTTACCATTGTAGGTTGCCGGTGTGCATCCTGCCAAACGAATCATTTTATCACCAACACCATTTCTGCCGCTCATTACAAAATAATTATTGTTGCGCAGGCCAAAATGAATGATCATCACCCGTAACGAGTCGGTTATGTTTAATGCTTTTAAAGTATCGGCAGCCCTGGTAATGCCCGCATTCATGCTAGTAATAATTGAATCAGCTTTTTTTTCTACTGCGAAAAATTTACCCAGTTCTTTCAATAACAACCTGGCACTATCAATGGTGTTGGCACCGCCAAAAGCTTTAACGTTTAAGCCGGCTTTTATTATTTGCGGTAATACCGTTTCGGGGCCGATGTCGTTACTGTGTATCACTAAATCGGGGGTCATTGCAATAATACTTTCGGGGCTTAATGCACGGTGGTATCCAACGGTTTTTAATAGTTTGGCACTGTCGGGGTAAGTGCTGCTCAAATCAACCGCAACAATATTATGCCCTTTGCCCAATGCAAAAACATATTCTGTTAATTGCTTTGATAAACAAACAATGCGCATGTCTTTGCTGCCATCAATTTCTTTATTGCCAAAGCGGCCACAGGAAATAATAAGCAGCGATAATGCTGAAACGATAATTATATTTTTTTTCATGTCTGTTAGCTTTAAAAGTAAAGAGGCAGTTTAAAAACTGCCTCTTTAAAATGTATTTAGAAATTATATTTCAAATTTATTCCTCCAAAAACTGTAGCAGTCTTGGGACCTGCAATATAGCTATCAGGAAACTGGTTCACAAATATCATGATCGGGTATTTGGTATTAGTGATGTTATTGGCTGCAAAATAAGCATCCAGGGAAACCTTTCCAAAACTATGCTTATAACCCAACTTTGCATTGATCAGGCTGTAACTGCCAATATGATAAGGAGTAGCTATAACTGCGTAATTAACATAATTTGATAAATAAGTTGATTTTGTACCAATAGTTTCGCCCGTATTGGTACCTATTGAAGTGATCTCTTGCCTATCTCTGTAAGACCATGTTGCGTTTGCATAAAAACCTAATTTGGTATTTACATCTACACCAACGTTAAATACAAATTTAGAAACACCTGGAACTCTATGGCCGCTGTAATCTTTTGTAACTATTGAATCTTTAATGGGCGTAGTAACTGTTTTAGTTGTTGTCTGAAAAATAAAATTCTTATACTTATAATCAGCATAAGTAAAGTTTATAAACGGTGTTACATTGGTAAAGAAACCTTTATCAGATTCAACCACAGTATATTTCACCAATGCTTCAATTCCTTTATCATCCTGCTTTCCACCATTTACAAAATAAGTATATGCTGTAGTACTGCTACCTGGGATAGATGCTCCAATAGCTGTAAATTTATTAGTGAAAACAGCATCAAAGAAAGCCAATTGATAGATCAATTTGTTTTTCATCAAAGATCCTTTTGTACCGATCTCAAATTGGTTTCCTATCTCTGGTTTCAGGTTCCTTAAAACAACACCACTTGCTGAATTGGTGGTAGACCATGGAATAAAGAAAGTAGAAGTTACCGGTGCTTTGTATCCTTTACTGTAAGAAACATACGCTGAGAAATTTTTATTGAATACTTTATTGATGGCAACATGTGGCGAGAACATTCCTTTATAAGAAGTATCAAAATGTGTTGGCTTATTGGCTACATAAAATCTGTCATCTAATTTCAGTTTCATGTTACTGTAACCTATCCCTGCTGTAATTGAAAGATCTTTCGGTAATGATAATGTCCACTCGGTAAAAAGAGATGTTGTAGCGGTTGTGGTATAAACATTTGAAGTAGATGCACCAAGGATCCAATAATAAGGATTACCCCAATACCAGTTGGTTGCCGTATCACGGGGATCTTTACCCATGGTGTATCCAACCGTTGTTGCATTCTGACGTTGTGTTTCTACACCGGTAAGTCCGCTTAAGCTGATATTATTTTTAAAATTGAATTTAGTGGTGAAAGTTGAACGCAGACCGAAGTTGGTAGTAGCCTTATCAGTCCAGCCCCCTGCAGAACTTGCGTTACTGTTAAATCCTGTTGCAAATACTGTGGTCATGTTGGAAAGCCAGTTATTGAAAACATAATTATGGCCAATGCCAATTCTTGCAGTGTACACCTGGCTATGACCGTTTCTTTTTATGTAATCAAGGTTTCCATCAAAACGACTCGAATCGTACTGATTAATTGTTAATTCGCCGCTTCTTTCGTCATAGCTATTGGTATAACCACCATATACACTTACGGTTTGTTTTGCATTGGGTTGAAAATTACCTACCAGGTTTACAAAGTCTTTATGCGACTTGTTATGAATGGTAAATCCATCTGACTTTTGATGACCATAATTAATGAGAAGAGAAGAATGTTCACCACCCATTTGAAATTGTGTAGTGTAACGTTGTAATCCATAATTACCAACTAAAATTTCCTGACCTATTGAGGTTTTACCTGGTTCTGGTTTGATGGTGCTTAAATTTACAACACCGGCAATGGCTAAACCATATAAAGTGCCGGCTGGACCTTTAACGATCTCTGTATTTCCGATTGACCCGTAATCAATATCATCCAGGGTAGTAATACCTTCAGCATCTGTAACAGGTATACCATTCAAATAAACTTTATAACCTTGTCCGTCAAAATTACTGCTTACACCCCTTGCGCCTCTTGAGCCATTTCCATAACCACGGATATTAATTTGTTGACCCGATGATACAGCTCTTCTGTTCATCGTAACACCCGGAACATTTGTATTAATGGCATCATCTAAAAATAAACCATCGCCTCTTTTTAATTCGGTTGCAGATAATTTTGTTATGGATGATGGCTGGTATAAAATGTTTTTATTCTGGTTTGATGTTGCAGTAATCTCTACTTCATCCAGGTTTGAAGTTTTTGATATAAGACTTATTGTAATATTGTCGTTACAATTTTTGATACTGTGTTTAACTGTTTCGTATCCGATAAAAGAAACAGTGATCACTGATGCTTTACTGCAGTCAACCGTAAACATACCGTCTTTATCTGAAGTGGCAGATCCGCCGTTGAATAAAATATTTGCTCCCAAAAGCGGGCTGCTGGTTCCGGCATCAATTACTTTTCCTTTAACGGTTTTTTGCGCAAATGATGTAATTGATGATAGTGTTAGTATAAATAGAATTATATATTTCATTTTAAATTTGTTTTTGTAAATAAATATTGCATGATCTGTCCCTGATTGAATCAACCGGGTCAGAAACACAGGCCTGTTTTAATTTTAAAACAGCGTTTTAGAATTACTAGCAATACTTTGGAGGAGGTGCGGTAGCAGGATATGACATGCTGAAAATAACTTCTGCGTAGACAGGGAACTGACAGGAAATGATCTGCCAATTATTTTGAAAAGAAAAAGTGGTTATTTGATTGTGTTTTGGATAGATCAAAAACGTAATAGCTAAATCATTTAATGGACTGTTAGATTCCTGTTTCTTTTCAACAAGATCACTGATACTCTTTACTAATTTATCTTCCTTATTATCATAAAAGCCTGTAAGTATTATTTTATTATCAACAGTTTTTAAAGACTGAACATCAAATAATTTACCATTTACCAGAATTTCTTTTTCAGCTTTAACCCAAATTATTTTTTCGGACGAGATGGAGATGGTTTGTAACACCTCAGTATCAAAGCGCTGGGTTCTGTTATGTTGTAGTGTTTTTTGCTTAATAAAAATACCCACCGATAGAAATAACGGTAATGTTACCAAAAGCAATAATCCCAAAGCAGTAGTTTGTTTTTTCAGTTGCATATTCCAAAAAGAGAGCGAAGGTAAGATTTATTTTTTTCTAACTAAACTATCTGCAGGGTAACTTGCTTTAATGGTATCCCTTACAGCTACCACCCAATTGGACAACGTAAGTTTTTGCTGGTCAGTAAGTATGGCTCCTTTATGAATCCACAGGTAAGTATCCAGCGGCATTTCATTTTCTTTTATCTGTTTACTAATATCATCTAGTCTCCTGTATTGTTTTCCAATACGGTAACTGGCAAACTCAGAAAAATTCAGCCCTCTTTTTCCGTCCTGTATATGATTATTTAACCACCAGGCTACCGGTTGTACCTGGGCATACCAGGGATAAACGGTGTTATTACTGTGGCAATCATAACAACTGGTTTTAAGTATAGACTGAACATCTGCCGGTACGGCATATAATTTAGTGATATCATTATTGCTGATACCTTCCGCTTTATTTTTTGCAGGACGAATGAATTGAATAACTATAAACGCCAGCAGCAGTATCTGAAAAGTTCTTTTTAAGATTTTCTTCAACATGAGATTTTTTTTTTAAAGTTTAATCAATCAAGATGTTCCCGGTCATTTCTCTGGGTATTGGTAAACCCATCAGTGTTAGAATGGTTGGAGCAACATCGCCCAACTTCCCGGGGTGAAAATTACCTGTCCATGTATTATCAATTAAAAACAATGGGACCAGGTTTAAGGTATGTGCTGTATTTGGTGTTCCATCTTCATTAATGGCATAATCGGCATTGCCATGATCGGCAGTTAAAAACACCGTGTAATTATTTTCAAGGGCTGCAGTAACCACTTTTTCAACACAGTGGTCAACGGTTTCAACGGCTTTAATAATAGATTCCCAAACGCCTGTATGGCCTACCATATCTGCGTTAGCAAAGTTCAGGCAAATAAAATCAGCCCCCCCGCCCCCCAAGGGGAGATTTTCATAGTCAGATAATTTGTTGTTCTTTTCTATTTCTGTAACAATTGCATCCGTCACTTCAAAAGCACTCATCTCGGGTTGCAGATCATACGTTGCAACTTTTGGCGAAGGGATCATAATTCTTTTTTCGCCTTCAAAAGGTATTTCTCTGCCACCACTAAAAAAGAAACTTACGTGGGGGTATTTTTCCGTCTCCGCAATGCGTATCTGTGTTTTATGGTTTTGTTCCAGGATCTCTCCCAATGTATTTTTCAGGTCATCATTTTCAAAAACAACATGTACGTTTTTAAATTTATGATCGTACTGCGTCATGGTAGTGTAATGCAGGTCCAGTTTTTTCATGTCAAACTCAGGCATATCAGTTTGCGTAAGCACTTCGGTAATTTCGCGGCAACGGTCTGTTCTGAAATTAAAACAAAGCACAACATCACCGCCTTTGATGCCTGGTTCTTTAATTCCCGCATTGATGATCGGTTTAATAAATTCATCGGTTACGCCATCATCATAGGATTTTTTAATTGCGCCAAGCACATCATCCGTTTTGTAACCAATGCCTTTTACAAGTGCATCATAAGCCAGCTTAATCCGTTCCCAGCGCTTATCGCGGTCCATGGCATAATAGCGGCCAATGATACTTGCAATACGGCCTGTTGTTGCATTAAGATGATCCTGCAGGTCGGTTAAAAAACCAAATCCGCTCCTCGGGTCAGTATCCCTGCCATCTGTAAAAGCATGGATAAGCACATTGCTTAAACCTTCGGCCTTGCAAAGATTGGTTAATGCTTTAACATGATTTATATGTGAGTGTACTCCGCCATTACTTACCAAACCAACAAGATGCAATGGTTTATTATTTTCTTTGGCGTAGCGAATGGTAGTTAGCAGTGCTTCATTTTTGGCAAATTCTCCCGTTTTAATGGCAACATTAATACGTTGCAATTCCTGGTAAACAATTCTGCCGGCTCCTAAATTTAAATGGCCAACCTCGCTGTTTCCCATCTGCCCTTCAGGCAAACCAACATCTTCGCCGCAGGTGATCAAGGTAGTATTCGGATATTTTGAGTATAAACTGCTTACAAAAGGGGTTTTGGCATGTTGAATCGCATCGCTGTCAATATCCTTACCCAGGCCCCAGCCATCCATAATAATGAGTATAACTTTCTTATCTTCCATCTCCTAAAACTAAAATATTTGCAGCTAATTACAACTGATAATTGTCATTTGAATGAAAATTAAACCAGATCAGCCTAATTTTAGAGAGTCTTGGCACGTTTTTGGCGATTTTACCATTGAAAAGCATTAACTATATGAAACATTTTTTTACTTTAATAGCTATCGGAACGATCTTAAGTTCTTTTACTGTTTTTTCAAGCATTGATGAAGTAATAACAGCTATGAAATCGGGTAATGCATCTGAAATTGCAAAATATTTTGATAATACAGTTGAAATTAATATGCCCGATAAGAGTAATAGTTACAGTCAAAGCCAGGCAGAACTGGTTTTAAAAGATTTTTTTAACTCCAATTCTGTAAAAGTTTTTGAAGTTATTCATAAGGGCGAAAATGCCGGCTCGCAATATTGCATTGGTACCCTGGTTACAAAAAACGGTTCTTACAGAACAACCATCTTCATGAAAAAAAAGGGAGATAAACAAGTGTTGCAGGGAATTACTTTCGAGAATAAATAATGCGGATAAAAAATATACAAATAAAGCCCCGGAATTTCCGGGGCTTTATTTTTCTCCTTAGCTTTGTTGTTATGAATTTTAATCAACAACTGGAATTATTAATAACAAATGCACTGGCCGAAGATATTGGCGACGGCGATCATTCCACTATCTCATCCATTGATGCTGATGCTGCCGGTAAGGCTATTCTAAAAATCAAGGAAGACGGCATATTGGCTGGTATGTATGTGGCAGAAAAGATCTTCAGGCATATGCAGCCGGATATTGTGTTTACTGCTTTTAAAAAAGACGGCGATATCATGAAATATGGCGAAACGGCTTTTGAGGTAAAAGCCAAAGTGCATACTATTCTGCAATGCGAACGTTTGGTTTTAAATTGTATGCAACGCATGAGTGGTATTGCAACTTTAACCAGGCAATACACGCTAAAACTGGAAGGCTATAAAACCAAATTGCTGGATACAAGAAAGACAACGCCCAACTTTCGTTTGTTGGAAAAGGAAGCGGTGAAGATTGGCGGCGGGGTAAATCACCGTTTTGGATTGTATGACATGATCATGTTGAAAGACAACCATATTGATTATTGTGGCGGCATTGAAAAAGCTATTGAAAAAGCATACGCATATGTTCAGCAAAAAAAACCGGAATTAAAAATAGAGGTAGAAACCAGGAACCTGGAAGATGTAAAAAAAGTGATGGCGACAGGAAAAGTAAACCGCATTATGCTGGATAATTTTACACCGGAATTAATTACCGAAGCATTAAAAATTATTGATGGCAAATATGAAACAGAAGCCAGTGGCGGTATCAATATAAATAATATAGAAGCTTATGCAGCCACTGGCGTAGACTATATTTCCAGCGGTGCGGTTATTCACCAGGCAAAGAGCCTGGATCTTAGTTTGAAAGCAGTGATCATCTGAAATTGAAAATCATGTCGAAGAAAAAAATACGCACAGCGTCCAGTGGACAATCATTGGGTGGATTGGTTTATTCAACTGATCCCGATTTTAAATTGCCGGGTGAAGATGCCGGGGAACAGGAAACGCTGGAGCCTGCTCAACAAAAATTGAGAATAAGATTGGATACCAAACACAGGGCCGGTAAAGCTGTTACGCTGGTTGAAGGTTTTATTGGAACAATAAATGATCTTGAAGAGTTGGGCAAAAAATTAAAATCTTTTTGTGGCACCGGCGGCTCGGTAAAAGATGCTGAAATAATTGTGCAGGGTGATAACCGGGAAAAAATTTTACAATGGTTGCAGAAGCATGAATATAAATTTGCAAAGAAAATATAATCATAAAAAAGAAAGCAACCTGGTTAATTACAATTTTTGTCGCTTTTCTTTTAGTGTTTCTTGCATATGTTGACTCCTGCCTTGGATATTTAAAAATGGCGCCCTAAATTTTTTCTTTGTTCATATTAAAACTTAAAGCCCCGCTCGGGCATTTCTTTACCTGGTCAATAATTTCCTGCGTTTCTGCCTGGCTCATATCAATCCATGGTTTACGGCGGGGATTAAAAACCCCTGCAAGGCCTGTTACACAAATGCCGGAGTGAATGCATATATCCGGTATCCAGGTTATGGTTATTTCCCCATTGCTATAGTGATGTGTTGGTTGAGCCATAAAAATTTGGTTTAAAAGAATACTATGTTGTAAATTACATAAAAAGGATTTTATTTTTACTTGTTTTATCTCAAATTAAAATCATCATATCT
>JBBRQF010000002.1:0-177529 GCA_038226715.1 Chitinophagales bacterium
CCCGGTAAACGGGTTTTGATATGCCGGGTTGTTAATGAAACCAGTATCTGAAAGGCTTTGCAAAAAACTGATGAGGTTTATTTTATCTGTTTCTGAAATGGAGAAACCGCTTATCAAAGCATGTTTGTATTGATTTCTACTTCCATCGCCTTTGTATATGCCTTCGTTAATTTTTCTTCCACCGCCTGCATAACTACCAATAACTTCTGTTAAAGATGCAGCACTGCCATCATGAAAATACGGCGCAGTATATATCAGGTTTCGCAGCGAAGGCACCCTGAATTTACCCATATCTGATTTGTTTTTTGTAAACTGATAAAGTCCTTCATCATAAGCCGGGTAAGCGCCTTTGCCATCAGTATTATATAAACCGGTATTAAAGTAATAAACCGTATCTCCTTTTTCATCCGTTATCGATGGAGTCGAGAAATTAAAACCCCCGTGACAGGTGGCACATTTCAATTCAGCAGAAAAAAATAATTGCATGCCTCTTTTTTGAGATGCCGTTAAAGCAGTTGAATCTCCTTGTTTAAATTTATCAAAAGGCGAGTTAGTTGAACTGATAGAATTTATAAACAAGCTGATAAATTTTTTGATGCCTGCCCATGAGATTTCGGTTTTAGCTGAAGAGAAAAGCTGCCTGTAATTTTCATCTGCTTTAATTTTTTGTAAGATCTTTTCTTCGTTACCCTTTACGCCCATTTCGGCAGGATGGTTATTGAACAGCGGGTTATCCATTTGCTGTAATGGAGAGTGCAGGGTAGAATCTGCTGCGGTAAAATATTTTAAATAAGCCAGGTTAAAAAGCGGTTGTGTATTTCGCTGGTGCAGGTCGGCATACACGCCCAGCGAACGCTTGTAACCATCCGTAAAAGCAAATGCCGGATTGTGGCAGGTGCCGCAGCTACGGGTATTGTTTACAGATAAGCGACGGTCGAAAAAAAGAAACCGCCCCAGTTCAATTTTAGCAGTATCAGAAACTACTGCTGTTTCGGTTTTGCTTTTACAGAAATTTATCAGCTGCCCAACAAACAACAGAGCAGTCAGCAACACAATAACGAAAAATATTTTTTTATTCATCAGCATATCTACCCAAAAATAAAAAAGCTTCCCGTTAAGAGAAGCTTTTAAAAAATATATTCAACATATTATTTGTATTGTGCGGCTAGTCCATTAGACAGCTCAGTCATTTTTTTCAGGCTCTCATCATTCAAAACACCTTTCTTAAACTCGGCTAAGATTTCAGGATATTTGTTATCCATTTCCATTAAAAAATGCTCTTCAAATGCTTTTACATTTTTAACAGCAACTGCTTTTAATAATCCCTGTGTTCCCAGGTAAATCATAGCCACCTGCTTTTCTACACTCATGGGCGAGTATTGCAACTGCTTTAATATTTCCACGTTTCTTGCACCTTTATCAATTACGTTTTTTGTTGCAGCATCCAGGTCGCCACCAAATTTAGAGAACGCTTCCAGCTCCCGGTAAAGTGCCTGATCCAGTTTAAGTGTACCGGCCACTTTTTTCATTGATTTTATTTGTGCATTACCACCCACACGGCTTACCGAGATACCCACGTTAATAGCCGGACGGATACCTGCGTTAAACAGGTTACCTTCCAAAAATATCTGTCCGTCGGTAATAGAAATTACGTTTGTAGGAATATAAGCTGATACGTCACCAGCCTGCGTTTCAATAATTGGCAGGGCCGTTAAAGAACCTCCACCTTTTACCAAATGTTTGATAGATGCCGGTAAGTCATTCATCTGCGCAGCAATCTCATCTTTAGAAACAACCTTAGCAGCTCTTTCCAGTAAACGGCTATGCAAATAAAATACATCACCAGGATAAGCCTCACGGCCCGGCGGACGACGTAACAATAAAGATACCTCACGGTAAGCAACAGCCTGTTTACTAAGATCATCATAAATGATCAAAGCCGGCCTTCCGGTATCACGGAAAAACTCGCCTATTGCAGCGCCGGCAAATGGTGCGTAGAACTGTAACGGAGCAGGATCAGAAGCAGATGCAGCAACGATGGTTGTGTAAGCCATCGCACCATACTCTTCTAAAGTTTTCATTACACCGGCAATGGTAGAAGCTTTCTGGCCAATTGCCACATATATGCAGTAAACAGGTTTGCCCGCTGCGTAAAATTCTTTTTGATTAATGATAGTATCAATGGCAATAGCCGATTTTCCGGTCTGGCGGTCACCAATGATCAACTCACGTTGTCCGCGACCAATCGGAATCATCGCATCAATAGCTTTGATACCCGTTTGCAGTGGTTCTTTTACCGGCTCACGAAAAATTACACCCGGTGCTTTACGTTCCAGCGGCATTTCGTATAACTCGCCTTTGATCGGGCCTTTACCATCAATTGGTTCGCCCAGTGTATTAATAACACGTCCGCTCATTCCTTCTCCTACTTTAATTGAAGCGATCTGGCCGGTACGTTTAACTTTATCACCTTCTTTAATTGCTCCGCTATCACCCATCAATACTACACCCACATTATCTTCTTCCAGGTTAAGGGCAATTGCTTTAACGCCATTGTCAAATTCTACCAGTTCGCCCGAACGAACATTGTTCAATCCGTAAACACGGGCAATACCATCACCCACCTGTAAAACTGTTCCAACTTCCTCCAAACTGGCACCTGCATTAAAATTGCTTAACTGCTGGCGAAGAATTGCGGAGATCTCGTCTGGTTTAATTTCTACCATAATTATTGTTTGATATTATTTATTAAAAGGCCTTTTTTTCAGGCTGCAAAGGTAGGGAAAGACAGGCGGAATGGCAAAAAAACAGGAAGCAAATTGAAAAAAAACAGGTTTATTGGAAATTTGCCGCGGCAGCACGGAAACACGGAAGAAATACAAAATAAAACTCCCTTTTAAATCATGTTTAAAAGGGAGTTTTAACTTACAATTTATTAACATTATTTATTTCGTCTCTGATTTTGCCTTGGTCTTTCCGGATTGTTTTCCTGCTTTTGCATCCGATCCACAAGCTTTTTCCTGAACTCATCTCCCATTCTGAAAAAGCGTTCACAACGGTTTACCCCAATTATTTTAGTGAAGTTATCCTGATACCTTCTTTTAATATCCAGGCGTGCCTGTTCTTTATCTAACTCTGATAAAGTAGGTTTTATGGCTTTTAAGTCATTCTTAAATTGCGTATATACAGGCCAGAATTTTTGAGCCTCTTCCGGCGTAAATTCCAATTGTCTGGAAATATAAGCAACATAAAGCGCTTCGATCCTTTCCTGTTTTGTCAACTCGCCAGGCAGATTATCCTGGGCAAAAGCCATGGAAAAACTGCCAAGCAAAAAGGTTAATATGAGTATATATTTTTTCATCCCCGTTTTTAATTTTTTAGATCGTCAATATTGATACTGCTCAGGTATTTATCTAAAGCTTTCTCATCTAAAAGATAATCTTCCTGTGCAGGTAATTCATTTGCATCCACACTATTGGCAACAATGGCCGCTTTAACATCTGTACCATTCGCTTCCAGGTATTTTACAATATCTGCGTCAGATATTTTTGCCAGTTCCTGGTCAACATCCTTTACCTGCAAACCGGCAGTAACATAATCGGGTAGCTCAGTTGTTTTATTACTGTTACCGGTAAATTTAAAAACACCCAATGCCATCACACCTGTAAAAGCCGCTGCCACAGCGTATTTAAAGAATACAGAAGTACGTCTTTGCATAGTAACCACTTTGGCTTCAGGCCTCAGTTTACTTAAAACAGTTTCACCCAGGCCTTCAAAATAACCGGATGGTACTTCAAAAACATTTTCGTTCTGAATGCTGTATAACACAGGTGATAATGCCCTTATCTCTGTTGCAGCATTTTCATCAGTACCTGTTTTTATTTTCGCAAGAACTGAATCAGCAAACGTATCAAAATAACCTGGTAGTACTTCAAAAGTAGCTGCATGTTTAATACTTAATAATTCCGGAGATAAAGCACTGATCTCTGTTATTGTATCTTCGTTTTCCTGTGCTTTTATTTTAGTAAGGATGGAGGCGGCAAGCGAATCAAAATAGCCTGCTGGCAAATCTGCAACGGCAGGAGAAACAGTCATATTGTTTAACCCGTTTTCGGTTTCAATCCCAATCAAAATATCAGTGCTGAGTTGTTCAAAATACCCTTCCGGAACCCTGAAAACATTCACTTTTTCAATGGCTGCAAGGGTGGGGCTCAACTCTTTCAATTCGGTCAATATGTCAATGTTGTTTTGCATCTACCTTATTAAGACTGTGTTTGTTGCTTAAAGTTTAACTATTTAATATAAAATTTTCAATTTTTTTTACTGCGTGGTGGTAACTGGCTTTCAATGCGCCTTCGCTGGTTTCCAATACTTTACTCATTTTTTCGTAAGGCATTTCATCGTAATACCTTAAATTAAACACAACCCGTTGCTTTTCAGGCAGCTTTTGTATAGCAGCCTGTAATTTCCACTCCAGTTTATTAGCATCAAAATGCTTATCTGCCTGTAGCTTATTACTTAAACCGGTTTCCACATCACTTAAAGATACGGAAGACCTTTTTTTCTCTTTTTCCAAAAATGTAAGGCTTTCATTGGTGGCTATCCTGTAAAGCCAGGTGTACAACTGGCTGTCTTCCCTGAAGTTTTCCAGTGCATTCCAAACTTTAATGAACATATTCTGCAATACATCATTGGCATCATCATGCGATACTACCAAACGGCGGATATGCCAGTACAATTTCTCCTGGTATTTTTTTAAGATGAGGGTAAAGCTGCGTTCTTTGGTTGCAGGCTCCCTGAACTGCATCAGCAGTTCTTTATCGTCTAAATGTTCAGTCATATAGGTTGAGCGTAAAAATAAAACCAATCTTATTACTTCGCATTGGCAATTTAATTAATTCTGATTAAACTGCTTACTGTGAAGTAAAACTAAGATTGGTTTTTTATTAAAAGGTTTAATGACCTCATCCCCATGAACTTCGTTCGTTCCTTTGCAAGAAACTCCAAAGGAGAAGGAACTGGTAGAAATTGGCGAATTATTAAACTAATTATTTTCTGGATAGCACTTTGTCGGCTGCTGCAACAATAAAATCTGTATCCAAACCATACTTTACCAATAGTTCCAGTGGCTTTCCACTTTCGCCAAAAGTATCGTTGGTTCCAATATATTCAATAGGTATGGGGCAATGCCTGGCTGCAACCTGGGCAATGGCATCTCCAAGTCCGCCAATGATATTATGTTCTTCGGCAGTTACTGCGCATCTTGTTTTTTGTATGGAAGCTATCACAGCATCCACATCCAATGGTTTAATAGTATGGATATTAATCACTTCAACACTTACCCCTTTTTCTTCCAGTATCCTTCCGGCTTCAATAGCTTTCCAAACCAGGTGTCCGCAGGCAAAAATAGTTATATCGGTTCCCTCCGATAATTGTTGTGCTTTCCCAATAACAAAGTCTGCTTCATTTGTAAAGATTGGCCAAACCGGGCGGCCAAAGCGCAGGTAAACCGGGCCTTCATAATCGGCAATAGCCATGGTGGCAGCTTTTGTCTGGTTATAATCTGCAGGCACAATTACCGTCATACCCGGTAACATTTTCATTAATCCAATATCTTCCAGTATCTGGTGTGTGGCACCATCTTCGCCCAAAGTAAGTCCGGCATGAGATGCACAGATCTTTACGTTTTTTCCACTATAGGCAACGCTCTGGCGTATCTGGTCGTAAACCCTGCCTGTAGAAAAATTGGCAAAGGTTGTGGTGTAGGGGATCTTTCCACCAATGGTTAACCCGGCAGCAATGCCAATCATGTTAGCCTCTGCTATACCACACTGAATAAACCTTTCGGGAAATTCCTTTATAAATCCGTTTAACTTTAATGAACCGGCCAGATCGGCTGTGAGTGCTACTATATTGGGATTTTTACGGGCGGCTTCCAAAATGCCATCGCCAAAACCACTGCGGGTATCTTTATTACCTGAAACCTGAATTTCTTTAAGCATAAATAAAAAGTTTTAAACTGCTATCTGTTCACAGAATCCTGCGGACAATTGCCGCAAAGTAAAAGAAAGATTTGCAGGGTGGCAAATGAGATTGGAAAAGTTGCTCACAAAGTTTTCAATAATATACAGTAAGGTGCCTAATTGGAAATTTCAGCAGCAGTATAATATTTCAGTCCCAGCCGCTTAACAGTATCAAATATTTTTTACAACAGTTCCCTGGGTACACTTAATGGCTTTCTGTTATTAATATCATGGCCTGGCAGCACAGCGCAATTATTATAATCTGCTGCAGACTGAATAAGTTGTAGTATATCCCGCTCCTCGCTGTATTGGCCCTTTTTTCAAACTTGGTAAAATCCCGGAAAAACATAACCGTTAATACAGACATGCAGCAACCCAACAATATTCTTTTGGATAATTTAGTTTTGGTAAATTCTAAGGTATTTCCTGGGGTTGGCTTGTTAAGATATAGGAAAAAACTAGTTCAAATCTGCATTGGGGGAATTAAATATTTTTTCATCGGCTTTCAGCTTTAGTTCCCATTTCCAGGCACTATCCATCATTTCCGTAAGGTTGTACCTGGGGTCCCAGCCCAGCAGGTTTTTGGCTTTATCATTATTGGCATATATGGCAACAACATCGCCTGGGCGGCGTGGGCCAATCTCATAATTAAGTTTTATGCCGCTTACTTTTTCAAATTCATGAATGATCTCCAGTACCGTAAGGCCATCGCCGGTACCCAGGTTAAAGATGTCGCAATTGGTCTGGTTTTTATTTTGTATGAGGTAATGAAGTGCCAGCGTATGTGCATGAGCAATATCACAAACATGAATATAATCCCGCACACAACTGCCATCTTTTGTTGGATAATCATTACCCCAAACCTGCATCATGGGTAACTTTCCTATAGCAGTTTGGGTTATTGCAGGCACCAGGTTGGCAGGTTTTCCCAAAGGTATTTCACCCATCAGGGTAGATGTATGTGCTCCCACCGGGTTAAAATATCTAAGTAAAATGGCGTTATTGCTGTTGGCATTTACTGCATCAGCCACTATCTGTTCACCCATTTGCTTGCTGGCACCATATGCAGATTCTGCAGCCTTCATAGGTGTTTCTTCAGTTACCGGTATTTTATCGGGGTTACCATATACAGTACAGGAAGATGAAAAAACAAAATTTGGAATGGTAAACTCATCGGCACATTTTAAAATATTGATGAGGGAATTTAAATTGTTTTCGAAATAGAGTAACGGCTTTTGCACTGATTCGCCTACTGATTTATAGGCGGCAAAATGAATGATGCCTATGATGTCCGGGTTTTCCTGGAAGATGGCAACTGTATCATCATAAATGCACAGATCAACCTTATAATTCTTTACCTTTTTTCCACAGATCTTTTCTATAGCTTCTAAAATATGCTCGTTGCTCCTGGAGTTGTTATCCGCAGAGATTACCTCAAAACCATTTTCGATCAGATCTACAATGGTATGTGCGCCAATATAACCGCAGCCACCAGTAACGAGGATTTTGTTCATATGCAAAGAAAACAAAAAAATCACTCATTAATACGAGTGATCTTTCAAATGTGATTTTATAACTAAATCATAAGAATTTGCTGATAATAAAATAGAAAAGTGCTGCCAATAACCCGCTTATAGGAATGGTTAGAACCCACGCCCACAATAAATTTACTGTAACACCCCACCTTACAGCCGATAACCGTTTGGTGGCTCCAACACCAATTATGGAACCCGTTATTGTATGTGTGGTACTAACAGGTATTTTTAAAGCCTCTGTTACAAATAAAGTAATGGCACCGGCTGTTTCTGCCGCCACACCTTCAAAGGGTGTAACTTTTGTGATCCTGGTTCCCATTGTCTTTACTATTTTCCAACCACCACTCATGGTACCCAACGCAATGGCAGAATAACATGCTAACGGGATCCACCATTCCATATGACCCAGGTTATACACAGCAGGATTATAAGCAATTAATGCGGCCATAATAATACCCATTACTTTTTGAGCATCATTGCCACCATGGCCAATACTGAATGCAGCAGATGAAACCAATTGCAACCTTTTAAACCAGGTATTGGCCCGCAGTGCATTTAACCTGTTTAAAAACAAGGTGAAGGTTGCCATAATGAGTAAGATCGAAGACAGTAAAATCCACTTGAAGTTTTTACTGTAAAAAATTACTTTTAATGTATGTGACTCAAAATGTGATTTCAACTTAGCCGGGTCTGTTTCTATATTGTAGTAAAGAAATATGGCCACACCCGCAAAAATGGTAAACGCTATTATTTTAGGCATCCACCCTTTTTTAAAAGAATGAATGAACCACAGTGAAATGATGAAAGCGATGATCATACCAATGACCGGGGCCAGGAAAATAAAGGCAACCGTTTTAATAACCGGGTCGGGGTTTACGGTACTAAAACCACCATAAGCTATAGCCGCTCCCGAAAAAGCACCGATCAATGCATGAGATGATGAAGAAGGAATACCAAACCACCAGGTAAGCAGGTTCCAGAAAATGGCTGCCAGCAAACCGGAAAATATAACCACCAGCATGGCATTTCCATGTACTACTTCGGTCTTTACTGTTTTTGCAATGGTGTTGGCAACCCCGTGGTCTTTAAAAATAAAGAAGGCAACAAAATTAAACATAGCTGCCCAAAGCACCGCCTGCGTTGGTGTTAATACTTTGGTTGAAACTACGGTAGCTATTGAATTTGCCGCATCATGAAAACCATTGATATAATCAAAGATGAGTGCTAAGGCAATAATTATTATCAGAAAAGTCATAGTGTTTATAATGTGCAAATTAGAAAATGTGCAAACATGCAAATGATTTAATGCATGCACTTTTAATTTTTACGGTTACTAAATTTGCAAATTTGCACATCAGCAAATTTGCAAATTGACCTTAAGCGTATTTAACAATTATACTCTCTATCACATTGGCAGCGTCTTCGCATTTATCGGTTACAATTTCCATAACCTGGTAAATCTCTCTTTTCTTGATCACTTCTTTTGCATCTGGCTCTGTTGCAAACAGGCGCTCAATACTCATATCAAAAATATCATCAGCCTGGTTTTCTATACTGTTGATGGAAACCAATGCATCGGTAATTAAACGCATGTTCTTCATGTTACGCAATTCCTTTACGGCAATTTCAACCTGGCGGCAACCCAAAGCGATCAGGTCGGCCATTTTAGTAAAGCCCATATCGTTAGGATTAACACGATAGAAATTTATTTTTTTAGCTGAAGCATAAATATAATCTGCAATATCATCGAGTGATGACGCCAGGTAGTGGATATCTTCCCTGTCGAATGGGGTAATAAAATTTTTACCCAGTTCTGTAAAAATAGTATGGGTGTAATCATCATTTATATGCTCCATATCCTCAATTTCCTGGATCAACTGGCCACGCTTGTCAAAATCAGGTTCATTAACCAACTCTTTTAATTTGTCTCCCATTTTAACCAGTACCTCAGAAACGTTCTCAAATAATTGATAAAACACTTTGTCCTTTGGTAGAAAAATTTTAAGTATTGTATTTATGCCTGCCATAATTAATTAGTTTGATGCAAAAGTATAATTATTGGTTTTGCGTTTTACGATCAAAAAAATGGTAATGATAACTTAACATTGAGGTAACACAAAATTCTTATTACATTGTGGCAAATTATCATTACGTGTTAAGAAAGCCGGTTTTATTCCTGTTATTAATAATTTCTTCAAATTGTATGAAGGCTCAGTTTTTAATGGATATGGTAGATACCAGCAAGGATGTGGGAAAAGGAATATTGGGAATTTATAAAAAATTTGACCGTGTAAAACTCAGTGGCTACGTTCAGCCACAATGGCAATGGGCACAGCAAAAAGGAGCCAAAAGTTTTAATGGTGGCGATTTTGCCCCGCAGGTAAATAACCGGTTCATGTTACGCCGAGGCAGGGTGCGTATTGAATATATTCATTTTGCAGAAAAAAAAGGGCCTTCTGTTCAATTCGTTTTTCAATTCGACGGATCGGAGAAAGGGTTCTTCGCACGTGATTTCTGGGGTCGGGTAATGGAAAACAAATATCAGCTCTTTTCATTAACGGCAGGTTTATTTGCCCGGCCATTCAGTTATGAATTAAACCTCGGCTCCAGCGACCGCGAAAGCCCGGAAAGGGGAAGAATGAGCCAGATACTTACAAAAGTAGAACGCGACCTGGGGGCTATGATCTCTTTTGAACCAAGACAAAAAAGTAATCCGTTGCGATTCCTTAAAATTGATGCCGGTTTTTTTAATGGTCCCGGTTTAAATGCCATTGCAGACTTTGATAGTCACAAAGACTTTATCAGTCGCTTTGCTTTAAAACCTTACCCGCTTTCTAAAAGGCTTACATTAAGTGCTGCTGCTTCTTATTTCAATGGCGGTCTTTTACAAAGCACCAAGTATGTTTATGCAACCAGCACCGTTGGTGCAGATAAAAAAATGCTGATCGATTCAACATTTTCAAATAACGGAAAGATAGCACCAAGAAAATATTATGGTGCCGATGCACAGTTGAAATTTAAACACAAAAATGGTGTAACAGAATTAAGGGCCGAATTTGTTTTTGGCACACAAACCGGAACAGAGAATAGTTCTGAACCTCCTGCAGCATTGCTTGCAGGTAATGATGGATATTATATCCGAAAATTCAATGGCGCTTATTTTTACTTATTACAGAATATTTTTAATCCACATCATCAACTCTGCATCAAATACGATTGGTTTGATGCGAACGCTGAAGTAAAAGGTTCGGAGATAGGTAAACCCGGTAGTAACCTGAATGCCGCAAATATAAAATTTACAACGCTGGGACTGGGCTATATTTATTATGTAAACGAAAACCTGAAATTGGTTTTATGGTACGATCGTGTGTTTAATGAAAAAACACAACTAACAGGTTATACATCCGATGCAAAAGATGATGTATTTACCTGCAGACTGCAATTCAGATTCTGATTTTCATTTCCTTAACATTCCCGTAATATACAGGTAACGTTATCGTAACATTCAATTCATGTTGGGATAACATGCAAGTTGTCTTTTTGCGTTAAATATATAAGGCATGAAACCGTTACTACTAATTGCATTTTTTACACTATCAATAAGCAGCTTTGCACAAACCGGTAAGATCGAAGGCAAGGTTTCCGGTTCAAAATTAAGAGCACTTTAGCAGTGGCTTACCCGAAAAAAATACGGTCAGGTTAACATCTGCAATATATAAGGCAAAAGAAATTAAAATTTAATTTATCAAATACTAACATTAGCAAAACAAAACTCAAATTTATGAAGCTTTCAAGTTTAGTTACACGAATACTCTTATTGTTTGTCGTGTGCACTTCCTTTTCAAACCTGTATGCGCAGGAAACATCTGCAACAATATCAGGAACTATAAAAAATGGCAAAGGCGAATTGATGCCTGGTGTTACTGTTATGCTGAAACATGAACCGACCGGATTCATCACCAGCACCACGTCCAGCAATAAAGGGGTCTTCTCCCTTTCAAATCTTCAGGCAGGAGGACCATATACAATTACGTTTACATATGTGGGTCACAATCCTGAAACCAGGCCCAATTACAATTTATCATTAGGTGCCAACAGCATGGATATCCGGCTTACAGAAGCAAATAAAACCATGGAAAGTGTAGTAGTGAACGCAAAAGGCGGTAGCGCAAAAACAAATGCTAACGTTCAGATCAGCCAAAATCAGATCAGGAATATTCCTTCGTTGAACCGAAGCCTGCAGGATATTACCAAGTTAACGCCGCAAAGCAACAATAACTCTTTTGCAGGTACCAATTTTCGCTACAATAATGTTACTATTGACGGCGCTATAAATAACGATGCCATCGGCTTTAGCCCATCTTTAGGTGGCCAAACCAATGCTTCGGGTCAACCGGGCAGCAGCACACGCACTAACCCTGTTTCTCTTGATGCTATACAGGATGTACAGGTTTATCTTACGCCATACGACGTTAAAATAGGCAACTTTCTGGGTGGTAGTGTAAATGCTGTAACTCGCAGTGGCAGCAACGATCTGCATGCCTCAGTGTACGGTTATGGCCGTCCCGCTTTTTTAGTAGGCCCAAACAATGCGGGCGATAAAACAAAAGAACCAAGCGATTTTCATGATTATCAAACCGGTTTCCGTGTAGGCTTACCCATCATAAAAAACAAGCTGTTCTTTTTTACCAATGAAGAAATTACCCGCCGGGTAGATCCTGTTATTCTTGGCGCGGGATCGGCCGATAATAAAATTATTACACTTGCACAGGCGCAAAGCATTGATTCAGTAATGAGAAATAAATATGGCATTGCCAATGGTGCAGGAGCTTACGGCAACACTTCTATCTATTCCAACTCTAATAAATTTTTTAACAGGATAGACTGGATCATCAATAGTAAAAACCGTTTATCGGTTCGAAACAATACCATTACTTCAGAAGCCACCAACCTTGAACGTGATCAGCAAAATTTCCGTTTTGGCAGTATTGATTTCAAGCAGGTAAATAACCAGTCTTCTACAGTTGCTGAATTAAAAACCAATTTTAATAACATGATTTCCAACAGTCTTGTACTTGGATATTCCAATATTCATGATTATCGTGAACCTACCTCTAATCCGGCTTTACCACAAGTTGAAATTGCTTCTAACGGAGGAACAATTTTCCTAGGCACTGATCGTGAAGCAAGCATCTTCAACATGCGCCAAAAAACATATGAGTTTACTGATAACGTAACTATTGTAAAAGGTAACCACACCATAACTGCAGGTACGCATAATGAATTTTATAAGATTCAATATGGTTTTGTAAATAGCTGGAACGGCAGGGTAGGTTACAGCAGTGTAAACGACTTCCTTAACAACAATCCAAACAGGGTTCGTACCAATTTCAATTATACCGATAATACCCGTGACTATATTATGGCCAATCCGCCAGCAGAGTTTAAAGTAAACCTTTACAGTGCGTACGGACAGGATGAAATACGCCTTGGTAAATTAAAAATAACACCAGGTATCCGTTTCGACATTGCTAATATGCCCAACAAGCAACCACTCAGCAGCAAAACCAGCAATGCACCGGTTGATGCCAACTACGGTACAACGTATAATAATACTTTGCCGAAAAATATTAAAAATGATTTTATGGGCCAGATGCAGGTATCGCCCAGGATTGGCTTTACCTATGATGCATTGGGCAACCAAAAACTGATCGTTCGTGGTGGTACCGGTGTTTTCACAGGCCGTATTCCATTTGCATGGTTAGGGTATGCTTATTATAACAATGGTGTTACGTATGGCGCTTTTGATCAACGCTCAACCACACCGTATGCTGTAGGTACCGATCCTATCAGAGATGCTATCAGCGGTAATATTGGCGAAGCTAACTTTGTAAAGAACCAGGGTAAAAATATCAACGATGCTACAGGTGGCACACAGGTAGATCTGATTGATAATAATTTTAAAATGCCACAGGTGTGGAGAAGTAGCCTGGCTGTTGACTACAAAACTGCCAATCAATGGAAATTTTCAATCGAAGGCATTTACACAAAAGTGATACATGATCTGAAATTTCAGCAAATCAACTATGTAGATAATCCCACTTATTGGGTGTACGATACAAAGCACCAGCAACCGATATACAGCGGTGCTAAAATAAATTCTTCTTACACGAATGCATATCTTCTCAGCAACACCAGTGAGGGCTACCGTTACAGTATTACCGGCCAGTTGAGCAAAACATTCCCTTTCGGTTTTGGATTTACCGCTGCTTATACTTATGGTCATTCGAAAGATATTACCAATGGTATCCGCAATTCAATGGAGTCTAACTGGCAGTTGAACCAGTCTTTGAGTCCTAACAATCCCGGCCTTGCCAATTCAAACTTCGATATTCGTCATCGTATAGTTGCTACTGCCAATTACAGGATAGACTGGAAGAAACAAAACAAATTCGTTTCGTCATTTTCATTATTCTTCAGTGCAGCTTCCGGGGCTCCATTCTCTTATGGTTTGATCAACTCTACTTATGATGGAACGGGACAGTCGCAGAGCCTGGTATACATTCCAGCCAAAGCCGAAATGAGTAGCTTTTTTGCTGACGCTACACAACTTGCAGCCTTCAATACTTTTGTTGACAACAATAAATACCTGAGCACACGCAGAGGCGATTTTACTGAAAGAAATGGTGGGCGCACACCATGGAATACACAACTTGATTTCAGATTTACACAGGACTATAACATTAAAGCAGGAAAGAAAACCCATACCATTACATTCACTTACGATATCGTAAACCTCACCAACCTTCTTAGTAAGAATTGGGGCAAAGTATATTTTTCACCAAATACTTTCAACTCCATGTCATCCGTTGGTTTAAAGGTAACTGCACCTCCTGTAGCAGGCGCATATCCAAAATATACATTTGCTGATCCCGGGGTTCCTTACTCAACAGACCTCTTTGGTTCACGATACCAGATGCAGTTTGGTTTAAGATATAGTTTCTAAAGTTTCTGTTTTTTATATTACAGATGGGCCGCTCCGGAAAGGAGCGGCCCATTGCTTTACCCCAGGTTTGTGTAATAACCATACATGTTGGAAAACATGGGCTAAGTTCTAATAACCGGCTTATACCAGTTTTATATATTTGCATCCCGGCTTTTTGCCGGGATGTTTTTTTTAAATTTACATTATGAGAAAGATATTTTTACTTGTTATCCTTGCTGCAATATTCGTTTTTGGATGCGTTGACAAAAGCAAAAAAAACATTACCAGCACCAAAAATATTAATCGAGCCTGGCTCGATTCTGTCATTAAACAAAGCGATAGCAGTTATTCTAAACCTTACAAAAGAACCGATTTTGTAACCACAGTTTTTTACTTCAACAAAAAAGACTCCTCTGTTTGCCAGTTAATGAAAGACTCTGCAGATAGCATACGCCAGATCATCATTGCTAAAAAAGATGTGCGTACATTTTTTGCACAATATTTTCCAAATGGTAATCTTCAGGCCGATCTGCCACTGGATGCATTCGGTCAGTTTCATGGAAAAGGGATTTTTTATAATGAAGACGGGAGCATCCAAAGCAGTGGCAATTATGTGCATGGTTTAAAAAACGGCACCTGGACGGTTTATGATGAAAAAGGAAAGATAACCGCCACCGATGCTTACGACAGCAATGGTAACCTCATGCCGCAAAAGCAGCCCTAAGCCCAATGTTATTAAGTTAACACGTTAAAACGCTGTCAGCCTGAGCCTGTCGAAGGCGAGTTGTATACAAAATAGCACCGGTTTCAACAAGCTCAACCTGACATTCCTTAACTTAATGACATGGCCCTAAGGCATAACATTTACATAATCATTCTTTTAACTTACCGTAACATAGGGGTGGTAGTTTGCACCCGAACAGTTAGTTTGAACATTAACAAATTTCCTTAGCAATTAGCAAGTTTTCTCATGCTTCCCACCCGGTATTCCTGCCTGGGTGGCTTTTTTTGCACCTGAGATCAATGTTACCAAATTGTTACTATGCACATTTAAAGCACATTTTTTTTCACATAGCTCTTTTAGAATAAATAGAAATTAATTTCACAGTCGCAAGAATTAAATATATATTTTATGAAATTGGTTAACGTTAACAATACTTCCTCCAAAGAAAATTTTGAATTGCAGGAAGATGAAAAAGTACTGGCCAATATCTCTTTCAGTAAGCAAACCCGCTTTGTAAGAACGGTGAGTGACCTGGGTAAAAGGATGTTCTCTTTTGAAAAAAGAGGGTTTTTAATTCCCCGTAAAGTTATCAGGGACGAATACGGTATTAAACTGGGTAAGGTAGAAGAAACCAAACCCGGGACCGGAAAAGGCCATGTGGAACTGAACGGGAAAAAATATTTCTTTGTATGTGACCAGGATAATCCCGGTGAATTAAAACTCTATGATGAATCGATGCAAAAGAACCTGCTTACCTGCAGCTATAATGCCATTGCACTTGGCCTCAACAAAACAAAATCTTTATTAGATACCAAATTCGCCAGCCTGCTTCTTGTACTTTGCTGGTACAGCTTTCAGCCACACAATACTGCCGTTGCAGATGTGGTTGGCTGATGCAGATTTAATATTGCCATAATGCCCCGTTAATGATCTGTTTATACTGCAGGTGTTTCTTTGTAAAACATCTGTAAATGAAAATCATTACTGTTTTTTTCCTTTGCCTTTTTACAAACCAATCCCACGCACAAACAAATCAGTCGGCACCCAACATTTTTATTATCACCACCGACGGTTTTCGCTGGAATGAAATTTTTAACGGCGCCGATTCACTCATCATTAATAATCCCGGTTATGTAAAAGATACCAGCTTGCTTAATGAGTTGTATTGGGATAATGATGTAAACGAAAGAAGAAAAATGCTGATGCCCTTTGTGTGGAAAACCCTGGTTAAAAAAGGCTCGCTTTATGGAAACAGAAACTACGGCAATAAAGTTTCGGTAGCCAATGCCTATCGTTTTTCTTATGCCGGATACAATGAAATTCTTACTGGTTATGCCGATCCTGCCATCATCAAAAACAGTAAAAAATGGAACAGCAATGAGAACCTGCTGGAGTTTTTAAATCAGCAACCCGGATATAAAGACAGTGTGGCTGCATTTGCCAGTTGGAATTTGTTTGAATATATTCTTAATAAAAAACAAAGTGCTGTTTATTTGAACAGCGGTTATCAAACTATTACTCACGATTCACTTACCGGCACAGAAATACTTGCAAATGCAGTACAGGCCAATGGAATAGATAATGCACAAAATACCAGGAACGATATGCTCACTTTTGTAACTGCCAAAGCATATATTGAACCCAAACACCCCAAAATCGTATTCATAGGTTTTGGCGAAACAGATGAATATGCCCACAGCGGTAATTACAGCGGCTACCTGCAAAGCGCACATTTGTTTGATGAATACCTGGCCCAGCTTTGGTATCTCGTAAATACAGATCCCTTTTATAAAAACAATACCAGTTTTATTATTACCACCGATCATGGCCGGGGACAAACCACTAAAAACTGGGTAAGGCATGGCTTATTTACACCTGGAAGTAATTATAGCTGGTTGATGACGCTGGGACCGGCATTTCAATCAAAAGCTGAATTAAAAATCAAGGCTGAATTTTTTAATGACCAGCTTGCACAAACTGTTGCAGGTATATTGGGATATCAATTTAATCCGCAGCACCCGGTAAATGATCCGGTATCAATATCAGTGAATGATAAAAGATAGTAATGCGGCGTAACAAAAATTTTATACCAAAACGAAACCTCCGTTAACGATACGGAGGTTTGTTTTACTAACCCAAATTCGAACAAAACTGTTTAGTAAAAGTATAAGCCTTTTTTTACTGAAATGTAAATTCCCTGTTAAGCAATTATTATATTGTTCCTGCCTTTTCTTGATGCCAAAGTTCTTTTGATGCAGCCAGTGTATTTCTTAAAAACTGGCTATACCACCTGCCGGAGTTCTTAATTGTTCTTTTTTGCGTTTTAAAATCAATATTTACCAGGCCAAACTTTGGATAATAGCCTTCGGCCCATTCAAAATTATCAAGCAACGTCCACACAAAATACCCATTCACCTTTACCCCTTCTCTTTTTGCAAGCAATACCTGTGCTATATAATCCTGTAAAAAACGCACCCGTTTAAAATCATCTATCCTGTCCTCTTCAAAGCTGTCATCAAAAGCTGCACCGTTTTCTGTAATGATGATCTCATTTATCTGCTGGTAATTATGTAACCGCTTTAATGCACTGTAAATACTGGGCGGGTAAACTTCCCAGTCCATCAATGTGCGTTCTACATTTCTTTTACTTGCTTTTATAATTTTGGCTTTTATAAATGGCATAAATGGAGAATAACTTACAAGCTCCCTGGTATAATTCTGCAGGCCGATAAAGTCCATATCGAAAGCCAGTTTTTTTTCATCATACGGGTACATAAATCTTTCAATACGTTCTATGATTTTTAAATCACCTGTTGGATACCCAAGTCCCAACAGTGGTTCTATAAACATCCTGTTCAGCAATGCATCTACTTTAACAGTTGCTTTCAGATCCTTTTCTTCATAATACCGGAAAGGTTCTACATGCGAATACGAAAATGTTGTTCCCACTTTACAATCCGGCCTCAGCGCTTTAATAATTCTTCCACCTTCTGCCTGGCACATAGCCGCATGATGGGCAGCAGCCAAAAAACTGCTTAATCCTTTTTTACCGGGTGCATGTACTCCCAAAAAATAACCGGCACCTGTAAATACCATGGGTTCATTAAGTACCATCCAGTATTTAACCCTGTCGCCAAAACTTTTTATACAGCAATCAACAAAATAACCGAACCAGTTAATCACTTCCCGGTTGACCCAGCCGCCCTTTTGCTGCAATGCTTCAGGCAGGTCCCAATGATATAAGGTTATCCAGGGCTCAATGCCCAATTCCAGGCAAAAATCTATCAGCTTACTATAAAAATCAATACCCTTGTGGTTTACAGCACCGATTCCATTCGGTATAATGCGACTCCAGGAAATGGAGAAACGATAATTTGGAATATTGAGTTTATAGATGAGGGCAATATCTGCTGCGTAGTGATTATAAAAATCGCATGCAATATTTCCATGCGCATTATTGAATATTTTTTTCTTTTTTTTTGTGAAGGTATCCCATATAGACGGGCCTTTACCATCAGCATTATGCCCACCTTCTATCTGGTACGCTGCAGTAGATACGCCCCATTTAAAATCATCTCCAAAATCATTTTTTGTAAAAAGCATATTCCTTATTCAGCAAGTTGATTTAATATTTTCCCAAGGCTTTTTTCTTTTAATTTTTTAACAGAATAAATGCCATCACCCAGTTCAGCAGGTTGTTCTTTAGCTGTATTACCATGTTTTTTGATGACCATATTAATTATCCGCTGCGTTGTATAAGGATAATTAACCGTGATCACCTGCTTGTCTCTTGTCCATGCTTTTATTATATCCAGGTATTTTTTCTTTAAGCTTTTTATAACAGGAACAGTCATGGTTTTTAAAGCCGCAGCATTACATTGCTGCTCGTACTGCCCCTTCATGGGTATTACCATCAGCTTCTTTTTTAAATACAATGCTTCTGCCGGTGTTTCAAAACCAGCGCCACATAACACACCGGTGCAGGTTATAAAACTTTCAATAAAGGCATCGTTATTGATCGGCCGTATATGAATATTTTTTTCTTTAAATTCCTTTTTTGTATGCTTGCTGAATACCTGCCACTGAATATCCTTTATTTCGCTCAGCACTTTTATAATTCTTTCATCACTGTAGGCCGGCAGGTAAACTGTGTAATGGCCTTTGCTTTCGGGTTTTGCATTTCTCACCTGGTTACGTATTACAGGTGTAAAAATATTTTTATCATAAGCGCCAAAATGAAACCCATAAGCTACAGTAACAGGTGCATAATTATTCAGCACTGCTTTCCCAACAAGGTCTTTCTTTTTTGGTTTGGGCGATTTTTTATTGATCACTGCTGCCTGGTGGCTTAGGCCGATACATTCCTTGTGTTTCATCTTACAGGCCCAGGCACTTACCGGTTCAAAATCATTGATCACCAGGTCGTATGCTTCTATCGGCAGAGCCTTAATTTCGTTGTAGAGTTTTTTTAAATTACTCTTCCTGTAAGTAGCGATCAGGTCAATACCGCCATTTTTTCCAAAAATAAAACTCAGCCCTTTGAATCTGAATTTCACGGGGTATGGCAGTTCCACATCGGCCTGTATACCGCTCACCAGGATATCCAGGTCGCCCTTTTGCTGCAGGATGGGTATAATATCACGGGCCCTGCTTAAGTGCCCGTTACCAGTGCCTTGTATGGCGTATAATATCTTCATTTTTTCTGTTTAATTCATGCTCTTAAGTATCAACCCGTCTTCGACAAGCTCAGACTGACAGAATTATAATTTAAAGTGAAACCTCAAATGCTTTAACTAGTCAGTTCGAAAAAAATGTCAGGTTGAGCTTGTCGAAACCGGGTTAGTTCACAATTTATTTTTCATTGTTTCATCAGGTTAAATTCTTCCAACATGTTATCAAACAGTTGGGTATTATTCAGTTCCTCTTCTTCCAGCCCATGCTCAGTCATTTTGTCCATTTCATTTTCATCGTACCGGTAAATTCTCCAGTCGCCATCTACATATTCCAGGGCTGTTAAATTCTCGATCCAGTCGCCGCTGTTCAGGTACATGATCTTACCATGCTCATTTTCAATCTCCCGCATTTCGGGCTGGTGAATGTGGCCACATACAACATAATCATACTGGTTGCTAATACCAATGTCAGCAGCAGTCTGCTCAAAACTGTTGATAAACTTTACGGCACTCTTTACACTGTTCTTTATTTTTTTTGACAGCGACAGTTTACCTTTTTTAAATATTTTTTCTGAAATAAAATTCGCAAAACTGTTAATGTGAATGAGTGTATCATATCCAACTGCACCGAGTTTTGCCAGCCATTTGCTATGCTGCATGGTTACATCAAACACATCGCCATGAAAGAACCAGGCTTTTTCTCCGTTATCCAGTTCCAATATTACTTTATTCACGATCTTGAGGGAACCCATTTTAAAACCAACAAATTTCCGGAGCATTTCATCATGGTTACCGGTGATGTAATAGATCTTAACACCCTTACTCATCCAGTGCATGATCTGTTTGATCACTTTCATATGGCTTTTGGGCCAGTATCTTTTACTGAATTGCCAGATATCAATAATATCGCCATTGAGGATAACGGTTTTGGGCCTTACCGTTTTTAAGTAACGCAGCAGTTCTTTAGCGTGGCAGCCAAAAGTGCCAAGGTGTACATCAGACAGAACCAGTATATCCAGCTGCCTTTTTTTTATTTTATCCATTAATGGATCTTAAAAAACTTCAGCGGTGGATAAAAGGCAGCAAGCATGGGCAGGAAAATTCTTACAGAAAGTTCCAGAAAAAAGTATTTCACATTTTTCATAACACTCAGATTTTGGGTTAGTAACTAATACAAAGGGAATTAATCTGTGTAACCAAATCTTTACGCTAATGTTATGTGAGTGTTACGTGTCATTAAAAAATTTTGAATATTATGTAAATATTATGCAATTGTTACAAAATCATTACCCCGTATTAACGGATTGCAAACAGTTATATTTTTGATTACAAGTCGGATTTAATTCCACGTTTGACAAAATTTTAAAACTATCTGCATGAACTTCATTATCAAATTTTCTGCTAAGCCTATTGCCTTTTTATCCCTGATTCTCTTTTTCAACCTGGTTTCAAATGCACAGTCCATTAAGGGGAAAGTAACAGATGCATTAACTGGTGAACCCTTAATTGGTGCAACTGTAACCTTAAAGGGCACCACTGAAAAGACCCTCGTAAGGCTAGATGGTTCATATGTTTTTAAGAATGTTAAGCCAGGCTCCTACGAAATAGGAATTGATTACCTGGGATACGAAACCGTAAGCAATCCGGTTAGTGTTTCGGCAGGCCAGAATGCAACTGTACCCGATGTTGAATTAAAAAGAACAACTAAAGACCTTGCTGCCATTACTGTAAGCTCAGGTTTAAGAACTGATGATAAATCAGCAAGGCGGTTGGAAAAGAATGTTGAATATGTTCAGAATATTCTTTCTCAAAAAACGATTGAACTTTTGCCGGATGTAACAGTTGCAAATGCCATGCAAAGAATGAGTGGCATCACCATACAACGCACCAGCAGCGGTGAAGGTCGTTATGCAGTGATAAGAGGAATGGACCAGCGTTACAACAACACGTTGGTAAACGGTATTAAAATACCCAGCCCCGACAATAAGTACCGCTATGTACCTTTAGATATTTTCCCTTCAGATCTTTTAGAAAGGCTGGAAGTAATTAAATCGCTCACCCCCTCTATGGAAGGCGATGCCATTGGCGGAACCATGAACCTGGTGATGAAAAGCGCACCCGATAAATTTTTACTGAATGCAAATGTGGCTGGTGGTTATTCTACTTTATTTTCCGACAGACCTTTCAGTCATTTCAGCACATCTTCCATCAATAAAAAATCTCCTGCGGAGATTAATGGTAACAGCTATTCCGCAAATCCGGCTGCTGACTTTCCAAAAGGTAATTTAGTATTCAACCCCAAGAAAAACCCGGTAAACAGTACGGTTGGGTTAACCATTGGCGACCGGTTTTTAAACAATAAGCTGGGTGTACTTGTAGGGGCCAGTTATCAGAATATCTATCGTGGTTCTAATTCTGATTTCTTTTTGCCTAATGCACAACCAACTACCAACCCCGGCAATGATAACATTCCTGTATTCAGTGATATCTACATCAGGCAGTATTCAACACAAACCAGCCGATTAGGTTTACATAATAAGATTGATTACGTTTTTAACAAGAACAATAAGATCAGTTTATATAACCTCTACCTGAAAATGAATGAATATCAGTCACGGTATTCTGTAGATTCCGTTTTAGCAATCCAGCGTACTGGTCCTGGCTCAGGGAATGTTCAGATCACGAACAGGAGCAGGTGGCAGCAACAAAGTATTTATAATGCCACCCTTCAGGGAGACCACCAGTTAACCAACAATTTTAAATTGAATTGGAATGCAGTTTATTCTATAGCGAAATTTGCAATTCCCGACATGGCACAGTATGCAGTTGACCATGCAGTTTATACAGATCCAACCACCGGCCAGGTAAGTGAAACACAATACATCACGCAAAAAATGGACAGAAGCTGGACACATAACAAAGACCAGGACCTGTCTGGCTACCTGAACTTCAAATACTCGCCCGTATTATTAAAAAAGAAAATTGATATTTCTTTTGGAGGGCTGTTTCGCCACAAAACAAGAGATAATTATGATAACCGGTATGTGCTGAACCCGATATTAGTTGGCGGAGCTCCTCAACCTTTTACAGATTTCCAGTTGGCACAATATTTCTTTAAGCCTGACCAGGGTAAAGGTGATGTAACAGCGGTTACTTTCAACAACTACAATTTTAAAGAAGATATCATTGCAGGATATGCAGAAGTTAAATTAATGGCAACATCCAAACTGCAGATTGTTGGTGGTGTGCGGATTGAAAATACGCAGCAAAAATATGTAACCATTATGCCAGCCACTGTAGATGCTAAAGAAGGAACTATTCATTATACTGATGTTTTACCAAGTATTCATTTGAAGTATGCATTAACAGACAAACAGAATTTACGTTTGTCTTATTTTAAATCTATAAGCCGCCCAAGCTTTTTTGAAATTGTGCCTCAGGAAGAAATTGATGAAAACTTCAACATCAAAGGCAACCCTTACATCAAACACAGCAGGGCCGACAATATTGATCTGCGTTACGAATTTTTCCCGGGAGCTGCCGATCAGATCTTAGTAGGCGCTTTTTATAAGAATATCCAGAACCCGGTAGAGTGGTATGTTGTCAGCGCTGGTGGCCCAAGTGCCCAGCAGATCAAGCCACAAAATCCGCCAAGTAATGCTACGAATTATGGTATTGAGCTAGTCTTTACAAAATATTTTGGACCATTTGGTGTATCAGCCAACTACACATATACCAAATCAAAAGTAACCACTGACAAACTTTACTATTATTATGATAATGGCCAGAAGAACAGGGTGGAGCAACAAAGCCGTCCGTTACAGGGTCAGGCAGATCACATTGGCAATTTATCATTACTCTACAAAAATCAAAAAATAGGACTCGATGCACAACTGGCATTTGTTTATACCGGTCAACGCATATCATTAGTGTCTCCCATCTATAATTCTGATTTCGTACAGGCGCCATATTCGCAACTGGATTTTTCATTTGAGAAAAGGATCATCAAACATTTTTCCGTGTATGCAAAAGTGAATAACCTTACCAATGCCCCGGCCAAATGGTACATTAACCAATCAAATAATTTCCGTTCGGGAAAAGACATCTTGCCTGAACAGGATAAGAATAGTAAGATACTGGTACAGAGAGATATTTATAAAATAACCTTCCTGGGAGGATTCAGGTATAAATTTTAAGACAATAAAAAACTATAAAATGAAAAATATATTTTTAAACACAACACTAATTGTTACTGTTCTGTTTAGTTTAAACAGTTGTAAAAAACAAGCCGAGGACGTTGCAAATATTTATAAAGCCCCGGTCTTAATTGCAACTCCCATAAGTGATGCAGCCCCGCTTTGTGGTGCTATTAAAGGAACCATGCTTTCGGGTAAAACCTATACCATCGGATGTGACGTGATCGTAAATGCCGGTGACACTTTGTTTTTACAGCCTGGTGTTCACATAAATGTTACCAGTAATTCTGCAATTATTATCAAGGGAACTTTTATCAGTAATGGAACCCAGGCCAATCCCAACTGGATTACAGTTGATGCTGTGGTAAAAAATAATACGCCTGGGGCCGATCCGGCTACTGACCCTGCCTTTGCCGGAAAATGGAAAGGATTGTATGCAGATACATCATGTTACCTGATGGTGCTGAAATGGACACATGTTGAATTCGGAGGATCTGCATTAGGTTCAACAACAGCTCCAAAAATTGCCAACACTTCCAATACTACTGCTTTTACTATTCTGTTTCAAAATTACAGAGGCAATTTCGTTATGGAAGATTCATGGGTATATGGCGGAGTGGATGACCCTATCCGTATCTCCAACGGGCAGATTGAAATGTTCAGAAATACAGAAGAAAAAGGTGGATTGAATGGGGGTGATGGCTTTAATGTAAAAGGCGGAACGGTTGGTGATATGGCCTATAATTTCTTTATAGGCAATGCCACCAGCGGACAAAAAGTTTCCAATAAGGGGCAGCCAATAGGTGCGCCAACTTCTTTTGTTGTGATGTATAATAACACGTTTGTTAATTGTGGTTACAGGCAAATTCAAACAGGGCGAGGTGCAAATATTAATTTTGAGGAAGGAGCAGGAGGCAAGTTTTACAACAACCTTGCAGTAAATTGTAAGTTTGGTTACCGGGTTGTAAATACACCTGTAGCAGATACAGCCCATTTATCTTATGGTTATAATTATCAGTATGGCGATTCAATATCGGTTGCTAACCAGTTTTATCCTGTAGGTTATATAACCAGGCCACAATCAACAGATAATCCGGCTCCGGCTTATTTACCAGCTAACTACAGTTTGGGTTCAGTGTATGATGGTACAGCAGTGGTAAAGGTTGGAAATCCTAATTTTATAAACTATCCTTTACCTGTCACTGGCGGTGTTAAATTAAGGGATATTGCTGCCATGGGTAGCTTTAACTTCAGGTTGCAGGCAGGCTCACCCTGTATTGGAAAAGGTTATACCGGCATCAACCTGCAGCCATTAAAAAAAGTAGCAGAAGATGCTGTTTATGGTGTAACTTTTTACCCGCAACCCGGTGCCGATATGGGTGCCTATCAATTTAACGGATATGGCAACAGCCATTAATCTTTTATGAATGAGATTAAGAAACTTAATAATTGTTATTTGCGCTGTTGTTTTATGGTCGGGATGTGAAAGTACAAATATGACTTCCGGTTCTAAAACTGCAGTAGCAAATGATTTTAATTTCTTTGTATTGGGCGATTGGGGAAGAGACGGAAAATTTTATCAACAGGATGTGGCCAACCAGATGATTGACCAGGCTAAGAACCTGAAACCATCTTTCATCATGCTCACCGGCGATAATTTTTACGATGATGGCGTGAAAGATATTAATGACAATCACTGGAAAACATCTTTTGATGACGTTTATAAGGAACTCACTAAAAAATATCCCTGGTATGTAAGTCTTGGTAATCACGATTACCGGGGCAACCCCCAGGCACAAATTGACTACCATTCAGTAAATAAAAACTGGATTTTACCAGAACGCTATTACACCAGGGTATTAAGAACAAACGACGGACAAAAAGTTAGATTGATCTGTATTGATACCAGTCCCTGGTACAGCGATTATTATACTACCAAAAATATGGAAGGCGTAAAATTACAGGATACGGCAGCGCAACGTAAATGGATTGAAACCACATTAACCAATGCCAAAGAGCCATGGAAAATTGTTTTCGGGCATCACCCGGTTTATTCTGCTGCCTTGCGAGGTGGAACTCCTGAACTGGAAAAGATGCTTGCACCGCTGCTGGAAAAATACAAAGTACAGGCTTATATCTGTGGTCACGATCATAACCTGCAGCACAATCATCCTGTAAATAGTTATACTGATTATTTTGTTTCCGGCGGAGGCTCGGAGGTAAAGGATAATCCAAAGTTTAATAAGGCAAATTTTGCTGCAAGCGTGGCTGGATTTGCTGATGTACGTATTAAAGGAGATTCTTTGTTTGTGAGTTTTATTGATAAAGACGGAGTTAGTGTTTACCATTATGCAAGAAGCCGTAATTAATTCTTCTTAGTCTGAAGAATAAATCTACATGTGTTTGCTCATGTGCTTAAATCATATGTTTGCACATGGAAAGAACCAGGCCAGTGCTGCAAACATTATGGCTACGGGCTGGGACGGTGCGGTAAAAGAGTATCAGGTTTCACAATTAAATATCAAAGTATGCTCGTAACAAATTTAAAATTTATTTGCCTGATTTTTTTCGGGTTATTCATTTTTTCCTGTATGGCATTTGCTCAAAACCAGGGTGATCCGTTAAAAGTTATTATTATCAGGCATGCAGAAAAGCCGAAAACTGGCGACAACCTCAACTGTCAGGGTTTAAACAGATCAATGTTAATTCCCCAAATGATCGTTTCAAAATTTGGTGTTCCGGCATTCAGTTATGTACCCACATTGGGTGCAGATTCTTCTACCAAACATGCCAGGATGTTTCAAACAATTACACCACTTGCGGTAAAATACAACCTCGCCATTAATAGTAAATTCATTGGGAAAGATTCTTCAGGCCTTGCTAATGATATTTTAAAAAGACATGGATTGGTATTGGTCGTTTGGGATCATAAAAGTATTGTCCCCATCGTACACGCATTTGGAATCAATGAGACGCAGCTGAAATGGAATGATGATGATTTTGACAGTATCTGGATTATTACATTCAGTAATCATGTGGCGCTGCTTACAAAAGATATTGAAGGCATAAAACCAGCGCAGGAATGTAAGTAGCTTTTTAAAAATGCTTTCCTGAAAACAAAAGAAAATCACTACCCATAGATTTTTCGAGGCAAATACTTTTTCAATTATTTTATTTATTGATGGTAACACAAACTTAATGTTTTCATAACGTAAAAAACATTGACCTGTGAAACCTTTACCGGAAATAGGTAAGAATGAGAAAACTATACTATTCCTTTCTTTTAATTTTTAGTCAACGATAGGTATCTCCCTTGCTGTGGGCGGAAGCTTGTATAAAGAATTTAATTTTACTGAAGATGCAAAAGATATAAGCACAGCTTGTGGCCGAAGGAATATTATATCACTCGTGTTATCACTAATGATGGCACGGCGATTGAATAAAAATTAATAGTTCAATAGGTTGTTGCATTTACAACAGCGGTGCTACAGAAAGCTACCACCATTTTTTAGAATCCGGAAGCGACAACTCAAAGCCCGCTAAGATTTTGCATCATTAAACACAGGTAACTACAATTAAATAAGAGAAGGATTAGAAATCCTTCTCTTATTTTTTATCGATGATCGTTAACTTTTATTCTGCCTTGCAGGCTTTACTTTTTAGAACCTGCCTTAGCTGCCTTTTGGGGCTTTGGGGATGATACTGGAATGATGGTTTTCTTTGCTGCCTTTTTTACAGTTTTCTTTTTAACAACCGGTTTTTTAGCAGTGACGGGCTTAATACCGCTTACCAATAACCTGGCTGCCTTTTTTATGCGTTTCTCTAATTTTTTTTCTCCTAATCTATCTTTCAACGTTGCCAAAGCTGTAGTTAAAAGCGGCGTAATCTCTTTAATGATTGTTTCTTTCAATGAAGTTTCTTTTTTGCCTGTTGTTTTCTTTTTTATCATGTTGAATATATTTTTACTGGTAACAATTTAATAACGTAAAATTAATGCAAGATTTGATTTTTCAATGTTAAGTCTTTTAAACCCATGTTTTTTACTGGTTTAATGCACCTTATATACAGCATTTCAAACAGGTTATAAAATAGCTCAACCCTAAACTTAACATGCCTGTTGGCCGTTTTACTTTATTTTTAAAGAAACTTCAACAAATGAACTGGTTTATATTAATACCTGTTGGTGCCGTACTTATTGCATTGGTTACTTTTTTGGTAATGCGCAATGTAAAAGACGAAATAAAATTTGAGGAACAGGTAAATAATGATTATCACAAATCAAAAGAGGAAGAAGGCGATACGGATATTGAAGAAATTATGAAATAATTATGAACCTCTAAACTGCTATTTCTGCTCATCTTTTTTACTCTGCAGGGTAAATCCAAATGTACTGCCAACATTTCGCTTCGTGTGCCAGGAAATTAGTACCATTTTTTTAGTTTTCTTATATAAGAAACCGACTTTAGTGATCCTTGAAAACCACTTATATGCCCTTTTTCATCCTTGTCAAATATCCCAATCAATTCAACATATTTACAATCAAATAATTTAACATTATTGACCTTTAAAAAACTAGAATCAAAACTAATCCATATAGATTCACGCATTAAATAGTCGGCATTTTTTTTTGAAAAATAAAGACCAACATCCTCTGGTTTGACATGCATAAAACCAGATACTCTCAATAATTTCCCGTCATACTTCTCAGGATGTGATATTAACTGAATAAAAGATATTGATAGTTTCTTTTCCTGTGCATTTGAAACTTGCAAAATAAGTGAGAACAGAACAGTAAATCCCAATTTCATAATTTATTGATTTAAAGGCCTAACGAAAAATTTCGTCTTTACATTCCATCAATCCTTTTTACTCTGCAGCGTAAATCCAAACGTACTGCCCACATCAATTTTACTGCGCACATGAATGGTTTGCCCGTGTGCTTCTATGATATGTTTGCAGATAGAAAGGCCCAGGCCACTGCCACCAACCTTTCGGCTGCGGGCCAGGTCGGTGCGGTAAAAGCGCTCAAATATGCGGAGTAAATGTTCTTCGGCAATGCCCGAGCCATCATCACTTATCTCAATTAAAACCCGGGCACCATCCACCTTATAAAAACTGGCTTCAATGGTTCCCTGTTGTTTACCGTATTTAATGGCATTATCAACCAGGTTAATAAATACCTGCCGTATTTTTTCCTTATCGGCAAATACAGTCAGCGGCAATTCGCAGCCTTTTTTAATGATACACTTTATTTGTTTTGCATCTGCTTTAATAGCCAGCGATTCATACACTTCTTTCAGCAGCTCCTGGATGATAAAACTGTCTTTCAGCAACAATTGTTCGCCGCTTTCCAGTTTGGATATGGCATCAAGGTCATCTACCAGGTTTACCAGCCTGTCAACATTGCGTGATGTACTTTGCAGAAATTTTTTATTAACGTCGGGATTATCCATCGCCCCGTTGATCAATGTATCAACATAACCCTGTATGGCAAAAATGGGTGTCTTCAGTTCATGGCTGAGGTTTTGTAAAAATTCTTTTCTGAAAGCTTCGTTTTGCTGCAGCAGTTCAATCTCTTCCTTTCGCTGCCCGGCCCATTTTTCCACATCTTCCCTTACCTCATCAATACTTTTTTGCGGCAGTAAATTTTTGTAATAAAACTCTTCTCTTTTACTGGCCTTGGTTTGATAAATGAATTTGTAGATAAGTTTTATTTTTCGGTAGATAAAGGTTTGCAGGGTATAAACTATTAAACCATAGGAACCCAGAAAGATAACCAGAAATGATAAAGCTGCGATCCACCATACGGGTTTAAAAATAAAAATGCCAACTGCTATCGGTATGGATAAACCCAATGCAGTTAATGCAGATAATTGCTGCGGAGAAAAATTTTTTGACGTGGACATAGTGAATTAGCGATGAGCTGCAAGCTACGAAGGAAAGTCATTAGTTTACCGGGTACCTATTTGGTTGTTTAACTAAAAGCTTTCTTACAAATCAAACTTGTATCCAACTCCTTTTACTGTGGTGATACAATCAAGATTTAATTTCTGGCGAACTTTGCGGATATGTACATCAATGGTACGGTCGCCAACGATCACTTCGGTTCCCCAAACCTGGTTTAATATTTCGTTGCGTAAAAAAACCTTACCGGGTTTACCGGCCAGTAAAGCCAGCAATTCAAATTCTTTACGTGCAAGTATAATATCTTTGTCCTGGTAATTAACAATATATTTTTCCCGGTCAATGATCAGTTCGCCGATCTGTAATATGCCGGCATCTTCCTTATTAATTCTCCTGAACAAAGCATTTACTTTACTCACCAGCACTTTTGGACTGATGGGCTTGGTTATAAAATCATCAGCACCGGTTTCTAAACCTTTCACTTCGGTACCTTCGTCGCTTAGTGCCGTTAAAAAGATGATCAGTGTATCATTAAATGCAGGCTGCATCCGCAGGATATTACAAACTTCAATACCGTTTTTACCGGGCATCATTATATCCAGGATGATCAGGTCGGGGTTAAACCGCTTTGCCCCGTCAATGGCTTCGTTACCGTTTTTGGCTGTCTGCACTTCGTAGCCCTCACTTTGCAGATTATATTGGATGATCTCCAGAATATCCGGCTCGTCATCAGCAATTAGAATTTTTTTAACAGTACTTGTTACACTCATACGGTACAAAAATAGTCTTTACCTTTAATCAGGAACGTTGTTTGAAGATAGTTTTGTATTATTAAATTGTTAACTGAATGTACTGCATTAACAATAATTTTCATCTTTAAAACAATACAAATTGGCGCTACTGCCTTAATTTTATTGATTGACCACGCAGAATCACAATATGAAAAAATATTTATGTAGCTGTTTATTGTTGCTGGCTGTTTGCCCTGCTTTTGCTGCGCAGGATTCAATTATTGTACCCATATACCGCCAATTATTTCATGATAAAATTAATGATGAACAATTGCTGCTTGACAAGCTGGATGGTAAAACAGACAGCCTGATAAGGATCTCCCACAAACCCGAAATAAACCAGGCTATCACTTATGTAATGACAAAAAAAATTGATGAGCTTGAAAATTTTGTTGAGCTGAATAAGAAATTAGCTACCAATAATCAAAAGATAAAGTACCTCAGTTATATCGAAAACCTGTTAAAAGCTTTCAGACGAGAGTGGCGTTCGAAAGAGTTTAACCCTGTTTATACCCCTATGCTGGTAGATGCTTTTGAAAAAATAATGAAAGCGGATATTGACAGTGTGAGTATGGCTTCCGAAATCAACAAGGTCCCTTACCAGGTAGGCAAGATATTGACAGATATTTTTACAGAAAACCAGGGCTATGCAGCAAGTAAAAAATTACTGTATATAAAATACTGTGCCATTTATCCCGAAAAGATACTTCAGACACTGGAGCCCTATGTCAATGAATCATTTGCAGATGAACTTGTTGTAAAAAGCTGTAACCTTAACCCTACAGCGGTTTATAATATAGCACAGGCTGCCAATACGCCCCTGGGAAAATTAGTACACCGTAATACAAGCCCTGTTGTAAAAGCAATTGTAGAACTTACTAAAACTCCCAATGCACTTTTATATTTTCCTTTCCTGGATGATATTTTGAAAGGAAATAAAACCGTTGAGGGCATAAAAAAATATGTAGGAGAAGATGGTGTTGGGTATGACAGTATTGGTTATTTTAAAATGCTGGTGCAGACAGAGATATCCTATTTTAAACGCATGACAGGTCCGGCTAAAGATACACCCATTGCCATGTTTGGTGCCAATGGCTTGCGGGAGGTTTTAAAAGGAAAAGCTATTCAGCATTTTGTAACTCCTATAAATGCACTGCACGACCTGAGCAACATCAACATCCGTATGCGTGCCATTGATTCCTTATCGGCAGTTGACCTGTACTTTATGATGGTGATGAGTGAAAGTGATATTTATACATCCAGTTATAAACACAGCTACACCAGGTTTATACAGCGCCTTGGCAAAGATCCAAGAACTGATTCTTTGCTGCTTGATGTTCATTTCGACTTCTTTAAAAAATTCATTAAGATGGCGGCCAACTTTAATAAGCTGGATAATTTTTTAAGCTATATGCCCGCCAGTTCATCCGAAACTTTAATGCGTGGCTTTATTGCCAACCTGGATAATACCGGCAACCTGGAAGATGCGATCGATGTGGCAGATTCGTACAGCAGTATTACCGATAAAAATTTACAAAGTACCATACTGGGCTATGTGATGAAGAATGAGAATGACTGCATTCAAAAAAATAATAACCGGGGAAAAATGATCTATGGTTTACTAAAAACAATTTTCTTATCGGCCGACAGTACTAATAAAATTGACCTTACAAGTGTGTTAGGCATCCCCTCCATTTATGAAATTGAAAATAAAGATATGCGGGATGACAGCGGCAGAATTATACAACAGGTTTATTGGTATGGCGATAAGGACGGTAAAACTTTTTTCCCGGCCTTCATCAGTTCTTTTTCACCTAAGGAATGGATAATAACATCCAACAGCGAGTGGTATGAGATACGATCTAAAAAAGGCAATGTATGGGTGTATGCAAACCGCCCTTTGGATAATGATGCCAACCTGGATGACAGTGCCCAGGTACACCTGAACAATTACCTGGCCGAAAACAATATGCAACCAGCCGTAGTGGTACACCGGGGACATAGTTACTGGCTGCCACGTACCATCAAGCGTATGTCAGGCAATGCAAAAATTGTAATGCTGGGCTCCTGCGGCGGTTATAAAAATTTAAACGACATTATCGACATAAACCCGGAGGCTCATATAATATCAACCAAAGAAATAGGTGCAGGCGACATCAACAGGCCCATACTTAATTACTTAAACCAAACTTTTGAATCGGGCAGTAAACTGGTATGGAAGAGTATGTGGGCATCGCTTACAAAATTATTTGCCGCAGACCCCAGCGTTTCCATCCGGGAAAGCTGGGATGATTATGTACCACCTTATAAAAACCTGGGTGCCATCTTTTTAAAAGGTTACAATAATATGGTGGAGAATCAATAAGGAATCAGCGATACATAATCTAAAATAAACGGTCTAAAAATCTAAAATCCGAAATCTAAAATCGGCTCTTACCTTTGCAACATGAGTGATAATCCAAAAGCAAAAAGAAAAATATTTAATTTTTCATTACTGCGCAGGGTATTTCATTTTGCAGCACCTTATAAAAATAAATTTTACGGATCATTGGTTTTGGCCATACTACTTGCAGTTATAGCTCCTGTAAGACCGTTCCTGATACAACTCACCATTAATAACGGAATTAAGGGAGATACATCTTCGCATTTTATAAACGGTCCCGGCGGCTTTATTATTGAGATCACCATTTTTCAGATCGTTTTACTCCTGTTAGAAACCGGCTTTAGGTTCTTTTTTACTTTTCTTACAGCTTCGCTGGGACAAAGCGTGGTAAAAGACATGCGGGTTAGTACTTACAAAAAGATCCTTCATCTTAATTTATCGCAGTACGACAAAACACCTATCGGTACACTCACCACCAGGACCATCAATGACATTGAATCTATCAATGATATTTTCAGCGATGGCCTGATACCAATCATTGCTGATCTGTTGTCGATCATTTCTGTATTGGCCTACATGTTTTCTGTTAGCCCGGTATTAACCCTGGTTTGCCTGGCGCCTTTCCCGGTTTTAATTGTGGCCACTTATTTTTTTAAAGAGAGTGTAAATAAATCTTTTATACAGGTTCGTAATGCCGTGGCCAACCTCAATGCATTTGTGCAGGAACATATTACCGGTATGGCCGTTATACAGGCTTTTGCGGCAGAGAAAAGAGAGTTTAAAAAATTCAACAGCATTAATAAAGAACACCGTAATGCCAATATCAAAGCCATTTTTGCCTACTCTGTTTTTTTTCCTATTGTAGAGTTGGTGATGGCTTTATCCATTGGTTTATTGGTATGGTGGGCAGCAAAGGATGTGGTAAGTCACCAGCAGGCCGAAAAAGTTGCCGGCGTTATTACCTCATTTATTCTTTGTCTGAATTTATTGTTCAGGCCATTGCGGGTAATTGCCGATAAATTCAATGTACTGCAAATGGGCATGATTGCCAGCGAACGTGTTTTTAAAGTGCTCGATAATGAGGATACCACAATTAATGAAGGCAATACATCAACAGAAAACCTGAAAGGTAAGGTTGAATTTAATAAGGTTTGGTTTGCTTATATAGACGAGCAATATGTTTTAAAAGATATCAGCTTTACGCTTAATGCCGGCGAAACACTTGCTATTGTAGGACATACCGGCAGCGGCAAAACCTCCATCATCAGTTTGCTTAACCGGCTTTACCAGGTTAATAAAGGCACCATAAAAATTGATGATACAAATATTGATGATTTTTACTTGGATGATCTCAGGGCTAAGATCGCAGTGGTATTGCAGGATGTATTTTTGTTCAGTGGCTCGGTAAAAGATAATGTAACCCTGCGTAATCCGGCCATTAAAGATGAAGATGTAGTTCATGCTGCAAAAATGATCGGCATACATGATTTTATCATGCAATTGCCCGGCAACTACGATTATAATGTTATGGAAAGAGGTGCCACCCTTTCGCTGGGCCAGCGGCAATTACTTTCATTTGTAAGGGCATTATTATACAACCCTGCCATTTTAATACTGGATGAAGCTACTTCTTCAGTTGATACCGAGAGTGAAGCATTGATACAGCATGCCATTGATAAATTAATTTCAAACCGAACCTCTATTATTATAGCCCACCGCTTATCAACCATCCGCAAAGCCGACAAGATCATAGTGCTTGATAAAGGCGAAATAAAAGAAATTGGCAATCATAACGAATTGCTCGAAAAGCGCGGATTTTACTACCAGTTGCATAAAATGCAGTTTGAAAAGCAGGAAAAAGTAGTGTAAATTTGAGTTATGCAAAAAGTAGGTATTACAACATATTGCAGTAAGGAAGAACTTGAAAAAGCACGTGTTTTTGAAGCTTCTCAATCATCTTATACAGAAAGATTTCATATGCTTATGAAACTAATAAAAGTATCCAGTATGATAAGCAAAGCAAAAATCATAAAAGCCCCCGTTCTCCCTAATCAATAATAAAAGATGGATGTTTTTGACGAAGACATATTATCACTTTGGAACTGCCTCTTTAAAAACGAAGTCAGGTATATTATGATTGGCGGTTTTGCAATTAACTTACATGGCTACAACCGGTCAACAAAAGATATTGATATCTGGATTGAAGACACTTTAGAAAATAGGAAACGCTTAAGAAAAGCCCTTAAAGAACAAGGTTCGGGTGATTACTCTCCTATCGAAACCATGGATTTTATACCTGGGTGGACGGATTTTCAGTTAAACATGGGTTTCAAATTAGACGTAATGATATCTGTAAAGGGATTAGAGAAAATCGGTTTTGAAGAATGCTTTAAATACGCTGTAGTTGCAGAAATTGAAGACACAACAGTTCGGTTTTTACACTATAACCACCTGATTACCTGCAAAAAAGCGGTCGGAAGGCCGCAAGACTTAGTGGATATTGAAGAATTGGAAAAAATCAGGAAAGCAGGGGAAGTAAATAATCCTTAAATTCTTCCCCGCCAATTTTTAATTTCACCTCTCCATCCTTATCTTTGCGCCAAATTAGAGGTAAATTATGGCATCAAAGAGCATCAAATCAATACTGGTAGCGGTTTTCAGCTTAAGTTTAGTGTTTTTTTCAAATGCTTCTTTTGCCCAGCAAGAACCAACTACCGGGCCTGTTAAACAAGAAAAGATTTTTGATGCCAATGAAGTGATCTTCGGCCATATCATGGATGCCCACGAATTCCATTTTTTATCTTATAAAGGAGCCGACGGACAGCAGCATCACGCAACCATTCCCCTGCCGGTAATTTTATATTCAAAGGAAAAAGGATTTTCGTTTTTTATGTCATCGGCTTTTCACCACGGTGAGCATATCGTAGATGGTTATGCTTTATTGACCAACGAAAAAATTGATGAAGAAAAATTAGATCGTAATAAATACGCTGCCGGAAAGATCGTGGCTGTTGATGCCAACGGAAAGATAGATGAAACGGTTGCTGTGTATGATATTTCGCTTACCCGTAACGTGGTACAAATGTTACTGGCACTTATTTTACTGGTTATCATCCTCATCAGGGTAGCCAAAAAATACGGTACCGGACAAGGAATAACTTCTGCCCCAAAAGGCATGCAAAACACTATGGAAACCATCGTTAATTTTGTTAACGACGAAATAGCCAAACCAAACCTGGGTGCAAAAAGTAAAAAATACCTGCCTTATTTGTTAACCGTATTCTTATTCATTCTCATTAATAATATTGTAGGCTTAATTCCGGGTACAGCAAATGTTACCGGTAATATTGCTTTCACATTTGTATTGTCCATCATTTCATTTATAGTGATCCTGTTCAGCAGTAACAAACATTACTGGATGCATATTATCAACCCTCCGGGTGTTCCTGGCTGGGTAAAAGTAATTTTAGTACCGGTAGAGATACTGGGCATTTTTACCAAACCATTTGCCTTAATGATCAGGTTATTTGCCAACATGGTGGCAGGCCATATACTGATCATCTGTTTAATATCGCTCATCTTTATCATGGCATCTTTAAATCAATATGTAGGTTGGGGTTTTTCTCCTTTCTCTATTGCTTTTACCATTTTTATTTATTTTATTGAGATATTGGTTGCTTTTTTACAGGCCTTTATCTTCACCATATTAACAGCAGTTTTTGTTGGCCAGGCATTTGAAACTGCGCATGCGGAACACGGACCCGAAGCAGATGAATTATATCATTTTTAATTAAGTTTTTTTTAATCAATATAAAATCAGAATCATGGATTTATTGAATGTAATGTTAAGCACACCATTAGGTAATGCCGGTGGTGCTATTGGTGCCGGATTAGGCGCCATTGGTGCAGGTATCGGTATTGGCCAGATTGGTAAAGGCGCATTGGAATCAATCGCCCGCCAGCCGGAAGCTATCAATGATATCCGTAGTAACATGATCCTTACAGCCGCTTTGGTTGAGGGAGCAGCGTTATTTGCGATCATCATCGGTTTCTTAGCAATGGTGCTTTAAAACCTTTACTGCATCCAAAGTACAGGACGGAGGATGCAGTAATTTTTTTCGCATCCTGAGCGAAGTCGAAGGGGCGAGTTTAAATTTCGAGCGAAGTCGAGAAATTTAAATTGAACTTTTCAGAATTTTTTATTTTATAAATACTATAAAATGCAATTATTAACACCGGCCTTTGGCCTTATTCTCTGGACACTTCTTGCTTTCATTATCGTGTTTTTTCTGTTGAAAAAATTTGCATGGCCTGCTATCATCGGCGGATTGGCAACAAGGGAAAAAAACATTGCTGATTCATTGGCTACCGCCGAAAAGATCAAGCTTGAAATGGCACAAATGAAGAATGATAACGAAGCCATTCTTACCCAGGCACGTGAAGAAAGAGCCAGCATGCTTAAAGAAGCAAAGGAAACAAAAGACAAAATGATCTCCGAAGCAAAAGAAGAAGCAAAAGTGCAGGCAAATAAGATCATGACCGAAGCCCACGCTTCTATACAAAACCAGAAAATGGCTGCACTTACCGAAATTAAAAACCAGGTAGGCAGTTTGGTACTGGAAGTAAGTGAAAAAGTATTGCGTAAAGAATTAAGTAATAAAGCAGAGCAGGAGAATTATATTAAGACCCTGGCTGCAGAAGTAAAACTGAATTAAGCCCCTATCCCCTAAAGGGGGAAAAGGAGTAGATCGAAATAAATTTTAACCATCAGTATTTTTAAGCAAATAATATTGATACAAATCAAGTTCCCCTTTAGGGGACAGGGGTATGAACAATCCACGTTTAGCAGGCCGTTACGCAAAAAGTTTACTTGACCTGGCAACAGAGCAAAACCAGGTTGATGCTGTATATGCCGATATGAAATGGTTACACAGCATTTGCAAAAGCAATCCCGATTTTGTGAACATGCTGCGCAGCCCGGTTATTAAGCCAACTGCCAAAGGAAAGATCATTGAATCTATCACCAAAGAAAGAGTAAGCACACTTACCAGTGCTTTTATTCAATTACTGGTACGTAAAGCAAGAGAAACTAACCTGCCTGAAATTGCAACAACTTATATCGACCAATTTAATACACTGCGTAATATCCATAAAGTAAAGATCACCACAGCCGATCCTATTACCGATGATATGCTGAATGCCATCATGGCCAATGTAAAAGACACGGCAACTGCAGGACAAACATTTGAAATTGAAACAGCCGTTGATAACGAGCTCATCGGTGGCTTTTTTTTAGAAACATCAGGCACATTGGTTGATGCCAGTATTTTAAGAGATCTGAAAGATATTCATAAGCAGTTTATGAATAATGATTACCTGCACAGGATAAGATAATTTTCACGCAAAGAATATATAAGAAATACAAAAGCCGCAAAGTTGATTTACGGCTTTTGTATTTAAACTTAGCGCCTTTGCGTGACTGTTCTAAAACCCAAACACCGGCGTCTTAATATCATGATAAAATAAAAAAGTCCATTTTTCTTTCTCTCCCTGCTCCCACCACTGCTGGCGCAGTTCCATACATTTGCGGCCATCAAAATCATACTTGGCAATAAATTTATTTTTCATTTGCTGTAATTGCGGGGCTACATCGCCACCAAAGAAAATCTTTTGTCCGTCTTCTTCTATCCAGAATACCTGGTGAAAAGGACAGTGGGCACCGGTTACTTCGTACTTAATATAATCATCGATTATGCCGTTACCTTGTGTAAAGATCACCTGGTCTGTATTGCCCAATATTTCAAATTCGGTTGGCGTATAAGATGGCTTTCCCTTTGCCATGGCAAAATCAAACTCATCCCTGTTTACATAATATTCAGCATTGGGAAAACTCATGAATTTTTGGTTCAGCACTTTATCTTCCTTACTTATACCACCACTATGGTCTTTATGCAAATGACTCAGCAATACTTTGGTAACTTCCATAGGGCCAATGCCATTGTTCAATAAATTCTGGTGAAGCTGTAAAGATCCATCAGGCATACTAAAACCCAGCCCGGTATCAATTAAAATAATATCTTTTAAAGTGATGATAACGAAAGGTTGTATCTCTACCAGCAAACTGCCAACAGGCTGATGCTGCAGGTCATCTTTGTCTGTATCAAAGGGTACAAAAACTTTGGTAATATCAATGGTAAAAGCACCTTCGCTGAGCGGAATTATTTTCATACCCCCTAACCCCCTGAAGGGGGAATTTATACTCTGCGGAATTACAGAGACTTTTATTTAATAATCGCCTAAGGTTTCGGGTAATTGTGCCAGGGCCTTTTTCAATTGTTCATCATTGGGTGCAATGCCATGCCACTCATGATTCCCTTGCATAAAATCAACACCATGTCCCATCTCTGTTTTCATTAAAATAACAATGGGTTTTCCTTTGCCAATAAATGTTTTGGCATTGTTTAAACCTGCAACCACGGCTTCCATATCATTACCAGCCATCTCAAGTACTTCCCAGTTAAAAGCCTCAAACTTTGCTCTCAAACTATCCAGGGCCATTACTGTTTTTGTAGGTCCGTCAATTTGCTGGCCGTTCCAGTCTATGGTTGAAATTAAATTATCAATTTTTTTATGGGCTGCAAACATAATGGCTTCCCAGTTTTGTCCTTCATCCAATTCGCCATCCCCATGTAGTGAGTACACTATATTATTATCGTTGTTTAATTTTTTTGCTAAAGCAGCGCCAATGGCAACGCTCATACCCTGGCCTAAAGAACCGCTGGCAACACGTATGCCTGGTAAATGTTCGTGCGTTGTAGGGTGGCCCTGCAGGCGACTGTTTAATTTTCTGAAAGTATTTAATTCGGTGATTGGAAAATATCCGCTGCGTGCCAATGAGCTGTAAAAGACCGGTGAAATATGCCCGTTACTTAAAAAGAAAAGATCTTCGCCCACACCATCCATTTTAAAATCCGGGTTATGCTTCATTACATCAAAATACAGGGCAGTAAAATATTCGGCACAGCCTAATGAACCACCGGGATGACCACTTTGCACGGCATGAACCATTCTAACAATATCCCGCCTTATCTGTGATGCAATTTCTTTCAGGTTGCTCATACTAATAAATTGATTTTTAACTGGTAATCGGGTATAAAACCCTTGTGGCTGCAAACCTACTTTAAAATCATATTACAAGCAAAGTAAAATAAGGGGACAAAACCCAAAAGTTGATAATAAGTTCACAAATAAAGCGTTATTTAGCTTGTATATTGAGGAATATTTTTGCTTTGGCAGAAATTACTAACAATCAGGCATCTATTTTGCCAAATGTTGAGTCTATTATTTAAGTTTTTATCCTCAAAACATATTTAATACTTTTGCATTGTAAAAGGTACTGAAACAAATTACTGGAATGAATAATATTTTATTAAGTGCGGGTCTGGCTTTTTTGATAACCTTTTTTGCAATCCCGGTTATTATACAGGTTGCTAAGGATAAAAAGCTTTTTGATGAACCCGATGAACGTAAGGTACATAAAAATGTTATACCAACTTTAGGTGGGCTGGGTATTTTTGCAGGATTTATTATTGCTACGCTCATGGGTGTTCCTTCGGCCATCGCATCCGAACTTCAATATTTTGCAGCGGCAACCACTGTTATTTTTTTCCTGGGTATTAAAGATGATATCCTCATATTATCGGCTAGCAAAAAATTCATTGGCCAGTTAATTGCAGCAGGTATTATCATTAAATTCGGCGGTATAGAGTTAAACAATATGCATGGCTTTTTAGGCATTTATGAAATACCGCATGTTACCAGTGTTATTATTTCGCTTTTCACCATAATCGTTATCACCAATTCATTTAATCTGATTGATGGCGTGGATGGATTGGCCGGAAGCCTGGGTTTATTGACAACCCTTGTTTTTGGTACTTACTTTTTTTATGCAGGCCAGTTGACTTATTCTGTTATGGCATTTGCTTTAGCTGGCAGCACTATCGGATTTCTAATTTACAATTTCTCTCCCGCCAAAATATTTATGGGAGATACAGGATCGCTCTTACTCGGGTTGGTAAACTCGATCTTAGTTATCAAATTCATCAATGTTGCCGGTAACCCGGCTTCTAATTTTCCGATAGAAGCAGCCCCTGCTATAGGTTTTTCCATTTTAATGATCCCGCTTTTTGATACGCTTCGTGTTTTTGGATTGAGGATACTTGACAGGCGTTCTCCATTTAGTCCCGACAGAACCCATGTACATCATTTTTTATTAGACCTGGGCTTTAGTCACCGCATGGTTACCATTACCTGTGTTTTGGTTAACATTACTTTTATTGCCATGGCATTCTTCCTGCGTGGTTTAGGCACAACCACACTTATCGGTATTTTGCTGCTCTCTGCTTTCATTTTCATCGGCATTATTTATTACAGCCGCCCCAGGCAAAAAAATACAGTTCCTAAAAATTTGGAAAAAGCCGATATACTTAAATCACATAAAATTCTTAAACTGGCCGGTGAAACAGTGGAAGCTGATTAACCTTATTTTCCCCTGTTTTAAATAATTCCCAGAGCCAAAAATTTTGCTGTTACATTCATTTTAAGCTAAACTGAATATAACAGTCATTTTTTTATAGCTTTGCAGCCAATCAATATTTAAAATATGTCAGCAGATATAAATACCATTATTAGTGACACGGAAGGCTCGATGCAAAAAGCATTAGATCATCTGGAAGCAGAATTAGTGAAGATACGTGCCGGAAAAGCAAATCCAACCATGCTGGATGGTATTATGGCCGATTATTATGGCAACCCTACTGCCATCAACCAGATCGCCAACGTTTCTGTTCTGGATGCCCGTACGATCTCAGTTCAACCCTGGGAAAAGAATATGCTGCAGGCCATTGAAAGAGCTATCACCATGGCTAATATTGGTATTAACCCACAGAATGACGGAAATATCATCCGGTTATTTTTACCCCCATTAACCGAGGAAAGAAGAAAGGAACTGGTGAAAAGATGCAATACAGAGGGAGAGCATGCAAAAATTGCTATCAGAAATATTCGCCGAGACAGTATTGAAGGCATTAAAAAACTGCAGAAAGACGGCTTAAGTGAAGATATCAGCAAGGATACGGAGAAGGAAGCACAGGATTTAACCGATAAGTTTATTTCGTTGGTAGAAAAACACCTGGAAGCAAAAGAGAAAGAGATCATGGCCGTTTAATAAAACTTCAAAAAACTGATTTAAATAAAAGCATTAATCATTTGTAATGCAATCAGCACGCGAATCGTGGTTCTTATTATTATCAATCCCCTTCTACACCATGTTGATCGGGACTGAGATTATATTCAGCAACTGGAAACAAAAAAAATATTACTCGCTCAGGGATACCATTCAAAATGTTTATTTAACCATATTAAATGCAAGCCTGGATGTTTTAATGCGCTGGTTATTTTATATCAGTGTACTTACCTGGAGCTATCAGCATCATTTTTTCTATTTTAAAAACAGCTACGGTTACTGGTTTGTATTATTTATACTGGTTGACCTTGCTTTTTATTTTGAACACCGGATAGATCACTACTGCCGCCTGTTTTGGGCCGTGCATGTTACGCATCATTCATCCGGCGATTTTAATTTAACCACCGGTTTCCGTTCTTCTGTTTTTCAACCGGTTTATCGTTTCATTTATTTAGCGCCTATTGCGTTACTCGGTTTTACGCCGCTGGATATTGTGTTCATGTATTCAGCCACCCAAACCTATGGCATCCTTGTACATACACAGTACGTAAATAAAATGCCCGCCTGGTTCGAAACTTTTTTTGTAAGTCCGAGTCATCACCGGGTACACCATGCCAGTAATATTATGTATTTAGATAAGAATATGGGCATGTGCCTCATCATCTGGGATAAATTGTTTGGTAGTTTCCAGGAAGAAATAAAAGAAGAGCCGGTAAGATACGGACTAACAAAACCTGTTGAAAACGCTGTTCATCCGGTAAAAATTATTTTTCATGAATGGCAACATATTGGCCGCGACATAAAAAAGAAAATCTCCATCGGCAACAAAGTTAAATACATTTTTATGCCTCCCGGCTGGAGCCACGATGGCAGTACAAAAACAGCCAGGCAAATGAGGCTGGAGCGAAAAGACCGGTTTCGACAGGCCCAACCTGACAATTTTTCAAACTGAAGCACTACCTGTACACCTATTAATTTGCGGCACCTCTTTTGTCATTAACTTTATTCACTATCATAATAACTGCACCATGTTTCAACAGGCAATAGAAAAAGTTTTACAATATACCAGGCCCTTACATACCATTTCGAGAACTTATGGCGGTATGGTGTTACCAGGCAGTTCTACTTTCTTTTTTGTGAATGACAGCGGCGTAGCCATTACCTGTAAGCATGTAATGGACCTGATACCGGCGGCTGATAATATAAACCAGCAATTCGCAAAATATAAAACCGAAAGAGATGCTATTGTTAATGATGCCAAATACAAACGTAATATTCAGGGGCTACAAATGAAATATAAGTACCTGCCCGAAACAACTGTTCAGTTGAAAAATAATTTTTTAAACTCTTTTGATACGATCAGTGAAATAACCTGCCATGCCCATCCCACACTTGACCTGGCCATTTTGGAATTTAAAGGATTCAATAAAACATTTTATAACGGCCACGCTACATTTTTAAAAGACAGCAGTAAAATAAAACAAGGCAAATCATTAGCCCGTATCGGTTTTCCTTTTCCCGAGTTTAATAATTTTAAACACAATTCCGATACGGATGATATTGAATGGACGACCACCGGTAATCCTAATTCTCCTTCTTTTCCTATTGATGGTATTGTTACCCGTTTTGTAGCTACGCAACCCGATAGCGGTATCACCGGTATTGAGATGAGCACACCGGGTTTACGCGGACAAAGCGGTGGGCCACTATTTGATACCGAAGGAAAAATTTATGGAATGCAGTTTGCCACCAACCACCTGCACCTGGGTTTTGATATGAAAGATTTTGAGATCATCAGCAACGGTAAGAAAAACAAAATTTCGAATAACCCTTTTTTACACGTGGGTATTTGTGTGCATGTTGACAGGATAAAAGATTTTTTGAGAGAGAAAAATATAGCTTTTACAGAAGCTGATTAAATTCAGGCAGCAAATTTCCGGTTGGCTATATAAACGCCTGATAAGATCAATAACAGGCAGGCAAATTGTTTCCAGCCAACTTCTTCGCCATAGATCATTCCCCAAAAATTGGCAATGATGGGTATGCCATAAGTTACCATGGATGCAAAAACAGCACCTGCACTTTTTACCAGTTTATAAAATATGACAGATGCTATGGCGGTTCCAAATATGCCTAGTAGAGCTGCATGGCCGGTTGAATACAATATTCCGCCATCTGTTAATGGCAGGCTGAAATAGCCGGTAAAATATAATATAATTAAGGCCGGTATTGCATTTAGTGTAAGTGCTACAGCCACAATTTGTAAAGACCCGATATCTTTCAAATATTTGTATACCATATTTACGTTAAAGCCATAAAAAATGGTAGCCAAAACTACATACCCTATATATACCAGGTTTTGGCTTTCCTGCATATGGCCTTTACTGGCGAGCAACAAAATACTACCCGTAAAAGCCGTAAGTATACCCAGTATTTTATTTGCAGAAGTTTTTGAAGAGAAGAATAAAGCACCGGTTATAATAACAAAAATGGGTGTCAGTGAATTTAAAGTACCTGCCAGTGCGCCGTCAATACCCATTTCGGCAACACAAAATAAATAAGCGGGTAACAGGCTCCCTAAAACGCCCGACATAAATATAATACCCAGTTTATTTACCGGCACTTTGCTGATATGCTTTATTGCTGAAGGGAGTAAAACAATACCTGCAAAAATAATACGTAAGGAAGCAACCTGGAATGCGGTCAGGTGCAACAGCCCTTCCTTCATCATAATAAAGCTACTGCCCCAGATAACAGACAGCACAATAAAGATCAGCCAGTTTAAAAATCCTTTGTTCAAAATATATAAGTTGGCGCAAAGTTGCTTTTTTTATAGTAATAAAAATAATCTGGTTTTAAACTGCTGTTCATAACAATTTCAGTTGCTTATTTGTATTTATAATTATAATCCTTTACTTTTATTATGGTCGCTCATACGATAAGAATAATTTTGAAATTTTAAAACTACACACATGGGATTTATTAAAGAGTTTAAAGAGTTTGCCATGAAAGGCAGCCTGGTTGATATTGCTGTTGCATTTGTAATGGGCGGTGCTTTCGGAAAAGTGGTTTCATCCTTTACCGATGGCATTGTTTCTCCCTTAATTGGTATGATTGGCGGCGCCGACCTTAGTAAGAATATGTATATTCTTAAGGATGCAGTTGTAGATGCTTCAGGAAAAATAACCACCGAAGCCGTTGCTCTTAAGTGGGGAGATTTTCTGACCGCAGTTATTAATTTTATCATTGTTGCTTTTGTTATGTTTTTAGTTATAAAAGGTATTAACAAAATGAAGCAGAAACAGGAAGAAGCTCCAGCAGCAGGTCCTTCATCAACAGATGCATTATTAATGGAAATAAGGGATTCACTAAAAAAATAATTTTTCTTATATAACCATTTTCAAAAATGCAGTCTGTCAGGCTGCATTTTTTTACATTAAAATCATCCACATGAAAAAAAAATCATTATTAGGTTTTCTGTTGTTGATCATAGCAGCAACAGGTATTGCACAGGACCCCACCGTAAAGGGTCTGAAAAATGAGCATCAAGATCTGTAACCAAAGACCCGAAGGATACAGCCAGCAAAACATGGAAACTGGGCGGACTTATTAATTTGAATATTAACCAGGGCACGCTAAGCAACTGGTCGGCAGGTGGCGATAAGTTTTCGTTTTCTTTAAATGCTTATCTGAATGTTTTTGCATTCTATAAAAAAAATAAAAGTTCCTGGGACAATAATCTCGACCTTGCCTATGGCGTTGTAAACACAACCAGCCTTGGTTCACGCAAGGTCAGCGACAGAATTGACCTGCTCTCGAAATATGGCTATGCCATTGCCCCAAAATGGAATGTAGCCACCTTATTTAATTTGCGTACCCAGTTTGCAAAAGGATTCGCCTATTCCCAAACAGCAGCCGGTAAAGATACTTCCACTATAATTTCAAAAACATTTGCACCCGCGTATGTATTGCTGTCTTTGGGTATAGATTATAAACCAAGAGATAATTTCTCGTTGTTCATTTCACCACTAACAGAAAGATGGGTAATTGTAGCCGATGATTCTATTGCCCCGCTTTTTGGCGTGCTTCCTGGAAAGAATGCGAAGAATGAATTGGGTGCATTTTTATCGGCGAACTATACAGCCAGGCTGGGGAAAAATTTTGTTTATAAAACAAAACTTGACCTATTCTCAAACTACAAACAGAAACCACAAAATGTTGATATATACTGGACCAATGTACTAACCGCAAAACTGACAAAGTATATTAATTTTTCCTTTAACCTGGATATGATCTATGATGATGATACAAAAAATGTAAACCCTGCCAAAGGCCCTGCCCCACAATGGTTACAGTTAATGGGTGTTGGCTTTGCCTACAATTTCAATAAAAAATAATTTGTTAAGATTATGTTTACCTGGCCTGCAGTTTACTAATGCAGGCCTTTTTATTTTAATTCTCTTAACATTCTGCTGACTGTAATTAATTATTTTTGCCGCATGATAAAACCCTTAATATCCTTTCTTTTATCAACAACTGTAATATTTCAATCTTCGGCACAGGACATTACAGTAAAAGAATTTCAAAAAGTTGCTTTCAGAGAACTGAAACCTTTAGAAACCGACGGCTGGAAAAAAGCCGGCACCTTTATCATCAATGTAAACCAGGGCAGCTTACGTAACTGGGCTGGTGGTGGCGAGCAAAATACGTTGGGCGTAACCACCTTATTAAACTATAATGTAAATCATCGTAAAGGAAAGATCACCTGGAATAGTTATTTTGATATTGCACTTGGTTTTCAAAATGCCAGCAGTTTCGGGCAGTTTAGAAAAGTAGATGACCGCATAGATATTACCAGTAAATACGGATACCAGTTTTCCAAAAAGTGCTATGCTGCTATGCTGGTTAATTTTAATTCGCAGGCATTGGCCGGATATAATTATACAGATACCAGCAATATCAAAATTTCCAATTTACTTACGCCCGGTAAAATCTTATTATCCGCAGGTATTGATTTCAGGCCCGATAAAAGCTTTTCTCTTTTTATATCACCGGTTACAACACGGTTTATTTTAAAAACGGATGAAGAGTTTCATACGATCGATAAATTTGGCGTACCACCTAATCACAGATCATATACCGAACTGGGATCTTTTGCAACTGCCAAATACATTAAAAAATTTACGCCCTGGGCATTTTACAGCGGCAGGCTTGATCTTTTTAGCAACTATAAAAGAAACCCCGAAAATGTTGATCTTTTCCTGACCAACCTGGTTACCATGAAATTTAATAAATGGCTGGCCACCAATATCAGTGTTGATATGGTATATGATGATGACGTACTAAAAAAAACACAGCTTAAAGAAATATTGGGAATCGGGCTTACGCTCAAATTATAAATGCCGTTCTATTGGCTTTAACTTAAAAGCCGGGTATTATTAACTGTTAACCGGTTTTTTCCACATTCACCGGAGACCGGTTTTTTTATTACAAAATTTGGTCAACTTATTTATACATTTGCCACTGCTTTTAAAAGCATATCTTTTACATTACAATATTTAAACAGGTGAATAAAGCATCGTACCAGATCAAGTTAGAGCAGTTTGAAGGCCCCTTTGACCTGTTATTATTTTTTATAGAAAGAGATGAACTGGATATTTATAATATCCCCATCACAAAGATCACCAACGACTTTTTGGATTTTATTCATACCGGTGAAAAGCTGAACATTGAATTAAGCAGTGAGTTCATTTTGTTCATCAGTACCCTCATGCGAATCAAAGCAAAAATGTTGCTGCCCCGCAAAGAGATCGATGCTGATGGTAACGAAATTGATCCAAGACAGGAACTGATCAACAAAATACTTGAATACAAAAGGTTTAAGGAAGCGGCTGCACAAATGGCCGAGATGGAAGCTACGAGAATGTTTATGATGAAGCGTGGTAACCTGCAAAGAGAGATATCGCAAATTGGTGAAGAAGCAGGCGAAGGAACAGAAATACAGACAGTAACACTTTTCAAACTCATGAAGGCTTTTGAAAAAGTGATCTTAAAACTGCAGGAACGAAATTTTAAACCGGTACATACGGTTGTTCGGTATAACTATACCATGGAGCAAAGCCGTGAATATATGCTGAATGTGTGCAGCAGTGAAAAAACGGTTTCCTTTGAAAAAGTTTTTGAAATATGCGAAGACCGCATTCACGCCATATTCCTTTTTCTATCCTTACTTGAACTGGTGCAAATGCGCTACATTAGTTTACTTACCGGGGAAGGAAGAAATAATTTTATTGTGGAGTGGAATGAGCATAGGGAGGAAGACATAGTGGGGCTATTGCCGGGCGAAGAAGCCGAAGTATTAAACTGATTTATGATCCCCGATATGCATCGGGGATTTTTTATGCTCACTTAAAAGCTGTCAGGCTGAACCTATTGAAGACAGTTTACATAATTGAATCATTCTACCTTGTATAAACTTTCGCTGACAGTTAAATCAAATAGCCAATTTGGCAGCTAAATTAAATGGTATATTATTTGATGTTTAAACATTGAATTTAAAATTTACAATTATGAAATCAATATTATTTAAAGCAGCCGACAGGGGAACTGCCGATTATGTCTGGTTAAAACCCAGTTATTATTTCAGTTTTGCCCAATACCATGATGATGCTAAAGTGCATTTTGGTTTACTAAGGGTTTTAAACGATGACTTTATTGGCGGTGGCGGTTCTTTTCCAACACACCCGCACGATAATATGGAAATTGTAACGATACCATTTACGGGCGCACTTAAACACAAAGACAATTCAGGTGGAGAGGGTGTTATTAAGGCAGGTGATGTGCAAATTATGAGTGCGGGAAGCGGTGTACAACACTCCGAAGCCAATGCTTCAGCAACAGATCCGGCAACGCTTTTCCAGGTATGGATATTTCCAAAAGAAAAAAATATAAAACCACGTTACGATCAAAAAACTTTTGATGTACTGGAGAGAACCAATAAATGGCAAATGGTAGTTTCGCCGCTTGATGCAGATAATGCTTTATGGATAAACCAGGATGCCAGGTTTGCGTTGACCAACCTTGCTGCCAGAAAAGAAATCACTTATTCCAATGCGTTTAAAAACAATGGCGTTTTTCTTGTGGTAATAAACGGTTCGGTAACAGTTAATGGTGAGCAGTTGAATAAAAGAGATGCACTGGGAATTTCAGAAACAGAAAGCTTTACGGTTACTGCTTCTGAAGATGCTGAATTACTGGCAATAGAAGTTCCCATGAATTGAACTTAGTAATAGATCCATAACAAGATGGGCTCTGGGGATTCATCCATATATGTTTTTAATTGCGCAAAAAATGCCGGGGAAACCGCAGGGCATCCTTCACTTACGCAAATTGGAGCAGGATAAACTTCTTCTTTAGGTACACCGCAATAGGAATGAAGTACTACAGAGCGATTAAAAGCTTTGCTGTTGGTTTTATCCAATCCCATCAATTTATAGGATAAACCAAAACTACCATTGTAAGCTCTGCCTATTTTATATTTTCCAAGTGAGGTACAATTACTGTTTGCTGTATTTGAAAAGATCAGGTTACCCGATTCGTTTTCTGAACCCTTGCCATGTGTTACAAGCCCGGCAATTTCTACTGTATCGGCTTCAAGGTTATAAACAAAAAAACGGTTCTTGCCAGATGGCAACCGCATATCTATTAAAAAACAACGGGTAGGTTCATATCCGTGATCAGTTGCATATTCTTTTGCCATTAAAGCCTTTAATTTCAGGCGGTTCAGGGTTTCACTTTTGCTTATATCATCTATAAAAAAATGCAGGTTAATTAAAGGCGTACAGCGGGCCCCAAAAAAGTAGCCGAAGCTGGTGATGGTTAAAAACAAACCAACTGCCAATATGAAAGTTTTACGCAGGATATTCATGTGGATACTATTGGATACGAAATGATAACGGATTGCTTTTAAAAAAAATTGCGCCGGCATACCATAAAAGGTAAAAACAACTTAAAAAGAAGGGTTTATACGCATCATTTAATAATAGATCCATAGCAAAACGGGCTCTTCAGATTTATCCAGGTATGTTCTTAATTGGGTTAAAAATGCAGGAGCTACTGTAGGACAGCCCCAACTTTCACAAATAGGCGATGGGGCTACTTCCTCATTTGGAACACAGGCATGGGAATGCAGCACCACAAAACGATCAAAGGCCTTGCTGTTTGTTTTATCAAGTCCGTATAACTTATAAGCCAACCCAAATTTCCCATTGTAGGAATTACCGATCCTGTACCTGCCAAGAGAGGTACAATTACTGTTTGGCACGTTTGAAAAAGTTGGCGTATCTGAATCGTTTCCAATACCGCTGCCATGTGCCACCAGGCCGGCCATTTCTATTGAATCCTTATCAAGATTGTAAACAAAAAAACGGTTTTTACCGGATGCCTCCCGCATATCTATTAAAAAACAATACTTCGCATTAAAACTATGACCGGCAATATAATCCTTTGCCAGCAAGGCTTTTTCGCTAAGGCGAAGCATGGTTTCTTTGTTATTGTGCCTTTTTTTTGCAGTAACAAAAGCATGATGCTTTGCGTGTGGTATAAATTTTGGCTTATACCAGAAAAAAAAGCCAAAAGCAGTGATGGTAAAAAATAAACCGGCAGTTAATACAAAAGTTCTACGGGCAATTTTCATGAAAGTTTTATCAGGCATAGATTCGTAACGCCTGCTTTTCCATAAAATTTTTATGGCCTTGTTAAAAAAAATAAAAACCCGGTTTTGTTAAACCGGGTTTACAATATCTTTTAAAATCTTAATTAACTTAAAACCGAAACCTTTACTTCGGCCAATACCCTCAATGCATCTGCAATTCCATTGGCATCAATACCAATTTCATCATACAATTGTTTAGGGCTGCCATGCTCTACCAACCTATCGGGAATACCCATGATCTTTACATCCGCTTTATAACCATGTTCGTTCATGAATTCTAAAATTGCAGATCCAAACCCGCCAACAACAGTTCCGTCTTCAATGGTAATTACTTTATTGTATTTACCGAAAACCTCGTGCAGCATTTCTTCATCCAGCGGTTTAACAAAACGCATATCATAATGCGCCGGGTTAATGCCTTCGGTTTTTACATCCCTGATGGCAGATGCTGCAAAATTACCAACATGTCCAAAGGATAAAATGGCAATATCTTTTCCATCTTTTAATTTTCTGCCTGTACCAACTTTAATCTCCGTCATTTCGGTCTTCCACTCCGGCATAACGCCTTCGCCCCTGGGATAACGGATCACAAAAGGCAATTCATTTGAATCCAGTTGTGCGGTATACATCAGGTTACGCAATTCAGACTCATTCATGGGCGCACTCACAATCATGTTGGGTATGCAGCGCATGTAGGCAATATCATAACAGCCGTGGTGTGTAGGCCCGTCTTCACCCACAAGTCCCGCCCTATCTAAACAAAATATAACAGGCAGTTTTTGAATGGCAACATCATGTATCACCATATCGTAAGCCCGTTGCATAAAAGAAGAGTAAATATTACAGAACACTTTCATGCCCTGTGTTGCCATACCGGCACTTACAGTAACAGCATGCTGTTCGCAAATACCCACATCAAATGCCCGGTCAGGCATTTTCTCCATCATGAATTTTAAAGAAGATCCACTGGGCATGGCAGGTGTAATACCGAATATTTTTTTATTTTTTTCAGCCAGTTCAATAATGGTATGCCCAAAAACATCCTGGTATTTTGGCGGCTGTGGAATATCAAATTTTTTCTTTTGTATCTCCCCGGTTACTTTGTCAAACAAACCTGGTGCATGCCATTTTGTTTGATCCTTTTCTGCCAGGTCGTATCCTTTTCCTTTTACTGTTTTTATGTGCAGTATTTTAGGACCGGGAATATCTTTCAGGTCTTTTAATGTATCAACCAGTTTGGTGATGTTGTGACCATCAATCGGGCCAAAATAACGAAGTTTCAATGCTTCAAATAAGTTGCTGCTCTTGCTCACCATTCCCTTTAAACTGGCTTCCAGCTTGCTTGCCATACCCTGACTGAAATTTTTTCCAACGGGTAATTTACCCAATGCCTTCCACACATTATCTCTTAGATCGTTGTAGGTATGAGAAGTGGTGATATCGGTTAAGTATTCTTTTAAAGCGCCCACATTAGGGTCAATGCTCATACAGTTATCGTTCAGTATAATGAGCACATTGCTTTTTTCAATGCCTGCATGATTCATGGCTTCAAAAGCAAGGCCGGCTGTCATAGCACCGTCACCAATTATAGCAACGTGCTGCCTGTCGGTTTCGCCTTTATAATGCGAAGCCATGGCCATACCCAGTGCTGCTGATATTGAAGTTGATGAGTGACCAACACCAAATGTATCATATTCACTTTCGCTGCGTTTTGGAAAACCGCTAAGCCCGTTATATTTTCTGTTTGTAGGAAAATTATCCCTGCGGCCGGTCAGAATTTTATGACCATAAGCCTGGTGGCCTACGTCCCATACCAACTGATCGTAAGGCGTGTTAAAAACATAATGCAAAGCGACGCTTAATTCCACCACGCCTAGACTGGCACCAAAATGCCCGCCATAAACACTAACCACATCAATAATATATTGGCGCAGTTCGTCACAAACCTGGTGCAATTGCTCCCTGCTTAACTTTTTTAAGTCGTCGGGACTGTTGATCTCGTTTAATAAAATTCCGGCTTTAATATCCATTTTAATTTTTCCAGCGGTAAAGTTACTCATTTTAGGCGCTTTTAACCGTATAATAGAACAATTTTTAACGAATCTGGTTCAGTTAAGCTTTAGGTTTTTAGCCTATCTTCAAAATAAAAACAGGTGCATTTCCCCATTACTATCGAAATCGGCTCTATAAAAATCTTGCTTCACGCCATATTAGAACCATTAGGCATGTTTATTGGCTTCAGGTATTTCCTGTATTTACGAAATGGAAAGGGTGACCAGATTGAAAGCGGGCAAAGATTGTGGATCATTATCGGTGCCATATTCGGGGCTTTGATAGGTTCAAGATTGGTTGGTGGTTTTGAGAACCCTGCCGAACTTTTAAAAGCACCAAATCCACTTATTTATATTTATACCAACAAAACCGTGGTTGGTGGTTTTTTAGGTGGTTTATTTGGGGTAGAACTGGTAAAAAAAATAATTGGTGAAAAAACCAGCAGCGGCGATCTGTTTACTTATCCCATGATACTGGCACTTATTATTGGCCGCATTGGTTGTTTTGGTATGGGTGTTTATGAGGAGACTTATGGAGTGGAAACAAGTTTTTTTACCGGGATGAACCTGGGCGATGGTTTGCTAAGGCATCCTGTTACTTTGTATGAGATGGTCTTTTTGATCATGCTCTGGATTGGAATGCTGCAATTGGAAAAAAGAATTACACTTATTGATGGAGGCCGCTTTAAAATTTTTATGATGGCTTATTTAGTTTTCAGATTTGCAATTGATTTTATAAAGCCACATTATACTTTTAGTTTTGGCCTGTCAACCATACAACTGGTTTGCTTAGGAGGATTGATCTATTATGCCGCATATATTTTTAAACCAAAGAAATTAATTGTAACACAATATGCCTGAACGCCCCTATACCTATTATGACTTTACACTCAGCATTTGCAGTACCTGCCTGCGACGTGTTGATGCCAAAATCGTTTTTGAAAATGGAAATGTGTATATGCTTAAGACCTGTAGTCAGCATGGTTTTGAAAAAGTATTAATAGCAACCGATATTGAATATTACAAAAACATACGCAATTATAATAAGCCATCAGAAACACCACTACAGTTTAATACAAAAACACATTATGGTTGTCCTTATGATTGTGGCCTTTGCCAGGACCATGAACAACATAGTTGCCTGACCGTGATTGAAATTACAGACCGCTGCAACCTCAGTTGCCCAACCTGTTATGCCATGAGTTCGCCACATTATGGCAGGCACAGAACGGTGGAAGAAGTTGAAAAAATGCTCGATATCATTGTTGCCAATGAAGGAGAACCTGATGTGGTACAGATAAGCGGTGGGGAACCAACCGTGCATCCCGATTTTTTTGCCATCATGGATATTGCAAAATCAAAACCAATTAAGCATTTAATGCTTAATACAAATGGCATACGCATTGCAAAGGATTTTGATTTTGCAAAAAAACTTTCGGCCTATGCTCCCGATTTTGAAATATACCTGCAGTTTGATTCTTTTAAACCGGAAGCGCTGCAACAGTTGCGTGGCGAGGATCTTACTGCAACAAGAATGAAAGCGCTGGAGCATCTGAATGCATTGAATCTTTCAACTACCCTGGTTGTTACTTTACAAAAAGGCGTTAATGATGATGAGATCGGCAAGATCATTGAATTTGCATTGAAGCAAAAAGCTGTTCGGGGTGTTACGTTTCAACCCACACAAATTGCAGGCAGGGTTGAAAATTTTAATCCTGCAGCAGACAGGCTTACCTTAACTGAAGTAAGACAATCGATCTTAGATCAAACCAATATTTTCACCGCAAAAGATCTTATTCCCGTACCCTGCAATGCAGATGCGCTGGTGATGGGTTATGCATTAAAACTGGCAGGGCAAACTTTTCCCTTAACAAGATATATTGACCCTTCGCATTTATTGGATAACAGCCGGAACACCATTGTGTATGAACAGGATGCGGCATTGCATGAACAGATGATAAACATTTTCAGCACCGGTATTTCGGTTGACCGTGTGGAAGAAAATATGAAACAGTTACTTTGTTGCCTGCCACAAATTGAAGCGCCGGGACTGGGTTATGAAAATCTTTTTCGTATCATTATCATGCGGTTTATTGATGCGTATGATTTTGATGTAAGGGCCATAAAAAAAAGCTGTGTGCATATTATTCATAAAGACGGCAGGATAATTCCTTTTGAAACCATGAATTTATTTTACAGGGATGACAAGGAAGCTTATTTAAAAGAACTGCAACAGGAAAGACAAAAAGAGTTGTTTACAATAAAAACTTAATTATGAACAAAGCAATAAAAGTGCTGCTTATTAACCTTGCAGCGGTTTTTGGAATCGCACTGTTGATGGCCCTGGCATTTGGAAGCAGTAAATCTTCTGATTTTTTAACCGGCCTTGGATTGGTTTCCCTGGCTGTAGCTTGTTTAGATTTATTGGCATCACTGATATTATTCATAGCAGGCAAAGCCAATTATGAGATTGCCAAAGGATTTTTATTGAGCAGCGCTGTTCTATTTGTAATGGGTTTTACCGCATGCAGTTTTACAAATATCAATTTACATTAAAAATACCAGCAGTTTTACTGCACATACTTCATCATATTTAAAATTAAATCTGCATCGGGGCAATTCTTTAAGTACTTTTTACTGTCAGATAATTTACAAACGCCCGGATAATCTCCCTTTGTATATAGTTCATGGATGATCTGAAAATGCAGGTGTGGCGGCCAGTTGCCGTTTTCAGCGGGCAGCCCAAAATGGCCAACCACTTGTCCACGTGTTATATATTGCCCTTCCTGGTACTTTGCTAAATCGGCCAGGCTCAAATGTCCATAAAGGGTGTGAAAGGCAACCGCATCAAGCTGATGTAATAAAATTATGGTGGCGCCATAATCGCCAAAATTATCATTGTAGGCAAAACTATGCACCCTGCCTCCTAACGCAGCATACACGGGTGTTCCGGCAGGCCCCCAGATATCAATACCCAGGTGCAGCGAACGGGCTTCTTCCCCTGCAAAAAGATTGCTTCTTCTGTAAAGTGTGCGGTTTTCTTTATAGCCACCAATACCATAGGTTGCGTCATTGGCTTTTAAAGTGCGGTCAATATAGCCGGCAAACAGGTTGGTGTCGGCAATTTCAGATGCGCCCAATACTTTATTGTTATCCGTAAAATCAAAATGAAATAATTTTTCTGTAGCCGGATCAAAATCTACCACGGGATGAAAATCAGCCCTGCTCTTTATTAATGTATTTTCCAGTTCGCTTATCATGATGCTAAGGTAGCACTATCCTGAACTTATTTGTTAAGTAATGCGTAAAGTGCATTTCCAATCGTTATAGGTTGATATAGCGCCAATCGGGGCGACCTGCCACCAAGTATCGGAATATATGAATTAATGCAGGTTCATTTTTTGCTGCAGGAGCTTCTTCTCTGCAGCAGATCGTGTAAGGCCCATGGCCTGTTCAAAATATTGATTGGCCTGTTGGTGATTTTGTAACTGTGCATGCAACTCGCCAAGCGTGGCCGGTAACAGGTAATAGTTTTTTAAGGAACTAATTTGTGCAATCGCTTCTATGGCTTTAATGCCTTCGGCCGCACCTTTCAGTTCGCTGATCACAATGGCGCGGTTTAATTCAATAACAGGAGAAGGATAAAATTTGCACATCAGGTCATAACATTGCAAAATATTATTCCAGTTGGTTTGTTCGTACGTTTTTGCACGGGCATGTTCGTAAGCAATGCCGGCTTCCAACTCATATTTACTTACCGACTCTCCTCCTGCAGATGCTTCCAGATGATAGACAGCTTTTTCAATCAACGGCATGTTCCATGTATTCCTGTCCTGCCACTTCAACAATAAAATATTGCCATACGCATCCAGCCTGGCTTCATTACGTGCTGCAGTAAAGCATATCAGCGACAACAATGCATGTACGTGGGTATCCTCTACTGCCCGACTCCGCAGTATCATTTCGCACAAATGCATTGCTTCATGCATCAGGTCTTTCCTGATCAGGTCTTCATGCTGTGTGGAATTATATCCTTCATTAAACAACAAATAAATAGCCAGTAAAACATTATCTAACCGGTTATCCAGTTCTGCAGCAGATGGTAATTCAAACTCCACATTATTATCCCTGAAACTTTGCCTCGCCCTCGATAATCTTTTTTCAATAGTATCATAATTCGCCACAAATGCTTTGGCTATTTCTGTTACACTAAAACCGCAGAGCGTTCTTAATATTAATGATACCTGTGCTTCTGTTGACAATGCAGGATGACAACATACAAACATCATCCGCAACTGGTCATCATCAATCGTATTGGCATTTACCAGTTCCTGAACCGTTGGCACCAGTGTATATTCCGATTGCAGTAAAGGCGCCATGCTTTTTGAAAATGCATTCTTTCTTTTTTGCTGCCGCAATACATCGATGGCTTTATTACGGGCAACAGTAAATAACCAGGCCGAGGGGTTTTGCGGAAGCCCGTTTATCTTCCAGTTATTAAAAGCATGAAGTAAAGTATCCTGCACCACATCTTCGGCCAGTTGCAGGTTTTGCGGACCAAACAGTTTAGTAAGTACAGCAACCAGCTTTCCCCATTCCTGACGAAAGAGATGCTCAACAGTTTGTTCTATTTGAGAAGTATTATCCAGTACAATTTTTCTGTAAGCTAATTATAAATTTCCCACAAAGGCACAAAGAGCACAAAGGATTTCCTGCGGAAATGTTTTTTTGCCACTGAGGCAATTTCAATTTTGCCAAAGGTAAAACCATTGTGTCTTTGTGGGAAAAACTTTTTTAAGCCGGCATATCCATCTTCTGCAACTGCCTTATAATAACCTTTCCACCGTTATCATAATCAGGATAATCTGCACAAATCGCAACCGCTTCATCATAATCAGCAGCATTAATAATAAAGTAACCGCCAATTATTTCTTTACCCTCTGCAAAAGCTGCGTCGGTAACAGTTTTATTACTGCCACTGACAATCTTTCCGGTTGGCAACAAAGGTTCTCCGCCTTCGTATTTACCGGCCTTTGCCAGCTTGTCAATCCAAGCCATCCATTTACCCATACTCTGCTGCATTTGCTCTGCAGAAGGTTGTTCAGAAGATTTAATTCCCTCGAAAATAAGCATGAACTTTTCCATAATTTTTGTTTTAAAAGTTTATAATGTTTTTATAATGACGAACAGGTATTTATAATCCGGACAAAAAAGATAATCTTTTTTAAAGAAATTTATTTCACTTAGTTTTTTTGCATGGAGCCCATTATATTTGAGGAAATAAAATAAACATGTCGCAGCACCATACCGAACAGGAAAGGCAGAAGTTTCAGTTAGACCGGATTGCGCTGTTTTCAGATGCGGTGTTTGCTATTGCCATCACGCTGCTGGTGATTGAGATAAAAGTACCTGTGGTAAGTTACGACAGCCAGTTATTCGACAAGGAATTCAGCAATGCCCTAATGGAAATGATCCCCGAATTCATTGGTTTCTTCATCAGCTTTATTGTGATAGGAAATTATTGGCGGGCACACCATACTATTTTTGGTTACGTGACCGATTACAACCGTAAACTGATCACGCTTAACACCTGGTTCCTGCTCACCATTGTATGCATGCCTTTTACAACGGCCATGATGAGTAAGTACATTTTTTTGAAGCCTTATGTTTTTTACTGTGCCAATGTGATCATCAGCGGCCTCATCCAGTTAAGGCTCTGGCATTATATCATCAATCCGAAAAACAATGTTTCGGGTTTTATTCCCGAAGGGATGAAGCAATACAAGAAATATAGCTCCTGGGTGGTGATTGGTTGCTTCCTGCTTTCGCTTGCACTGTATCCGCTTATTGGGCCTGGTTTTGCGAGGCTGTTTCTCTCTTCTATTTTTATAATTAATATTTTTACCGACCGGTATTTTGTGAGGAAATATAAGCTGGGGAAGAAATACTAGAGACCTCACCCCAACCCCTCTCCATCCTTCGACAAGCTCAGGAGAGAGGGAACTGGAAGATTGTTGCCAAGATTTGCGTTTGATTTTTATATCACCACGTTGATCATCTTATTCTTTACAAAGATGATCTTCTTAGGCGCTTTACCTTCCAGCCATTTTTGTACAATATCATTTTGCAACACTAATTCTTCCACTTGCTTTTGATCAAGGTCTAAAGCCAGTTCCATATTGGTACGCAGTTTACCATTGATGGAAACAGGATAATCCTTTGTGCTTTCTACCAGCAAAGCCGCGTTAAAAGTTGGGAAAGCTGCATCCAGAACCGAGCCTTCATTTCCCAACTGGCTCCACAACTCTTCGGCAATATGCGGTGCATAAGGTGTAAGTAAGATGAGTAATTTTTCAAGTACTTCTTTTTTATAACACTTCATATCTGCCAGTTCATTTACGCAGATCATGAATGTGCTTACGGCTGTATTAAAACTGAAACGCTCAGTATCTTCTTCAATTTTTTTGATGGCGCGATGTAGGACTTTTAATTCTGCATCTGTGACCTCACCCCCCGCCCTCTCCAAGGGAGAGGGAGCTGATGACGTCCAGATCGGGCCTTTTATATCATCGTTAAACAAGCGCCACAGTTTTCTTAAAAAACGATGCACACCTTCAATACCTTTTGTATCCCATGGTTTGCTGGCTTCTACCGGGCCGAGGAACATTTCATACATGCGGAAGGTATCGGCGCCGTAATCATTACATAAATCAACAGGATCAACTGTGTTGAAATAACGCTTGGACATTTTTTCGGTTTCGACACCACAGATGTATTTTCCGTTTTCTTCCTTTATGAAAATTGCATTTTCAAATTCGGGTTTCCATTTCTTGAATGCTTCGATATCTAATTCTACTCCATTTACAATATTGACATTAACGTGTAATGCATCAACATCCGGTTCATGACCTCTTATACCCGTTTCAATCATTTCTTCTTCAGTCCTTGGGCCTTTTATTCTATTGGGAGAAACAAAAACATTTGTACCACGAAGCCTATAAACAAACCTGCTACTCCCCTGTATCATCCCCTGATTCAACAACCTCTTAAACGGCTCATCAAACCCAACCAACCCTAAATCAAACAACACTTTCGTCCACATGCGGCTGTACAATAAATGCCCAACAGCGTGTTCGGTACCGCCAATGTACAGGTCAACCTGGTTCCAGTAATCGCTGGCTTTGCGGTCGCAAAATTCATTGGTATTATTCGGGTCCATGTAACGCAAAAAATACCAACTGCTGCCTGCGTAACCGGGCATGGTGCTGGTTTCACGTTTGACCTCACCCCCAGCCCCTCTCCAGGGGAGAGGGGAGCCTGACCCTGCGTTTTCTGCGACAGTTTCTTTATTTTGGAGAGCCTGTTCAATATCTTTTAAAACTAAACTTAAAGAATTATTTACTTCGCTATTGGTGAATCTTATCATTGTAAAGCCCTCTTCTTTAAGCCATTTCTCTCTTGCTTTATCAAATACAATTTGCTCTTTATCATTATGATATCCACCATCAATCTCAATAATTAATTTTTTTTCAAGACAAACAAAATCGGGTATGTAACCTGCAACAGGATGTTGCCTTCTGAATTTAAAATCTCCAATTTTTCTGTTTCTTAATTCCTGCCAGATTATATCTTCTTCAACAGTTGCATCTTTTCTGTTTTGTTTTGCAAAGGCAATTGTCTTTCTCCATTCTTCAACAGAACTGTTAATATAACCGGGTGTTTTATTTTCAGCGGAGTCTTGCGGCTGCTCTCCCCTCTCCTTTGGAGAGGGGCCGGGGGTGAGGTCAACCCATTCTTTAATATTCGCCAACGGCCCTTCTCCTTCCGGTCCCGGGCCATAAGTATCCACATGCGGCAATTCCAAAGGCAGTTCTTCGGCATCCAAAGGAATGGCAATACCATCGCTCCAGATGATGGGAAAAGGTTCGCCCCAATAGCGCTGTCGGCTGAAACCTGCATCACGCATGCGGTAATTCACTTTGCGTTTGCCAATGCCCAGTTCTTCCATTTTATTAACGGCAATGCCAATAGCATCTTTCATCAGCAGGCCATTTAAAAAACCACTGTTTTCTAAAATCGCTTCTTTGGTTGGGTTTGCTTCTTCGCCATTAAAATGGCTGCCAATAATATTGGTAATAGGAATATTAAAATGCTGTGCGAATTTAAAATCCCGTTCATCGCCGCAAGGCACAGCCATAATAGCGCCGGTGCCATAACCTGCCAGCACATATTCACTAATCCAGACAGGAATTTCTTTTCCATCAAACGGATTAATGGCATAAGCACCGGTAAAGCAACCGGTAATTTTTTTCTCAGCCATACGGTCCACATCACTGCGGCTTTTTACATAGGCAACATATTCATTAACTGCAACAGCCTGCTCAGTAGATTTTATTTCATTCACCAGATCGTGTTCAGGAGCAACTACTATAAAATCAACACCAAAAATGGTATCGGGCCTGGTGGTGTAAACTGTGAGACGTGAGTTGTGAGTCGTGAGCGAAGCGCTTTCTGTTGCATCAGTGTTCACGACTGGCGATTCACGATTCATAACTTCAAAAGTAATTTCCGCTCCCTCGCTCTTCCCAATCCAGTTGCGTTGCATTTCTTTCATGCTGTCGCTGAAGTCAACGGTTTCCAATCCTGCCAGCAACCTGTCGGCATAAGCCGTAATGCGCAAATACCATTGACGCATTTTCTTTTTCACCACCGGGTGGCCGCCACGTTCGCTAACGCCATTCACCACTTCGTCATTCGCCAGCACGGTTCCTAATGCTTCGCACCAATTCACTTCACCATATTTACTAAAAGCAAGGCGGCGGCTCATCAAAATATCTTCCTGCTCTTTTTTGGTAAAAGCATTCCATTGTTCTGCCGTAAAATTTTTATTCCCTTTCGTTTCGTATTTCTCTACGAGATCAGCAATAGGCATTGCTTTTTTTTGCGTGTTGCAAAAATAGCTGTTGAACAATTGCAGAAATATCCACTGCGTCCATTTGTAATATTGCGGATCACTGGTACGTACTTCTCTTTCCCAATCGTAACAAAAACCAATTTTATCAAGCTGTGCTTTAAATGTGGCAATATTTTTTTCGGTGGTGGTTGCCGGGTGCTGACCGGTTTCCAATGCATATTGCTCGGCCGGTAAACCAAAACTATCAAAGCCCATCGGGTGTAAAACATTAAAGCCTTTCAATCTTTTGTAACGGCTAAAAATATCGCTGGCTATATATCCCAGCGGATGGCCCACATGCAAACCTGCCCCACTCGGGTAAGGAAACATATCCAGTACGTAATATTTTGGCTTTGCAGATTCGTTGGAAACTGCATACACTTTACTTTCCTTCCATTTTTTTTGCCAGTCTTGCTCAATCTTTCTAAAATCGTATTCCATTTATTCTTTCTTTTTTTTGAGCCTGGTCTTTGAAACTTTATCTGGCTTCATTGGCGTCGCACTCTTGTACATTAAATCTCTATTGAACAACCTTGCTTTTTAACCCTCCTTTTCTCTTTGACGGTTTAGTTAAATGTGAAAGAAAAGTTATTTACCCACCGTTCACAGCATTTCCTTTCCATTCATAAAAATAAATACGTCAGGCTATCGTTTTGAAGACAGCAAAAATACGGCAAAGCAGGTAAAAACCTTTATTTTTGCCCGGCTTGTAGGAGCATGCTTTAAGGAATGTTCCTTCTTACAAAAAAAAGAACACGCCATGAAGCATGTTCCTACTAACAATAATAAATTATGGCTCAATTTGGAAAAGCAAGCAGTAAAAGAGGTAAACCAACTTATGCTTATGCCATTATCGGCGTATCGCTTGTTCTGTTTTTATTTGGTATCGTTGGCTGGTTCTTTTTAAACCTGCGCAAGACCGGCGATTTTGTAAAGGAGAATATACAGGTGCATGCCTGGCTTAATCCCAATGCGCCTAAAAAGAAAGTCGACAGCCTGCAAACCTATGTCAAGTCGATCCCTTATGCCAAAGACGTACAATATGTGACCAAAGAAATGGCCATTCAAAAATGGAATAAGGACAATGATACAACCTGGAAAAAGTTCATTGATGAAAACCCTTTACCAGAAAGTATAGATTTTTATATCAAATCGGATTATGTTCAAAAAGACAGCCTGGATGCGCTTTCACTTGACCTGTTAACCCGTTACCCTGGGTTGATCAATGAATTCCAGTTTCCTACCGAAACAATAAACCAGGTGAGCAAGTTTGTGAAAACGGCAGCCTATATTTTTTTAATAGCCGCCATCCTGCTAACCATACTGGTTGTTTTTTCAATAGATAACACCATCAGGCTGGCTATGTACAGCAACCGCTTCTTAATTAAAACCATGCAAATGGTTGGTGCCACCCGCTGGTTTATTGCCAAACCCATCAATATCAGGGCCATTATAAACGGGTTGATCGCATCTGGTATTGCCATTGTTGCCGTTTGGGGCACGGTTTTATTAATAGAAACCCTGGCTCCAAGTTTTAAGGTTTTACATGATAATACCAGTTTGATATTGCTGTTCCTGGTCATTGTTATCCTCGGTATCAGTATCACCCTGGTAAGTACCCATCGCTCGGTAATTAAATACCTGCGTATGAAATTGGATGATTTATATTAATTTGCAACTTCAATTAAAATAACATGAGCGAACAAATAAAAAAAATCAGCGGCCCTGTAACTTCAAACCCATTGTTTGATAAAGGAAATTATATGTGGATGCTGATTGGCCTGGCTGTGCTGGCCCTGGGCTTTTTTTTAATGGCGGGTGGTAAAAGCAGCGACCCAAAAGTATTTAACGCAGATGAAGTGTACAGCACCAGGCGTATTACCATTGCCCCCATACTCATCATTGCCGGTTTCATTATTGAGATCTTTGCGATCATGAAAAAATCTAAAAGCAATTAAAGGTTAAAAAATAAAAAATAAAAAAATATAGCGGAGTTAGTACTTCGCTTTTTTCATTTAAAAATTAACAGATGACTACTATACAAAATATCATCATTTCCATTGTGGAAGGATTAACAGAATTTTTACCTGTCTCTTCTACCGGCCACATGATCATAACCGAAAAATTATTGCATGTTACGGAAGATGATTTTACTAAAGTGTTTACCATTGCCATACAGTTGGGTGCTATTTTAGCCGTAGTTGTTTTGTATTGGCGGAAATTTTTTGATTTCAAGAACTGGCAGTTTTATGCAAAAATTGCGGTGGGTGTAATACCCGCATTGATACTGGGCTTTTTATTCTCCAAAAAAATAGACGCCCTGCTGGAAAGCTCCACAACCGTTGCCATATCACTTTTAGCCGGCGGTATCATTTTATTGTTCATTGATAATGTTTTCAAGAACCCAAAAATTGATACGGAAAAAGATGTTTCTTTTTTAAACGCAATCATGATCGGTATATGGCAGTGCATAGCCATGATACCCGGTGTGAGCCGCAGTGCGGCTTCCATCATTGGCGGTATGCAGCAGAAGTTAACCCGCAACGCTGCTGCTGAATTTTCTTTCTTTTTAGCCGTGCCTACCATGCTGGCAGCAACCGGCTATAAATTATTAAAGTATTATAAAGATTATGGTGGCTTTTCCGCTAACGAAATAAAACAATTAGCCATCGGCAATGTTGTAGCTTTTGTTGTTGCGTTATTGGCCATCAAATTCTTCATCGGCTTTTTAAAAAAGCATGGTTTTAAAATTTGGGGTTATTACCGGATCGTCGTTGGCATTGCACTACTGATACTCATATATACCGGCTACATTAAATCTTAATATACCCAATGCAGGGTATCTGAACAGTGCCAAAGTTTGCGTAATTATGCAATTACTTAAACAGGCCAACATGAAAAATTTTAAATTATTAGTACTTATTACAATTATTACCGTCAGCGTAACAGGCTGTATGGGAAATTATGGTAAGGAATATAAACTGGATGCTAAACACAATGTGTATTATAAAGGCGAAGGCGTTGATGAAGCCCTTGCTAAAAAGTTAGCCGATTATTTAAAAAAAATGGAATATTTCCAGGACAGTGTCACTTCTACCGTGCAGCTTGTAAAAATAAAAGACACCTTTAACCTGAATTTTGTGGTGGATGAATCCAAGATCGTAAATGGTCTTGAAAATAATTTTTTAATATTTGGTGCATCTATTTCCGAAGTTGTTTTTAATAAAGCGCCGGTAACCATTCAACTAGTCAATGATAAATTAGAACTATTTAAAAACCTTGGATTCGCAAAGCCTGTTTCGGATTTTTCTAAATAAGGCCAAGCTAACTGCTCATATATTCAATCCAGGAACCCCTGCCTAAAAGCAGGGGTTGTTTTTTGCAGCTATTCGCATGATATTTCCTATTTTCATCTTTCCTTAAAAAAGAACCATGCAGACTGCATCAAAAAAAGTTATCAATGGCTGGGCCATGTACGACTGGGCAAACTCGGTTTACAACCTGGTAATTACTACTACTTTCTTCCCGGCTTATTATGCTGCTGTAACATCGCTTAAAAATTTTCCGGACGGCATAACGTTCTTGGGCCGCCACTTTGTAAATACTGAATTAAAAGATTATGTGCTGGCTTTTGGCTTCCTGGTAATTGCTTTGCTGTCGCCGATCTTATCTTCTATTGCCGATTATAAAGGCAACAAGAAAAATTTTATGCGCTTCTTCTGCTACATGGGTGCTGCAAGTTGTTCACTGCTTTTTTTCTTTGATGTACATCATGTTACACTTGGATTGATGTGTTTTATGTTTGCCGGTATTGGTTTTTACGGCAGCCAGGTTTTTTATAATTCTTACCTGCCCGAAATAGCAGCGGAAAAAGATATGGACAGCATCAGCGCCAAAGGTTATACCATGGGTTATATAGGCAGTGTGCTGATGCAACTCGTTGGTTTTGCCTTGGTGATGACCATGAAAGACAAAGGACTTGCCTTAACCCTTACCTTTTTATTAGTTGGCATCTGGTGGGTGGGATTTGCACAAATTACTTTTAGTCGTTTACCTACAAGTCCAAAGAGTGAGCGTAAGACCAAAAAAAATGTATTGGTAAACGGCTTTCACGAATTAAAGATTGTTTGGCAGCAGGTAAAAAAAATGCCGGTATTAAAAAGGTTTTTATCTGCTTTTTTCTTTTACAGCATGGGCGTACAAACGGTGATGCTGGTAGCTATTGATTTTGGTATCAAAGAATTAAAACTGGCCGATGACAAACTGATCATTACTGCTGTTATCATTCAGTTGGTAGCTATTGCAGGTGCTGTAGTCATGTCTAAACTATCTGCTGTGTATGGAAATATTAAAGTATTGATATTTACGGTGCTGTTATGGATAGGTGTTTGCATTACCGGGTACTTCATAAGCACCGAGGTTCACTTTTATATTTTAGCATCACTGGTAGGTTTGGTGATGGGCGGTATTCAATCGCTCAGCCGCTCTACCTATTCCAAACTAATGCCCGAAACAAAAGACACGGCATCTTTCTTTAGCTTTTACGATGTAACAGAAAAATTTGCGATCGTTATCGGATTGTTCACTTTCGGTTTTATTGAAGGTATCAGCAGTATCAGGGAATCTATTTTATCGCTGGTTGTATTTTTTGCACTTGGTTTGCTGTTTTTATTGTTTACAAATAGTGCTCAAAAAAGTAAAGCGGTTATTATTTAATTTTACAGTTATGAAATTATACAGCATTAACACCGGTTATTTTAAATTAGATGGCGGTGCTATGTTTGGCGTGGTACCAAAAAGCATCTGGAACAAATTAAACCCTGCCGATGAAAACAATATGTGCAGTTGGGCTTTGCGTTGTTTACTGATAGAAGATGAAGGCAAACTGATTTTGATAGACAATGGCATGGGCGATAAACAGGATGCCAAATTTTTCGGGCATTATTATTTACATGGCGATGATACCCTGGATAAATCATTAGCACAGCATGGATTTACCAAAGATGATATTACCGATGTTTTTTTAACGCACCTGCATTTTGATCATTGCGGCGGAAGTATTGTGCGTGAAGCCGATAAATTGGTACCGGCTTTTAAAAATGCAACTTATTGGAGTAATGAACAACATTGGGAATGGGCAACAAAACCCAACGACAGGGAAAAGGCCAGTTTTTTAAAAGAAAATATTTTACCTATTAAAGAAAGCGGGCAATTGAAATTTTTACATGTAAACCGTGAATCGTCAGGCGTGAATACTGGTGCAGCAGAACGCTCCTTACTCACGACTCACGATTCACAACTCATAAATAATTTGTCGTTCTTCTCAGTCAGCGGCCATACCGATTCCATGATGCTGCCCAAAATAAATTACAAAGAAAAAACAATTGTATTTATGGCTGATCTGTTACCATCGGTTGCACATATTCCTTTGCCTTATGTTATGGCTTATGATATGTTTCCACTTACTACATTAAACGAAAAAAGATTTTTCCTTACCGAGGCACAACAAAACGATTACATTTTATTTTTTGAGCACGACCCTTTGATCGAATGCTGCAACCTGCAAATGACAGAAAAAGGAATAAAAGTTAAAGATACTTTTAAGCTGAAAGATATCTAGCTGTCAGGCCACTACTAATATTCTTTATTGATAAACCTTCTTACAATAAATAAGATGCTTACATTTTAAAATGCTTTGTAGTGATCAGACAGCTAATGCCTACCTCGTACTGATCAAAGAACTCAGCGGATGCCGCAGGTTCTTATAACTCATCATATCTACCTTTATACTACCTACGGCGATCGGGCTTTCTGCCCTTAATAATAAATGATTGGGGTCATCGCTCAGCCAGGCTGTCATCTTTTCACCACCTTCAAAAATGGTTCCCTTAATTAATAGCGGCTTTATTTTTATGGCGTTAAATTTTCCATAGCGGGTCTTTATTTTTTCTTTGCCCATATAGCGGATGTACATGTGAAAGATCTCATCATCCAGAAACATGTCGAATAGAATTTTATCATTCACCTTGTACTTATCAAAATTTATATTTCGGGCATAATACACCATGCTCACCACATCCTGTATACAATCGGTAACCTTAAATACACCATTGGTGCTTACTGCGGTATTGGAGCCTTGGTTAAACGTTACATTGTTATACTTTTTGTACCCACCCTCATCAATGTTACGCACAAATTTATAAGGTAGTAAATTCGCAGTATCCACATAACTTTCGTAACGGTCTCTTACTTTAAAAAAATTATCAAAAGCCGGGTAGGTTTTTCCTTCGCCTATAAAATGATAAACCGCTTTACCGTTAAACCGCTCCAGGGATGTCGTAAAGGAAGCTTCTCCTGCACCAATGTACATACCCAAAGTACTGTAAAACACTTTCATGTTTATCACTTCATCAGCTTTAAAAGCAGTATTTGTAAAATTGCACGAATCATTGTCACCGGCTGAAAAGCTTAAAGAACATAAAGCTGAAACCAGTAAACTTAATTTGGCGAATTGTATCATTTTTCTTTCTTTATTTTAATGCTCAAAATTAATAAACTCCCTATCAATGCAGGGATAAACAAATTAACAAACCATATACCAAAAGTTGCTGTTAATATCCCGATTGTGTTAATACTGTATGAAAATAATGTTTTAGCAACAGTTCCCCTTATACCCAGGTCTGCAATAGCAAAGGAAGGAATGATCGCCAGTATCCAGAACATAACCGTAATGATCCAAAATCCCGTCCACGCATTTTGCTCCACCTGTAGCAACTGCAACATAAAGATGTATTGTAAAACGAAAACAATATACCTGAAGAAGGAAATAGAGAGTAACCTTAACAAAATTTTCGCATCAAATGTTTCCAAAACGTTAATGTATTTTGAAAAGCGATCAGCATAAGGCAGTTTTTCAAGCAACCTTATCAGCCAGTTGAGTTTGAAAAAGAAAAATCCGAATACAATGGTGCCAACAATACTGCCATATAAAAATATCCTGACCCAGAAAACCGAGATGCCCATTAAAGAATCTGAAGCATTCATGGTAAACAATAAATACGTTAAACCAAGGCAACCCATCAGCATAGTAATGATCAGTTGTGCCATACCACCCGCAATGGAAAGTGTAATAGCTTTAATACGGTTACCTTCATTTACAAACAGTATCCGGCCACCGTATTCCCCCATGCGGTTTGGTGTGTTCAATGAAAAGGTAACACCGCATAAAACAGATTTAAATGCAGTGATAAAACTTATTGGCTGCAGTACTTTCATCAGCAATTGCCATTTCCTGGCTTCTAATCCCCAGTTAACAAAAACAAAAAAAATAACCAGCCAGAATTTCCAGGCACTGTTACCAAAAGGCATTGCTTTTATGAGTGCGATAGAGCTGTCAATATCAGGCTGCGCCTTGATCTGCTGGTATAGCGAATAAAATAACCAGGCGGCCAGCAACGGCCCCACAAACCACTTGAGTAATATTTTGATACTTTTGTTCAATACACAATGTTAGTTCAAATATAAAGGTTGAAAAAATTATAGAGACTTTGCAAAAAAAATCAAGCATTATTTTAGGCATCGATCCGGGTACCATCATCATGGGCTACGGATTGATTAAAGTGGAAGGCACAAAGATATCCTTACTGGAACTGGGTGTTTTGCAGCCGGGCAAAGTAAAAGACAGCTACAAAAAATTGCAGTTGATCTTTAATACGGTTAGCGGCCTTATTACCAAATATCAGCCAACTACTTTTGCTATTGAAGCACCGTTTTTTGGCAAGAATGTGCAAAGTATGCTTAAGCTGGGCAGGGCACAGGGTGTAGCTATTGCTGCGGCCATGCGGCATGGATTGGATGTAACGGAATATTCGCCTAAAAAAATAAAACAGTCCATAACCGGTAATGGTAACGCATCAAAAGAGCAGGTGATGAAAATGTTGCAACAGTTGCTGACTTTTACCGAAGACCCCAAACATTATGATGCTACCGATGCGCTGGCTGTTGCGGTGTGTCATTATTTTCAGCAAAAGACTGATTTGCCTGGTGGAGGAGAAAAGCTAAGTGGCTGGAAAGATTTCCTGGCAAAGCATCCCGATAAAATAAAAACCCGTAAATGACAGCAGCCTGCTTAACCTGAGTTTAACAAAACTTAGCACTGTGCTGTTTAATTTCATATATTCTTACAAGATTTTTATACCATGGTTATTCGTTCAAAAACATTGCGGCTGGTTATATTAACAAGTACGGTACTGGTAACCATCATCATTGCCATACAGCTCATCTGGCTGCAAAAAGTTTATTTATATGAAGAGAAACAATTTAATATCAATGTTTCAAAAAGTATAAAGAGCCTGTATGATGATATGGAACTGGTTAGTGATGTTACAGATAACGTGCAGAAAGTAATTGAGAATGTTAACCAGGATGTATATCTTTTAAAAATAGATTGTAGCCCAAACCTGGATCAGTTGTGGGTTAATTTAAAAGCCGAGCTTACCGACTTTGATGTGTATACCGACTGCCGTGCAGCCATTTATACAAAGGAAGACAAAAAATATACAGCAGAACAATACATCAATTTACCGGATGCTTATTTTCCTTCGGATAAAGAAACGGTTTTACCGGTATATCCCCGGGATTATTCTTACATAGCTTTATATTTTCCGCACCGGGGGCAATACATTTTAAAGCAGATGTTTTTCTGGATAGCATCAAGCGGCTTATTACTTTTTGTGCTTATCGGTTTTGGTTTCAGTATTTTTTACCTGTACAGGCAAAAATTTTATTACGAAACCCAAAAGGATTTTGTAAACAATTTTACACATGAGTTTAAAACGCCACTGGCGGTAATTAAAATTGCCGCCGATGTTTTAATGCAAAAAAACATTATAGAGAAACCTGAAAAACTTGAAAACTACGCAGGCATTATTCATGAGCAAACATCGCACCTGCAATCGCAGGTAGAACGGCTTTTAGAGATCGCCTATACCGACCGCAGCCGTTTACCGCTTGCTAAAGAAAGATTTGATGCCAACCTGTTAATTGAAGAATCTATCAATGACCTGCAGCCGTTGATAGAACAGAAGAACGCTGTGGTAAAAACAAACTTTGCAATACCCGATAATGAGATCAATGCCGATAAACCCTATTTAAGATTATGTTTGATTAACCTGATCGAAAACGCCATCAAATATGCAGCAGCACCTGTTATAGATATCAGCACCAGGCTTGAAGGAAACTTTTTCTGCATTGCAGTTAAAGATAATGGCATAGGTATTGCATCTGAACATCAAAAGAAAATATTTGACCGGTTTTACCGGATAACAGATGGCGAATTGCATACCAGCAAAGGATTTGGATTGGGCCTCAATTTTGTGAAAAAAGTTATTGATACCCATAGAGGCAAAATAGAAGTAAGCAGTGAACCTGGAAAAGGAAGCATATTTACTATAAAAATACCCCGCAATTAAACGTACATTATGTCAAAAGTAAAAGTTTTATTAGCCGAAGACGATCTTTCCCTGGGATTTGTAATTAAAGATTCGCTGCAGGATATTGGCTATGAAGTAACCCACTGTCCCGATGGGGAAGTTGCCTGGCAACAGTACCAAAAGAAAGAGTTTGATATATGCCTGCTTGATATTAACATGCCTGTAAGGGATGGTTTTTCACTGGCAAAAAAGATAAGGCAGCAAAGCGATGTGGTACCGATTATATTTTTAACTGCTAAAAGTTTGCAGGAAGATAAAGTAAAAGGATTTCAGTCGGGAGCCGATGACTATATGACCAAACCTTTCAGTATTGAAGAGCTGATCTTAAGGATGGAGGTTTTTTTAAGGCGCACAAAAAAGTTGCAGGCGGATACAGAGGAGGTTTATCATTTAGGCAAGTTAAAATTTGTGGTAAATGAATTGAAGATATACAGTGGCAAAGAAGAAATAACACTAACACAAAAAGAATCTGACCTGCTTCGGTTTTTTGCCCAGCATGAGAACAAAGTGTTAAAAAGGGATGAAGTTTTGCTGAACGTTTGGGGTAAGGATGATTATTTTTTAGGCCGGAGTATGGATGTTTTTATTACCAAACTGCGTAAACATTTTAAGGCCGATCCCAACATTGTACTGGAAACCATTCATGGTGTTGGTTTCAGGTTACAGGTTAAATAATTTATAGCTGCGCCAGAATTTTTGCCTGAACTTCTTCCAGTTCATCTGCTGTAACAGCGTGTTTAGGCCTGGTAAAATTCAGATCATTTGCAGAATTTATTGGCATCAGGTGCATATGGGCATGAGGCACTTCAAGTCCCACCACACTTATACCACAGCGGTTACAATCAAATGCTTTTTCAATGGCATGGGCAATTGGTTTTGCAAATACCAGCATGGCAGCCAGGTAATCATCAGGCAGGTCAAATATTTTATCGGTTTCTGTTTTAGGAACAACCAACACATGGCCGCTTACCAGGGGTGCAATATCTAAAAAAGCGAAAAACTTTTCATCCGCTGCAATTTTATAACACGGTATATCTCCGTTGATGATCCTGGAAAAAATGGTCATAGTAAATGTTTTGGCAAATATAAGTCATAAAAAAAACCATCTGCCGGTGGCAGATGGTTTAACATATTTATTGCTGATCACAGTTCGATCTTTTCAACCTTAAATTTAAGCACACCTGCAGGCACCGTTACATCAACCACATCTCCAATCACCTTTCCAAGCAGGCTGTTGCCAATAGGAGAGGTTACAGAAATTTTTCCATCTTTCAGGTTGGCTTCATTTTCAGAAACAATTTTATAAGTAACCTGCTTTTTAGTATTCAGGTTTGTTAAAGTAACTTTTGTAAGAATAGAAACTTTACTTGTATCAATAGTGCTTTCGTCTAAAATGCGGGCATTGGAAATAACACCTTCCAACTGCTTTATTTTTGCTTCCAGCATTCCCTGTGCTTCTTTAGCCGCATCATATTCTGCATTTTCTTTCAGATCGCCTTTTTCCCTGGCTTCAGCAATGGCATGACTTGCTGCCGGTCTGTCTACACCTTTCATATGCTGCAGCTCCTCTTTTAATCTTTCAAATGTTTCGGCTGTTACATAATTGGTCGCGTTCATAAAATTCAGTTTAATCAATAAAAAAAAATACAACGCCTCAGATAGCCTAAGGCGTTGCATGTATCACAAAAATAGTAAAAAATTTATATTTCCAGCTTTTCCAGTATAACCGCACTCATTTTAAAAAATGATTCCGTTGAATAACCAGCTATATGCGGCGTTAATAATACATTGGGCTGATTTGTGAGATAGGCCAGTTCTTCCTTGTCAGATGCCGAAAAGCTGTCTAACTGCTCGTTTTCCAGTACATCCAATGCTGCACCGGCAATATGGTTTTGTTTAAGCGCTGTAATTAATGCGGCTGTTTTTATCACAGCCCCCCTGGAAGTATTCAGAATAAATGGTTTTTGTTTAAGTGCAGCAAAAAAAGTTTCGTTGGCCATATGTTTTGTTTCTGCTGTAAGTGGAACATGAAAACTGATCACGTCTGCATACCGGCATAACTGGTCAAGGTTTGCCTCTTTTATATTAGTATCACCAAAACCATATTTTATGTTATCATAAACCAGCACAGTTACATTAAAGGCCGAAAGCAACCTGGCAAATGCACTACCCGTATTTCCATAGCCGATTATGCCTACAGTTTTACCTGCCAATTCGGTACCCCGGTTTGCTTCACGTATCCATTTGCCTTTTTTAATTTCTTCGTAACTGAGGCTGATCTTATTTAATAAATTGAGCAGCATCCCCAAAGCATGTTCAGCAACCGCATTTCGGTTCCCTTCGGGACTGCTCACGCACTTTATTCCTTTGCTTTCGGCATAAGGTACATCAATCAGTTCCATACCACTTCCTAATCTGCCTATCCATTTCAACTGAGTTGCTTTATATAAAATAGCACGATCAATTGCTATCCTGGTTGTTATAATAATTCCTTCAACGGTATCGATAAGTTCAGTCAGTCCGGCATAAGTTATTTCAGGAAGATACATTACTGTAAATCCTTTATTTTGCAAAGTTTCAATTAATACCGGGTGAACTTTTGCTGTTACTATTACTTTTTTTTCTATACTCATCTGGAAGCTGTCATGCTGATTTCTACATTAACATTTTTAGGCAATCCTTTTACTGCAATGGTTTCCCTGGCCGGGTAGTCAGCACTAAAAAAACTGCCATACACTGCATTCACCTCGGCAAATAAAGCCATATCACTTAAAAAGATGGTAGTTTTTACAACATGGCTAAAATCCATTCCTGCTTCGGTAAGGATGGCTTTAATATTTTCCATCACCTGTGTTGTTTCTGTCGCAGTATCTGCATCAGCAAGGTTTGCCGTGCCCGGGATCAATGCAATTTGTCCGGAAATAAAAAGCATATCGCCGCTTAATACCGCCTGGCTGTAAGGGCCTATTGGCGCCGGAGCATTTGCGGTGTTGATTATTTTTTTCATGATTATTATGGTTTATTTACAGAATTGCAAATATATCTTTTATCAACCACCTATTTTTGTAAAAAAATATTATGCTTTTTGTGGTAGCAGCATCGGATGAACAGTGGAATGAGCTCACCGGCTCAAGAACAGGTATTGACTGGCAGCGGGTACATCAAGCTGCTGCATTTGATCAATATAAGCATGCCAATGCTTTTTTCAGTTTGCAGCATGAAATAATTTTACCCGGATTTGGATCTTTACAAAAACCCATATTTATAAATTCGGTTGTACAAACATTAGCTGGTCTGGCAGCTCCCGCAAATGTTTACCGCATAAATGGTTGGGCTACATTTTTAAAACGTTCGGTTTGGGAAATTGCCGGACCAGTTACCGCAAATATTGAATCAATTTTCACTTCACTCAACATTAAGTGTAGTATGGTAAAAGATGAACCAGGCTTTATAGCTGCCCGCGTTATTGCCATGATCATTAACGAAGCTTATTTTGCTATTGAAGATGAAGTAAGCAGTAAAGCAGAAATTGATACGGCCATGAAACTGGGTACCAACTATTCTTATGGCCCTTTTGAATGGACCGGGCTGATCGGCGCAAATAATATTTTAGCATTATTGCAAAAATTAAATACAACAGATACCCGTTATAAGCCTTCTGAACTATTGATAAAGGAAGTAAGGGAAAATAACCAATGAGTATTATTTTAAACATAGATACCGCTTCGGAAAAAGCCCATGTAAGTTTTGCAAAAGACGGGCAACTATTGCATTCACTCAGCAGTGAATCACAAAAAGAGCATGCTTCTTTTTTACAAGCTGCTATTCAACAATTAATAAAAATAACCGGTATACATTTAGCAACAATTGATGCTGTTGCAGTAACTGCCGGCCCTGGTTCGTATACAGGATTAAGGGTAGGTATGGCCAGTGCCAAAGGGTTGTGCTATGCTTTAAATAAACCATTGATCGCCATAGGTACGCTGGAAGTTTTAACCGTTTCAGCATTACAACTTTTCCCCGACAGTGCACACACGGATCTATTTTGTCCGATGATGGATGCCAGGCGCATGGAAGTTTTTACGGCTATTTTTAAAAATGACCTTTCTGTACTGTTGCCGCCCTGTGCCATGATACTGGATGATTCTTCTTTTGAAAAAGAGTTGACGGAAAACAAAATTATATTTTTTGGAAGTGGTTCGGAAAAATGGAAATTGATGTGCAAACAGCCAAATGCCGTTTTTAAAGATGTGTCTATTTTGCCAGAATCGATGTGCAAACACGCAAATTCTCTTTTCTCAAAAAAAATATTTACAGAACTGGCTTACAGTGAGCCTTTCTATCTTAAAGAATTTCAAACAGTTATCAAAAGTTAGCCTGATATTCCCCAACAAAACGTTATAATTAAATAAATATACATAGTTGCATAAGCTATTAATGGTATATTTGCACTGTTCAAACATTGTTCAAGCATAATTAAAATCAATCCTTATGATGGTTGCGTCTCAAACACGGGAGCAGGAAACATCTGGTTCTGCTAAAAATTCTCCAATTAATGTAGATTATCATGCGCTTAAAAAAGCGGCGTTGGTCTTACGGGCTTTAAATCACAAGCTGCGTCAGCAATTATTAAAATTAATTGAAGAAGAAAAAAAGATCACTGTTACAGAAATTTACGTTCGTTTACGATTGGAACAGTCTGTAGCATCTCAACATCTGGCAATTTTACGTAAAGCTGGTATTGTGAATACAGAACGTGATGGAAAATTTATTTTCTATACGGTTAATTACAAGCGTATAGATGAGATCAGCCAGTTTGTAAAAGACCTGGTAGGTTAAAATTTCTGCAAAATTTAATTCCGGCGTTTGGGCAAAATTGCCTGAACGCTTTTTTATTTTACCTTTATTGCTTACAACTTCAGTAAAATAATTCAACATGATCATTAAACAATTATATACGGGCTGTTTGAGTGAAGCGGCATATTATATTGAGAGCGAAGGCGAGGTTGCCATTATAGATCCGTTAAGAGATACAGATGAATACATAAAGCTTGCCAGGGAAAACAATGCCGGTATCAAATATATTTTTGAAACACATTTTCATGCCGATTTTGTAAGTGGCCATATAGACTTAAGTAAAAAAACAGGTGCGCCTATCATTTACGGCCCTGGCGCAAAAACCAGTTATGAAGTTTATACCGGCAAGGACAAGGAAATATTTAAACTTGGTAAGATAACTATCCAGCTATTGCATACGCCTGGACATACTTTAGAGAGCAGTTGTTATTTACTGAGAGATGAAAATGATAAACCAAATGCCATTTTTACGGGCGATACTTTATTTGTAGGTGATGTAGGCCGCCCCGATCTGAGCAGTGGAAACATGAGTACTGCTGAACTTGCAGGTATTATGTACGATACCCTTCAAAATAAAATTCTGCCCTTGACCGATGATATCATTGTTTACCCGGCACATGGCGCAGGCAGCAGTTGCGGAAAAAGCATGGGGCCCGAAACCTTTAGCACCATTGGGGAGCAGCGAAAAAACAATTATGCTTTACAACCACAAACCAAAGAAGCATTTATTGCTGCTGTTACCAACGATCTTGCTATTGCGCCTAAATATTTTGCTATCAATGCACAAATAAATATGGAGGGGTATGAAAGCCTGGATATCATTAAACAAAAAGCGCTAACTCCTTTATCAATTGCTGAATTTAAAAAATTACAGGAAGAAGATGTATTGGTTTTAGATACGCGTCATGCTGCTGTTTTTACGTCTGGCTTTATTCCGGGCAGTATTTTTATCGGGTTGGAAGGCCGTTTTGCCGAATGGGCAGGAAGTTTATTGTCTTTTAATAAACCAATGATATTGGTAACTGAACCTGGTAAGGAAGAAGAAACCGTTGTTCGCTTATCAAGAGTTGGATTTGCTAAAATGCAGGGTTATTTAAAGGGCGGATTTGATGCCTGGCAGGCTGCAGGCGAGCCAGTTGACCTGATCATTGATGTGGAAGCAGATGAGCTGGCCATGGACATACCACACGATCCGAATTTAGTTGTGGTAGATGTAAGAAGAGAAACTGAATTTGCCGATGGGCATGTTGTTAATGCAAAAAATTTGCCGCTTAATGAAATGAATGATGTGCTTAACCTGTCGCATTTTGAAGACAACCAGAATTTATATATTCACTGCGCCGGTGGCTATAGAAGCGTAATTGCCGCTTCGCTATTCAAACGTGAAGGAACACATAATATCAGGAACGTTTTGGGAGGCTGGGCAAAAATTAAAGATCAAAAAGATATTAAGACCGAAAAAGAAGCCAGTATTTTAAATTGATCTTTAAAATGATATCTAAACAGGTTCTGCAGTATCAATCCACATGTTCGTGTAAGCCTCATTACAATCATATTAAAACCTTGTGTGACTCCACAAATACATGTCAGGTTGTTGTTACCTGATTGCGGACTTTATCATCAATCCAATTCTGTTTATAAGATTCCTGGTAATCCCATTTCCAGCGGCGGTGTGTCCACAAATAATTAGCCGGCTCTTCCGTGATTATCATTTCCAGGAAATTGCGGAAAGCTCTGGTAATTTCTCCAGGCGATGTTTGCGCAGCATTTTCACAACAAAGTTTACATTCCAAAACATAATGTCCACGCTTTGGTATCCTGGATCTTACAAAAACAATAGCTGCCTCATTTTTAATACCACCAACTTCGGGACCGGTAATAAAAGGCGCAGGCTTACTAAAATAATTTTGCCAGTAAGCTGCAGCAGGGTTTCCGGGGTTTTGATCGGCTGCTAAAAAAAATACAAACCTGCCGCTGAATATTTGGTCTCTTTTTTCCCTGAACTCGGTTGCCTTGATGAATATGGTACCATACTTTTCCCTGATCTTTAAAAACAATCTTTCAACAGCCGTATTTTTAATGGGCATGTAAATCGCATAGGTGGGTACCGTTTTAATTAATTTCGACATGAACAAGCTTCCAAACTCCCAGTTAAACTGATGGCCTGCATGTAACTGTACATTTTTACCTTTTGCTATCAGTTCCTCAATGATCGTAAAATCGCCTTTGCATCTTTTATTAAAACTTTTGTTACTCATGGATATCAATTTAATGATCTCCACAAAAGTATCTGAGAGGTTATGATAGAATTGTTTTGATATCTTTTTTAATTCTTTCTCCGGTTTATCCGGAAAAGCAATTTTAAGATTTGACATCACAATTTTTCGCCTGTATCCAAATACATAATAAAGAAAAAAGTAAATCCCATCGCTGAAGAAATATAAAACTGCAAAAGGTAATAAGGAAAGCAGGTAAAAAAATCCGTAAATAATAAAATACATCCTGGTTGGTTTGCAAGTTTACATAGCTGCAATTGCTGCAGTACTGCGAAGATAGGCTCTTAAACTCAGTTACAGCCGCTTTTATGTTCAATTCATATTCCGGGATACAATCAAAATATTACAGTACAACGCATTGTAATATTGAAAGAAAATTTCTTTTATATAGCCGCTTTCTGTCTATGTTTCGACAGGTTCAACATGACAGAAAGCTGTCAGCCTGAGCCTGTCGAAGGCGGCTTCGGAAGAGCATTTCCTCGTTTAATGCATAACAGATTACAACACAATATTCTGTATCCTGTCTGACTTATTTGGATAATCTGTATTAAAATGCAGACCCCGGCTTTCCTGCCTGAACTCGGCACATTTTACAATGAGGTAAGCAACGGTGATCATATTTCTCAGTTCACATAATTGTGGCGATACAATTGTTTTTTGATACAAGGCTTCTGTTTCTGCATATAACAGGTCGAGCCTTTTCATGGCACGGTGCAACCTTTCATTATTTCGGACTATACCAACATAGTCACTCATCAGCAATTTTAATTCCTTAACGCTCTGTGTAATGAGGATCATTTCTTTTGGCACATTGGTACCATCGGTTTTCCAGTCGGGAACCAACCTCATACCCCCTCTGCCCCCTGAAGGGGGAACTACTGGAAGATCGATTGCAACGACCGAATTTTTGTAAGCCCGGTGTGCAAATACCATCGCTTCCAAAAGCGAATTACTTGCAAGCCGGTTTGCTCCGTGTAAACCTGTACTGGCACATTCTCCGGCTGCATATAAATTTTTTATGGATGTTCTTCCGTATTCATCGGTTTTAATGCCGCCGCAACTATAATGTGCCGCCGGTGCAACCGGAATCATATTTTTTGTGATATCAATACCAATACTCAAACATTTCTCATAGATGTTGGGAAAATGTTCTGTAAATTTTTCTTTGCTGAAATGCCTGCAGTCTAAAAAAACATTTTCTGTTCCGGCAATTTTCATTTCATTATCAATGGCTCTTGCCACAATATCACGTGGCGCCAGGTCCTTTCTTTCGTCATAGCGCTCCATAAAAGCCTCACCTGCATGATTGCGCAGTATACCACCATCGCCACGTACGGCTTCAGTAATTAAAAAATTATGCCCCCTGATACCTGTTTCGTATAAAGCCGTTGGATGAAATTGTATAAATTCCATGTTCTCGATCCTTCCCTTTGCCCGGTAAACCATGGCCACACCATCGCCGGTTGCAATAGCCGGGTTGGTGGTAGAACGATATACCTGTCCGTTACCACCAGTAGCCAGCATCGAAATTTTAGAAAGTATTTTTTCAACTTTATTGGTAGCCAGGTTTAAAACATACACACCGTAACATTCAACATCAGTTGTTGACTTGGTGATGAGATAACCTAAATGATGTTGTGTAATGATGTCCAGTACAAAACAATGGCTGAGCAACTGAACATTAGTTTTTCTACCAATCGCTTCCAGCAAAGCCCTTTCCACTTCTTTACCGGTTATATCTTTGTGGTGTAAAATTCTTGATTCGCTGTGCCCACCTTCTTTACCGAGTTTAAAATCGCCATCTTTTCCTTTATCAAAATTTGCACCCCATTCAATAATTTCTTCAATACGCTCTACACCTTCTTTCACTACAATTTCAACAATATGTTTATTGCACAAACCATCGCCAGCTATTAAAGTATCTTCAATATGTTTGGCAAAACTGTCATGATCAAAATCCATTACACCCGCAATGCCGCCCTGAGCATACTTTGTATTGGTTTCGTCGCTTTGTGTTTTAGTGAGAATCGTGATTGTTTTATCCGGGCATGCTTCTGCAACTTTTAATGCATAAGTCAATCCTGCTATTCCGCTGCCTATTACGAGAAAATCTGTTTGCATACCCCTATCCCCTAAAGGGGGATTATTGTGTTTTATGATTTATAATATCTATCACTCTTAAATTTTATGAAAGCGCTTCAAATTATTAAACTCTAAGTTCCCCTTCAGAGGACGGAGGGGGTTTCCACCCAGGCCTCATTCTCTTTCAATAAATTTATCAGCTCATCAACTGCTATAGCGCTATCAATATTTCTTTTTACAACCTCCTTACCTTTGTATAATGTTATTTTGCCAACGCCGCTGCCAACATAACCAAAATCGGCATCGGCCATTTCTCCAGGTCCATTTACAATACAACCCATGATAGCGATCTTAACGCCCTTGAGGTGATTGGTTACTGCACGGATCTTTGCTGTTGTTTCCTGCAGATCAAATAATGTACGACCGCAACTGGGACAACTGATATATTCCGTTCTGGAGATGCGGGTACGGGTTGCCTGCAAAATACCAAAAGCTATCGAGTTTAGCAGTTTGGTTTTAGGTGATACTTTTTTATTTCTAAAATAATGCCCGAAACAAACGCCATCACTCATGCCATCCAATAATAAACCGCCGGTTTCTATTGAATAATGAATAAGGCTTTGGTCTGAAGTGGTATCTGAACTATCGCAAATAATGATGGCAGGATTTTTTATGTTGATATTCATCAACTCCACAAACATCCTGCGTATGCTTTGCATAGCATTTTTGTTTGTACTGCTCAGGCATATCACTGCGGTTTTATCTTCGGTGAGCTTTGCCAATATTTTTTCCAGAGACTGTTGTGGATAGCCTTCCGAATAGCAATCTATCATAACAAAATTCAGCAAGGCAGATTTTTCAATGGCATTATCTATATACTGCTCCCCATCAAAAATGGGTACGTACTTGTTCTTATCTGTTGCTTCAAGCCAGGGTTTATGATACAGGATAACCTTTAGTGTTCCCGGCAGATCAAAATCCAAAGCCTCGTTACAAAAAATATAATCTGCAGCAGCATCACCGATATTCCATTTATCGGTTGCGCTATTGTAAGTGTAGCCAATGTCCTGCAGATCGTCGGGCGTTATTTTATTAAACTTGCTGAAATCAGCAATTACCACAGGCACATGCTTAGCACCAATATTACTTACTTCAAAAGTCTCTCTGCGGTTATATTCAAAAGGAGCGTAAGGCATTTTTTCAATAACAGGAACTGACCCATTGCTAACGATATTTGTATATCGTTTTACAATATCATTACAAACCGGTATCTCCAGTTCCGGATCTTCGGTTAAAGAAACACGGATGGTATCGCCAATACCATCTTCCAGCAAGGTACCAATACCTATGGCCGATTTTATTCTCCCATCCTCACCATCGCCTGCTTCTGTAACACCCAGGTGCAACGGATAAGCTTCTCCAAATTCCTCCATCATGTGATTAACCAGCAAACGATAAGCCTGTACCATCACCTGCGGGTTACTGCTTTTCATGCTCAAAATAATTTGATGATAATCTTCTGCCCTGGCGATCCTTAAAAATTCCATGGCACTTTCCACCATACCCATGGCGGTATCGCCATAGCGGCTCATGATCCTGTCGCTCAAACTACCGTGATTGGTACCAATACGCATGGCAGTACCATATTCCTTACAAATTTTTACGAGTGGTGTAAAACGATCTCTTATCCTTTCAATCTCTTCTGCATATTCTGCATCGGTGTAATCTATCTGTTCAAATTTTTTCTTGTCAACATAGTTACCGGGATTAACCCTAACCTTCTCCACGATCCTTGCTGCAATTTCTGCTGCATTGGGTGTAAAATGTATATCAGCAACCAGGGGTGTATCATAGCCCCTTCTTCTTAATTCATCTTTTATGTGCTGTAAGTTTTCAGCTTCGTTTTTAGATGGAGCTGTAATACGCACCAATTCTGCTCCCGCTTCAATACAACGGATAGATTGCTCAACTGTTGCCATGGTATCCATGGTATCGGTGGTGGTCATGGTTTGTACACGAATAGGGTGACCATTACCTAAAAGCAGGTTTCCTATTTTAACTTCCCGGGTTTTAAGCCGTTTGTATGAGGTAAGTGATTCTGTGTAAAATTGCATGTTGCAAAAATAGTGATATTCGGCCATTGGTCTGACGCCCCGTCTGACCAATAGTTAGTAAAATGGTCAGACGGGGCGTCAGACCATTTTACCAATCCTTTTCCGGTTTGGCCGATGTGGCTGTATTGACTTTTCGTAACTTATCCTGCAGATTTTTTTCCTGCTGCAGCAATGCTTTCAGTTTTTCTTCTGCATCTTCTTTTGTTAATTTGGATGGCTGTGGTTTTTGCTGTTCATTTTTCTCTTCATCTTTTGGCTTGTCCTTTTCCTTTTGCTTTTTATCGTCTTTAGGTTTTTTTTCTTCTTTCTTGTCTTTATCGTCTTTTTTTTGCTCTTCCTTTTGTTGTTGCAATGCTTTTTGCAGATTTTGCCTGGCATCATCATCCTGTGGATTCAGCTTCAAGGCATTTTTATAAGCATCAATACATTCAGGCAGTTTTTTATTTTGCTGTAACACTACCCCTTTGTTATAAAAAGTATTTGACCTGTTGGTATTTGATGTGGCGTTTGACAAAGCATTATCATAGGCCTGAACGGCTTCATCGGTCTTTTTATTTTTATAGAAGGCATTGCCCAAATTATATTGTGCGGTTGAATTAGCCGGAGATTTTTCTGCCGCCTGCTGATAATTTGTTATGGCTTTATCATACTCTTTCTTTTCATAGGCCTCGTTTCCTTTTTTAATTAAAAGTTTTTCATTTTGCGCAAATACCCCATTCGGTAAAAGCCCGCCAACAACCAATAAAACAAGTCCTAATGCGGGTTTTACTGCGGTATGTATTTTTCTTATCGTTGTATTTTTTCTTTCCGAAATAAATAATTCAAGAACGAGTAAGAACAAAGCTCCCAGTAAAAAATAAGGGAAATAATTTTTATAGTTCACCAGCGAATCTTCTGTAACAGTGCGTTGGTCCATACTAGCCAATTGCTCATCCAGTTTGTTAACCAGGTCATCTGTACCGGTAAAGAGCTGGTAAACACCTTTCCCTTTTTCAGCGATCTTTTTTAACTCGTCTTCATTAAGTTTTGTAATGACCGTATTACCGTTCGCATCTTTTTTTTCCTGGTTGGTCAATTCATCAATGATGGTTGAACCCTGTGGCGAACCAATACCAACGGTATTGATCACAATACCATCATCAGCCATTTCACCGGCCATTTTTAAAGCTCCCTCATCATGGTCTTCTCCATCACTAATTAAAATAACTGCTTTGTATTTTTTTTCTTTTGCATTGAAGGAAGCCTTGCACATTTTGAGGGCATCAGCAATTACCGTACCCTGTGTAGGTACAATATCAGTTGATGCAGCATCCAGGTACATTTTCGCAGCACCCGGATCGCCGGTCAAAGGCATTTGCAAATAAGCCTTGCCGGCAAAAACAACAATGCCCACACGGTCGTTATTGAGTTTATCGATCAACTTACCAATAGCCTGTTTAGCCCGCTCTAACCGGTTTGGTTTTATATCCTGTGCCAGCATACTCTTGCTAACATCAAGCGCAATCATAATGTCAATGCCGTTCCTGTTCACCTTTTCTACCCCTTTTGGAGAACGCAGGTTGGCCAAAGCAAAAACTGCTGAAATAAAAGCTAACAGTACCAGTACAAATTTTAAAGCAAACCGTTGCGGAGAATAATTTTTGATCATCTCCTTTACCAAATTGGCATCACCGATTTTTTTGATCGTCCTTTTCTTCCAGTTAAGCACGAGTAAATACATAACAAGCAGCAATGGAACTGCTGCAAGTACAATTAAATATTCGATATATTGAAAACTTAAATTCATATTATATGCAAATTAACAAAAGGGGCAAAAAGAGTAATGTTAAAAAATTGTAAGACTTCACCCCAGCCCTCTCCATCCTTCGATTACGCTCAGGAGAGGGAGCAGACCTTAAGGCCTGCTCATACTTTTCAATTTAGAAAAAATTGATCTTATAATGCTGGCATCATTACCAAATCAGCAAATGTGCTAATTCCTTTATTTCTTTCCTTCAAAAAAACCATAGTGCTTTAGGATTGCTTTTGTAATGTTCATACGCACCGTTTTTATATCTGTATCCTTATCAGGCCCTTTTACAAATGTTACAAAAAAGTAAACGTGCCTGTTTTCTTCTATCCAGCCTGCAACCCAGCCCAAAGCTTTACCATCCTCACCAAAACTCCAGCCTGTTTTATAACTCAATTGGTATGCCGTATTATTTTCCTGCATCATTACATCCCTCACCATTTGCTGCACACTTTTACGGAAAGGTAACTGATCAAAATATAATTTTTTAACAAAGCCCAGTTGTTCGTCGGCAGATATTTTTAATGTATTGTTCAGCCAGAAAGAATCAACAGGGCCGTTGATATTTTTATTACCGTAACCAATACTGTCGATCCATCGCTGCATGGTATCTTTTCCGATCCGCCTGGCCACTTCCTGGTAATAGGCCACATTGCTCACTTTAAACGCTTCGGTCATATCCATATCTTTATTCCAATCGGGATTCCAGCGTTTTACACCATCCCATTTAATTACCATTTTTTCATCAGTAATAATCCCCGTTTGCAAACCTACCAGCGAGTTAAATATCTTAAATGTTGATGCAGGCGAAAAACGCATCGTATCATATTTCATATTGTAAACCGTTACCTGGCCATCTGCATTGTTAAGCATGGTAAAGCAGCCGTCAACTTTATTCTCATCAAAATATTTTTTCAGGCTTTCGTCGTTGTTTGCTTTGTTAACCGAACAGGAAAAAAGAAATAAAGAACAAGAAATTACCCACAGGGTCTTGCGGACAAATAAGAAAGGGAGGAGTTTTTTCATTTTAATGGTTTCGTTATTTTTTATTAAGGTGTTCGGCGGTTGCGGCAAGTGCATCATAGAATTTTTTTCCAAATCTCCTGGTTAATGCTTCTTTCAAAAAAACATAAACCGGTACTTTTATTTTTTTGCCAAGCGCACAGGCTGCTTTACAATTATCTTCCCGTGGTTCGTAATTAACATACACATCATCACTGCGCTTACTGTTTTTAACGATGACCGGAAACAGGTGGCAGCTAATGGGTTTTTTCCATTTTACCTTTCCATCCATATACGCCTGTTCAATGCCGCATTTTACAATACCATCTTTATCCTGTATGCCATAAACACAAACTTTACTTTCGATGGTTGGCGTAACCCACCCATACTCCCGGTCGTACACATACCTGCCCTGGCGCTCCAGTTCTTTCTTACTTGTTTCGTTCAGGTAAGGCAGCACCGCTTCATACACTTCATTCAGCTTATCCAATTCGTCATTCTCAAGCGGGGCACCGGCATCTCCATCCACACAGCAGGCGCCTTTACACTTAGACAGGTCGCAAACAAATTGTTCTTTAATAACCGCATCAGTTACCAGTATATTATCTATTGCAATCATAGAGTGCAAAAATAGTGAAAGAAGGATTTTTACATTGAAAAATATTAAAGCTGCTTTCTAAGCAGGCTGTTGAGCAGTTTTTTCAAATCGGGATTATCAGGTTGAGGCGCATCAAAGTCAATGATTTTACCTTCCCCGTTAATTAAAACATAACGGGGAACGCTGGTCACAACTTTACAATATACGGGTAGTAAACCGCTGAAAGCTTTTGAATCTGAAAGCTGCAAACCGGGAAGATTGTATTTTTTAACTGCTTTTTTCCATAGGCTGCTTTCCGAATCCAGCGATACTGAAATAAATTGTATAGGATCAGATTTATATTCGGCCATTAACTTTTCAAAAAAAGGAAAATTTTTTATACAAGGTGCACACCAACTGGCCCAAAAATCAATTAATAAATATTTACCGCTGAAAGTTTCAAATTTTATTTCATTACCTGATGTATCTTTCAACTTAAAATCATAAACGGATCTTATCTGGCTCAAAGATTTATTAAATTCAGCACCTCCCAAGGGGTTATCGGTTCTGAATTTATTATCGGAACTTAATGGGTATATATAACTTAATAACTTGTAACCTTCGTTTGTACTTTTAACAGTTTCTGATAAAAGACTGTAATATACCTGCAACGTATCAAGTGCTAATATGCGTTTATAATTCAGCAACAGGGAGGCGTTATATAAAGATGCATTATGATCTCTTATGTATTGCAGATCGAGGTTTTTTATTATTTCGTTGTTTGAATTAATTCGTGGATAAGATTCAAGAATATCGTTTTTCAACACCGTATCTGTACCCACCTGGTAAAGCCTGTTCAAAGAATCCACACGCTTATTAAATTCAAGGTGTATTGCAGCAAGTAATACTTTCTTCTGTTTCTCCCATGTCTCTTTCTCCAGCTGCGAATCAGAACCTTTAATAATTGCCTGCTTATGATCATAAACAATATTAATAAACCCTGGTTCTAATAAAATCTGAACTACAGAGGAGTCGCTATAATTATCATTATCTAAATCCGTCCACAAATATGCACTGCTTAACCGGTTTATCTTTCCTGAGAATTTAAATTTTCCTTTTACCAATTTTGTAAAAACTGCAACCTGTCTGTTATCGGTGTCCCAATAATTTAGTCGAATTGTTCCGGTATCTCTGTCAATAATTTTTCCGGTTAATGTAAAGGGGTTATTGTGTTTTAAAGATTGACTATAAGCACTATTGAGAAGGCAGAGTACAAAAGAAAAAATATAAAAACATTTTATGTGCATATTTTTCTCTTTAAAGAGATTGAATATTATCAACCCTGTTTCAAGGTATACTATTTATTTGTCCATTTAAACGTATTGATGAGATGATCAATATCTTTTTGCAGAAAATCCTGAACAGGTTTTAAAGAATCGGCATTGGGTGTTACATCAAAATACAAAGCACCCCGGAAGAAATTTGTAGTAGTATCGCTCATAAAAAACTGTTTGGCTGTTGCCGCATTGCCCCCAACCCGGAAGAAAACCCCGGTAATACCGTTTTGCGTATGAAACAGGCTGTCATTAATAGATGAAGCAACAGACTCATTTTTGCTGGTAAGCTTAAAAGCATCGTTTACCATATAATCGAAAACATTGGTACCCAGCGAATCTTTATAAGTTCCATTGGCCTGCTTTACTTTGTAAGTTGATTTACCGCCAACAGCTTTGTAACTCAAAAATATTCTGCCGCTAAACTGTGGGAAATCTATATTAACCCAATATGGGTTTTGCAGGTCCTGGTCGAAGTAGGTTGTATCCTTTATGATCTTTGCATAAACGGGATATTCAAAAGTATAAGGGAAACCTTCTTTTTGAAAAGTTACATATTCTCTTTTTGGGAAATCAATTTTATAATACCCTGTCTTTTTTGATGTGTAAGTTGAATTACAGGCAGCAAGCACCAGGCAACAGGCTATAATAATTTGTAAGGAATTTTGTTTCATGAATTTTCTTTGTACCGATTAAGCAGCATCCGGCTTTTTAATGGTAAGCTTAATTTTATCAAGCCTGTTCTTATTAATTTCAAGTGGAATAAAAATAAATTCCCCGCTTTTTATTTCTTCGTTTATATCTGGGAACTTTCCGGCTATCTCTAAAACCAACCCGGCTAAAGAATCGCTTTCGCCACGAACCACATCAAAAGTATCGGCAGGTAATTTAATAGCTTTGCATACATCGTTGATCATGGTCTTACCCTCAAAAATATAATTATAGTCGTCTATTTTTTTATTGTTGCTTTCTTCATCATCAAACTCATCTTTTATCTCACCGATTATTTCTTCCATTACATCTTCGAGGGTAACAATGCCCGAAGTACCGCCAAATTCATCAACCACCACAGCAAAGTGCATGTGCTTATTACGAAACTCCTGTAGCAGGTCTTCAATTAATTTTTGTTCATGTATAAAAAATGGTTGACGCAATAATGTATGCCAGTCAAAATCAGGCGCTTCATTCAGGTGCGGTAAAATATCTTTAGTATGCAGCATACCCACCACTTCATCTAAATTATTTTTATAAACAGGCAGACGTGAATAATGTAACTCCTGCACCATTTTAATGGTGTCGGCAAAACTAAAATTTATATCAATTCCATTAACATCAAGCCGGGTGCGCATTACCTGCTTTACGGTTGTATCTCCAAATTTTCTGATGCCTTTTAAAATAGATTTTTCTTCGGTAGTGGCTTCGTGTTCGGGTAGCAGGTCAATGGCATAATCCAGGTGGCTCCGATCCATAGTGGAAGAGTTTTCGGAAGAGAATTTTTTTTCTACCTTATCACTGTAACGGACCATCCGCTTGCTGAAACCATAGAATATGCTGCTGAATATTTCCACGATCAGGGAAGCCGTGGCCGCAAACCATATCTTGTGGTGTGTTGCCCAAACCTTTGGTAACACTTCGCCAAAGAGCAATAATAAAGAAGTAACGAAGCCTACTTTAATTAAAAAGATGGGCCAGAAACCATGTATCTGTCCGGTTATCCAGCTATCAATTAAAATATTTGAAATTAAAATGATCCCTATGTTTACAAAGCTGTTGCTGATCAGCATGGATGCCAGTAATGTTTTTGGCTGATCGAGCAGGTTAACGATACGGCGGTAGGCTGGTTGCTTTTTTGTACGCAACATATTAATATCCTTAAAAGTAAGGGAGAAAAAAGCGATCTCGGCCCCGGCAAGCAAAAAAGACAGGATAAAAAGTATGACTACCAAAAATATAAGTACGGTTGTAGCGGCAGGGTTTATTGCCAAAAGGTGAAAACTAAAAAGATCCTGAACCGAATGGTAATCCAAAACAATGAGTTTAGGTTAAAAATATTATGCTGCTTTTAATTTTTTAAAACAGGATAAGTTAAACAGGATTACTAAAATTAATAAGCCTGGTATTAATTAAAACGGCAACCGCTCTGAGCCATCATCAGCCGTTGGTATATCCTGATCGATATCCGGACCTTCAAAACCTTCCAATCCATGCGGTCCCGGGCTGCCATCCGTTCTTTTGTCCAGCATGATCAGGTTATCCCCCACAATTTCTGTAGCAAATTTTTTATTGCCATCCTTATCTTCCCAACTGCGGGTCTTTAAGCGGCCTTCTATGTAAACCAAGCTTCCTTTATGTAAATATTTTTGAGCCAGTTCGGCCAGCCCACGCCAAAGTACAACCGTATGCCATTCGGTTTGAGATATCAGTTTACCGCTTCTGTCTTTGTAGGTTTCTGTTGTAGCAAGCGAAAATTTAGCTACCCCAATATTACCTTCCAAAAACTGCATATCCGGATCTTTACCAAGGTTACCAATAAGCATTACCCTGTTTACCCCTCTCATAAAAAAATATTTATTGCTGTATAAAACAACTCAACTGCCCTAAAAAGCTACTATATCAAAGTTGAGTTATACAACAAATTTAAAGATACATTTTTATCTTTCAAATGCCTTCGGCTCATTTTCTGCCAAATAGCCCGTTATAAATTTAGGAAAGGGAAGTTTGGTCATCTCTTTAAAAGATACTTGTTTATAGCCCTTCAAAAACGAGGCCTCTTTTAACTTTATTTGTATAAACATGCCGTTAATTGTTTGATGGGTAAGTTGCTGCCGGTATATTTTGGAAACGGCTGTAAGCAATATTTTATTTTTTCCGGTTATTGCTTTAAATAACGTGGTTAATTTCAAATTCTCAATAGTCATTGATTTTTGAGTTTCCAGTAAAATAAATTCGTACAGATTTTCCCAGATATCTTTTGCCCCCCGCTTTCTTACATATAGCTTACCATTATTCTCAACAATAAAATAATAAAACCACCTGGATTTTTTTACCAGCTTTCCGGCTTTTACCGGAAGCAGGTCAATTTTATTCTGCAAACGTGCCATGCAGTTGGTTTTTAAAGGGCAAATACCACACGATGGATTTTTAGGTTTGCAGATCACCGCACCAAAGTCCATGATCGCCTGGTTATAAATACCGGGAAGTTTTTTATCAAGAAGTTCTTCGGCTAGCACTGTAAACAGTCTTTTTCCTACGGTACTGTCAATGGCTGTATCAATTCCAAAAAAACGGGATAATACCCGGAAAACATTACCATCCAAAACGGCATGCGCTAAATTAAATGCAAAAGAAGCGATAGCGGCGGCGGTATACGGGCCTATTCCTTTTAAATGCATGATATCATCATAAGTATCAGGAAATTTGCCCTGCTTCTCCTTTACAATAAACCTGGCCGTTGCTATCAGGTTTTTGCAACGGGTGTAATATCCTAAGCCTTCCCATAGCTTAAATATTTTTTCTTCCGGCGCTTTTGCCAGTTTTTCAATATTGGGGAATGTTGTGATGAACCGGTTATAATAATCCCAACCCTGCTCTACCCTTGTTTGCTGTAAGATAATTTCACTAAGCCATATTTTATAGGGATCTGCCTCTCCTTTCCAGGGCATGGGCCTGTTATTTTGATTCTTATTCCAAAGGAGAAGCTTTTTTGTAAAAAAAATTTTATCCAGGTCCATTTCAATAATATTCAGTTTGGGTAATCTTCTATCTAAATAATTCACATATAATTAATTATCAGCAAATTATAATTGATACAATTAGTAAGCGATAAATATATATTTATACAAAGTACCTGATAATCACCAACTTATTTGGGAATTTCAAATTTTTTGTTGTATTTTTCTGATAGCAACAATTTTTAAATACGTTTTTATGAGAAAAGCAGACCTCATTAATCAAATATCAGACAAAACAGGCATTCCTAAAGTAGATGTATTGGTTACGTTAGAAACAATGTTCAAATCTGTCAAAAATTCATTAGCAGCGGGTGAAAATATTTATATCCGTGGTTTTGGTAGTTTTATTACAAAGAAAAGGGCCGCTAAAATTGGCCGCAACATTAAGAAAAATATTGCTGTGGAAATTCCTGAGCACTTTATTCCCGCCTTTAAACCTGCCAAAGAATTTATGCAGGAAATAAAATCTTCAAAAAACATTAAAGAGGCTACCGAAAAAGAGGATGACAGCGAAGAGTAACGTACCTTTGCCATCCTGTAAAATAACAGCAGGTTTTTAGTTCATGCTGAAGAAAAAATTGATATTTACCCTCATAGGATTGGCTTTAGTGTTCTTACTTTTTAGATTTGGAACCACCGTTGGGCCCAAGGCCAAAATTGAAACTCCGGCTTTATCAACTGCAAAGATTTTTGATATCCATCAATTTATTGATGATCAAAAGAAACATTTATCTCCCGCCCAAATAATTGATCTTGGTAAATTAGAGAATAGTGTAACACGTGGAGATGTTAACAATCAACTGGTTATAGCAAATACACGCCTGGCGAATTTCTGGAAAGACAGTGTTAAATCCTTTGAACCCTATGTTTATTATTTATCTGAAGCCGCTAAGTTGGATAAGTCGGAAAAAAACCTCACCTTTGCTGCCCAATTAATTTTAGATAACCTCAGAGCAGAACAGGATGAGTCTAAATTAACCTGGAAAACAGAACAGGCAATAGCCTTATTTGAAAAAGCGATAGAACTTTACCCCAATAACGACGATTTGAAAGTTGGTTTGGGAAGTTGCTATATATTGGGAAAAGGCAGGGTTGGCGGTGCGCAGGAGACCATGAAGGGTATTCAGCAACTGTTAAGTGTTGTTCGTAAAGACTCAAACAACATGAAAGCGCAGATGATGCTTGGTGTGGGAGGATATGTTTCGGGGCAATATGACAAAGCCCTAGAGCGTTTACAAAAGGTAATTACTGCTCAACCCGATAACGTGGAAGCTGTTGCTTTTTTAGCTGATACATATGCAGCTAAAGGTGATAAAAAAGAAGCAGTTAAGTGGTACCTGATAAGTAAAAGACTGGTGAATGATCCACATTACAGTAAAGAGGTTGATGAACGGATCAAATTATTACAGTAACATATCGAAGTAAAATTCGATTTACATATTTTAAAAAATTATTTTAAACACAAAAAAGACTAGTTATGCCTTGTGGTAAAAAGAGAAAACGTCATAAAATTGCAACACACAAGCGTAAAAAACGTTTAAGAAAGAACCGTCATAAGAAGAAGTAATTTTTTTCTTACCGGTGCCCCGATTCTCCGTCGGGGTACTCATGTATCTGCATTCATTTAAACCAATGGCTGGTTGGCAATGCGTGCTTTTATGTTTTCCTTTTAACGATTTGCTGGTCTTACCAAAAAATTACGCTTGACCAAGGAACTTATTATTAACTCGGCTCCCCAGGGAGTTGAAATAGCCCTGTTGGAGGACAAAAAACTGGTGGAGCTGCACAGCGAAAAAGCTGATGCAAGCTTTGGCGTGGGCGACCTGTATCTTGGAAAAGTTAAAAAACTTATTCCGGGGCTTAATGCTGCATTTATTGATGTTGGCTTTGAGAAAGATGCTTTTCTGCACTATACCGACCTGAGTCCCTATGTTCGTTCCATCTTAAAATTCACTACCGAATCTATTAACGACAAGTCTGAGAATGGGCTTGATTTTACTAAATTTAAAGTAGAGCCGGAGATTGTAAAGACCGGCAAAATTTCGGAAGTACTGAACGGTAAACCTAATGTGCTGGTACAGATATTAAAAGAACCCATAGCAGCCAAGGGCCCGAGGCTAAGTTGCGAACTTTCGTTACCCGGCCGGTTTGTGGTGGTAACTCCCTTTAATGATATCATTGCCATCTCCCGTAAAATTCATTCATCCGATGAAAGAAAAAGATTACACAAGATCATTGAGGCCATCAAGCCTAAGAACCTGGGTGTAATTGTTAGAACTGCTGCAGAAGGTAAGCACACTGCTGAATTGCACGAAGATCTGTTGAGCCTGGTAGCAACCTGGAAAACCATTCAAACAAATTTAAAAGGCGCAACACCGCCAGCAAAAATATTAAGTGAGCAGGGTAAAACAACCAGCATTTTACGGGATCTTTTAAATGAAGATTTTAATAAAATCGTTGTTAATGATAAAAACATTTTCGGTGATGCTAAAACTTATATACAGCGTATTGCACCTGACAAGGCCGATATCGTTTCGTATTATAACAATGGCTCTCCCATATTTGACAGTTATGGTATTACCAAGCAGGTAAAAGCTGCGTTTGGTAAAACCGTAAACCTGCCAAGTGGTGCTTATTTAATTATTGAACATACCGAAGCACTTCATGTAATTGATGTAAACAGCGGTTATAAAAGTGTAAGCAATAACCAGGAACAAAATGCTCTGGAAACCAACCTGGAAGCGGCTGAAGAAATTGCCCGCCAGATGCGCCTAAGAGACCTTGGTGGTATTATTGTTGTTGATTTCATTGATATGAAATTGATGGAGAATAAAAAGAAACTGGCCGATGCGATGGATGGTTATATGCGGCCAGACAGGGCAAAGCATGCGGTATTGGCCATCAGCAAGTTCGGGTTAATGCAAATTACCCGTCAGCGCATGAAGCCGGAAATGAATATCAATACCAGCGAAGTTTGTCCGAGTTGCGCCGGCACCGGAAAAATATCATCCACACTTATTTTAGAAGACGAGATAGAAAAGAACCTAAGTTACCTGATTATGCAAAAGCATACGGGTTTAACCGTGGAGATACATCCTATCTTACATGCTTACCTTACCAAAAGTGTTTTCTTTTCCAAACTTGGTAAGTGGCGCCGCAAATACAAACAGCGCATTAAATTAAAGGCAAACTCTAATTATCATTTAACTGAATTTCATTTTTTTGATGATAGCGATGAAGAGATAAAGTTATAGAACTACTATAAAAAATTAAACGAGCTCCATTTTAATACATGGAGCTCGTTTTTTTATAAAATGTAATCCTATTTATTAGCTTTTCTTCTTGCTTTTGCACGGGCAACTCTTCCGCTTTTTTTATCTTGTGACCTGCCTATAACATAACCTGTACCTGCGCCAATAACAGATCCGATTACCGCTCCTGCAACCCGGTCATTTTTATTTACAACTGCTCCAATTATAGCACCTGAACCGCCGCCTATTGCAGTCCCTTTAGCTGCTTCACTCCAGCCCTTATCACGTTTTACCGGGGCTGGTTCTACCGTATTAGAAACGGGATTATTTGTATTATTTACTTCATTTCCAGCAGAAGATGGAGGCGTATTATTTTTTTGTGTTGGTGCGGTTGACTTATTATTAATAACATATTTACCCCCAACATCTGTTAATGCACTGCTTTTAGATAGTCCCGTTGTATCAACTAAAACCATGTTCTTATTTGCAGTGTCAGTATTTGTTTTGGTTTTGCAAGCCGTAAAGACTACGGATAATACAAAAATTGATAGTATCTTTTTCATAACGTTTCGTTTTTAGCTGGTTATTTAATTAGTTCATGCTTTATACCAGTAGTTAAAAAATCGTGTCAAAAAGAATTTATTGTTCATTTTTAACCAATCTGTTTTTGTAAATGAATAATTTACAAATTAATTTTTTAACATGTATGAGTTTGTTCATACACAAAAAAATCCCCATAAAATGGGGATCTATAAAATGTACTGAAATTGCTTTTAATGCTCATGATGATGTTGCATAGCAGTTAATTCTTCAGGAGTTACAATTTTCTCTTTTGCTTTGGCCTGGCCTTCAATCCAGTTAAATAATTTATCAGTAATTAAACGGCGATAGCTGCTGTCAACCTGCTTTTCATCTTTCATCATACGGTCTATATAACTTTCGATCCAGCCGGTATCTTCACCTAAATTCATGGTACCAAAATAACGCATGATCTCTACTTTCATGTATTCCCTCAATTCTTCATTGCCAACTTCAAGCCCGTTTTCCTTGATCAGTTTATCGCTTATCAATGTCCATTTCAATTGATTACTGAATGAAGGAAATTCAACTTCTACCTGCTCTGCAGTTTTTTCTTTATCACCGCCGGTTTGTAACCAGCGTTTTAAAAATTCAACCGGAAATTCCATTTTGGTTTCATCAAGCAGGTAATGATACAGTTGATCCTGCAACTGATTGCGGCTCTGTCCCTGCCAGTAATTCTCAATCTCTTCTTTTATTGCATCACGTAATTCAGCTTCTGTTTTAATTTCCTTGGCAGGATAAATTTCTTTGAAGAAATCTTCAGTTAGCTCCCGCTTTTCAACCAACCCTATTTTTACTATTTCCAGGTTAAAGTATTTTTTTGCAGCTTCCTTATCGTCTTTTTCAAAACCCAGGTCCTGTAAAAACATTTCAAGTTTATCATCATCAAAAGCCTTGCTCAACTGCACGGTAACTGTTTCACCAACTTTTTTACCCATAAATTTTTTCTGCGTAGCTCCAGTTAAATATTTAAGGATAACTGAATTTTCTTTGCTTACACCCCCCTCAACAACAGTACCATCTTTATCAGCTTCGGTAAACAATATATTTAAAACATTTTCATCATTATCTACAGTTTCCGGTTCGGTCATATTGCCGCCTTTGATCTGCATACGGCTTATTTCTTCATCAACCATTGCATCCGTTGCACTTACTTTATGCAGGGTAACTTTTGCCTTTGTAATATCGGCCAATATATATTGGGGCTTTACACCAATTTCAAAAGCAAATTCATAATCAGCCGGATTATTCATATCCATATCACGCAGATCGTTGCCTAATGGCAAAGGCTGTCCAAAAATTTCAGGCTTTTCCGCATTTAACCAGGCATACAATTCTTTTTCTACCGATTTTAAAATTTCGTCAGTAAAGATTGAGGCTCCGTACATTTTTTTGATCATGCCGGCGGGTACCATCCCTTTTCTAAAACCGGGGATATTGGCAGTCTTACTGTACTCTTTCAGTTTTTTATCAAAGGATACGAAATAGTCGTCCTTACTCACTTTCACGGTTAATTTATCATGTAATAAACGGATATTTTCTCTGTTAACTGTTGCCATTATTTCTTAGTGTTTATCTTTTAAATATTGAACAAGGAACAAGGAACAAGGAATGCTGAATGATGAACTTCAAAATTCGATATTCCTTGTTCCTTGCCTGCCTGCCGGTAGGCAGGTTCTGTATTCGTTTGTGCGGATAATAGGGGTCGAACCTACATGGATTGCTCCGCCAGATCCTAAGTCTGGTGCGTCTGCCAATTTCGCCATATCCGCTTAAGGGCTGCAAAAGTAAGGGATTTTGGCAAAACAGAAAACAGATTTGTTTACGTAAATTCGTATTTAACTTATGGAAACAGCCATTGACATACCGAAATACAATCTCAGCGAAGAAGAAGAGAAAAAAGAGATTCTGCGGCATTACCGGGGGCTTTTGCGTGTTTTAAAGCTGAAATTAAAGCCGGGCGATAAACAATTGCTTCGCACAGCTTTTGAAATGGCTGCCAAAGCCCATGAGACCATGCGCCGTAAAAGCGGCGAACCCTATATTCTTCACCCAATTGCTGTGGCCAAAATTTGTGTGGAGGAAATTGGTTTGGGCATACGCAGTACCATTTGTGCCTTATTACACGATACGGTGGAGGATACCGATATTACCCTGGAAGACATTCAGCGGGAATTTGGCGTGGAAGTAACCAAAATTGTAGATGGGCTTACCAAGATCAGCACGGTGATGGACAATAACAGTACCCAGCAGGCTGAGAATTTTAAAAAGATATTACTGACCCTTACCGATGACCCCAGGGTAATTTTAATAAAACTTGCCGACCGGCTGCACAATATGCGCACGCTCGAAAGCATGAAAAGGGAGAAGCAGTTAAAAATTGCCAGCGAAACGATCTATGTATATGCCCCGCTTGCCCACCGCATGGGTTTGTACAATATTAAGACCGAACTGGAAGACCTGGCTATGAAATACATGGAGCCGGACACATACAAATACATTGCACAAAAACTGACAGATACAAAAAGGGAACGTACCAAGTATATCAATGATTTTATACGCCCCTTAAAAGAAAAAATAGACAAAGCCGGTTTTAATTTTGAGATCTATGGCCGCCCCAAAAGCATACATTCCATCTGGAATAAAATGAAAAAACAGGGTGTTAGTTTTGAAGAAGTGTATGACCTGTTTGCCATTCGTATTTTGTTGAACAGCGCTTTGGAAAATGAAAAAAGCGATTGCTGGAAAGTTTATAGCCTGATCACCGAAGAATATATTCCATCTACACAAAGATTACGCGACTGGCTTAGCAACCCAAAAAGTAATGGTTATGAAGCGCTGCATACAACAGTAATGGGCCCGCATGGTAAGTGGGTGGAAGTGCAGATACGCTCTACACGAATGAATGAAATTGCAGAAAAAGGTTTAGCCGCACACTGGAAATATAAAGAAGGCACAGCAGATGAAAGCCGCTTTGACAAATGGTTTGGCCAGATAAGGGAAGCGCTGGCCAACCCGGATGATAATTCCATAGATTTTTTACAGGATTTTAAAACATCATTTCTTACAGAGGAAATTTATGTTTATACACCAAAAGGAGAAGTAAAGATGTTACCCATTGGTGCATCGGCGTTAGACTTTGCTTTTGGCGTACATACCGCTGTCGGCAGTAAATGTATTGGTGCCAAGGTTAATCATAAACTGGTGCCCATCAGTTATAAACTACACAGTGGTGACCAGATAGAGATCATCACCAGTGCCAAACAAAAACCCAATATTGAGTGGTTGAATTTTGTGGTGACCAGTAAGGCAAAATCAAAAATTAAGGATACCCTAAAAGAAGAAAAAAGAAAAATAGCCGAAGAAGGGAAATATACTTTGCAACGTAAGCTTGAAGGCATGGGCGCCGCCGTTAGCCAGCATAATATGGAGGAACTGGCTTCCTTTTATAAAGTGCATTCAAGTCTTGACCTGTTGTATGATATTGCTGTAAAAAAGATAGACCTGAAAGAGTTAAAAGAATTTACTGTTCATGGCGATAAATTAATGCCTCCAAAACCTGTTAAGCAGGTTGTTGAGGAAAAAACAGAAAAAGATTTTACAGCAAGATCTTATGATAAAAAAGATGCGGAGCTCATCATCTTTGGCGAAAGCAGTGATAAGATACAATATACATTAGCCAATTGCTGCAAACCCATACCGGGCGACGATGTATTTGGTTTTGTAACCACCGGCGAAGGCTTGAAGATCCATCGCACCAATTGCCCCAATGCGGCCAGACTGCTGGCAAACTACGGCCACCGGGTTGTAAAAACCAAGTGGGCAAAAAATAAAGAGATATCCTTTCTTACTGGTTTAAAAATTATTGGCCTGGATGATGTGGGTGTAATACATAAAATTACTAACCTCATCAGCGGCGAATTAAAATTTAATATTTCGGCCATGACCATTGAAGCCAAAGAAGGTATATTTGAAGGCAATGTAAAAATATTTGTACACGATAAAGACGAACTGGATGAACTGGTGAACAGGTTGGTATCTATGAGCGGTATTGAAAGGGTGGACAGGTATGATACGGAGTAGAAGAGGATTGGGGATTGGGGATTAAGAATTGGGTATTAGAGATTAGGTATTAGGATCAAAGTGATTTTTTAACTTATTAAAATTATAATCATGCAGGAATTAATAGACCGTTTAAAAGCAAATGCCGGTATTACTGATGACCAGGCAACCAAGGCACTGGAAACCATTAAGGATTTTGTAAAAGAAAAATTTCCGATGCTGGGTGGAGCAGTAGACAATATGTTTGGATCTGCAGGTAAGGATGATGAAGATGGGTTGTAGTATTTTTAATCAGCAACGGTTTGCACTACAACTGTATTCACATGGTTTTCAACATAATTCATAATGGAATCCAGTTCAGCATCAGATAAATTAAATGATGTCATTATTACTGGGGCCCATTTCTGTTTTACAGCTTTAGCATACGCACTTTCACTTTGCGAAGAATTCCGGATAAAATCGTACATCGCTTTTTTATCATTCCCCCATCTTTCCAAAGCACCTTTTAACGCAGGGCCGGTAAAATCTTTATCAACCTTATGACAAGCGGCGCAATTTGCTTTAAGCAAGACCTCACCCTCACTTGCCACAGTTGTTTCTACATTATTAACCGGGGCTTTTTTATCATTGTCGGCGCAACCTGCCAATGAAAAAATAATTATTATTAAAATCGTTCTCATATTTAAAAAAAACTCCGGAAAAATACCGGAGCCATTATTATTTTAATACTTCGCGGCTGATAACTAATTTTTGTATCTCACTTGTTCCTTCGCCAATGGTACAAAGTTTACTATCCCTGTAAAATTTTTCAACCGGAAAATCTTTTGTATATCCGTAACCTCCAAATATCTGCACCGCATCTGTACTAACCCTTACCGCTACTTCACTGCTGTAATATTTGGCCATGGCCGATTCTTTGGTCATGGGTAAACCACGCATTTTCAGATCGCAGGCCTGTTTGATCAACAGGTCGGCGGCTTCAATTTCTGTTGCCATATCGGCCAGTTTAAAACTGATACCCTGGAAACTGGCAATGGGCTGATCAAACTGGTGACGTTCTTTGGCATATTGCAGCGATGCTTCATAAGCGCCCCTGGCAATACCCAAACCCAGTGCTGCAATGGATATACGGCCACCATCCAGCACTTTCATACTTTGTTTAAACCCCTGCCCCACTTCACCCATGCGGTTGGCATCCGGTATGCGGCAATTATCAAAGATCATTTCTGCTGTTTCGCTGGCACGCATGCCCAGTTTATTTTCTTTTTTACCGGCGCTAAAACCTGCGGTACCCCGTTCAATAATAAATGCGGTTGAATTATCTTTTGTCCTTGGTTCCCCGGTTCTGCAAATCACCACAGCCACATCCCCGCTTTTACCATGGGTTATCCATGATTTAGTTCCGTTTATGATCCACTCATTACCATCTTTAACAGCAGTAGTCTTCATATTACCTGCATCGCTGCCGGTATTGGCTTCTGTTAATCCCCAGGCGCCAATAAATTCGGCGGTGGCCAGTTTGGATAAATATTTTTTCTTTTGTTCTTCGTTACCAAAGGCTAAAATATGCCCTGTGCAAAGTGAATTATGTGCAGCCAGCGACAGGCCAATAGAGCCACAAACTTTTGATATTTCCTGTATGATGGCATTGTATTCATAATAGCCCAACCCACTACCACCATATTCTTCGGGTACAAAAACGCCCATCAATCCCAGCTTACCCATTTCTTTAAAAATATGTAACGGAAATTCCTGGGTTTCGTCCCATTCCATTAAATGTGGCTTAATATGTTGTAAGGCAAATTCCCTGGCAGTTTGTGCAACCTGCTCCGTAAGTTCAGTTGTTGTAAAGTTCATAAAATAACAATCTTTGAGCCTGCAATTTAAGGATTTTAAAATACTAACAATCGTTAGCTATTATTTGATAGTGCGTCAGGTTGAAAAGTTGTCAGGTTGAGGCTGTCGAAATCAGGACTTTATCCGGCTAACCCCTCTTCGACAACACTTCGACAAGCTCAGTACAGACTGACAGTAAAATAGTAATTAGAAATTGTAAAATTGTTACACTATCTATTATTTGGTGGTAAGATATGGAGCTAATTTAGTATAAATATCATCTGTAATGATCATGATCTTTTTAAGATCGCTCACAGCCGTAAACTCTCCATGCTGTACCTTGTATTGCAGAATGGCATTGGCAATATTGTAACGGACATAGGGATGTATTTTTAGTTCGTCGAGTGTGGCTTTGTTGATATTTATTTGCTTTACATGGTTGTTACTAATGATCAGTTTATTTTTTATCTTCTGAAATGTGGAATCGGCCAGCGCATAAGTTTCGGCCACCTGCTCTATTGTATAAAAGCCTCCCAGTTTTTCCCTGAATGCAATGATCCGGTTTGCCAGTTTACTGCCGATACCCGGCAAGGCAATAAAGGCAGTTGTATCGGCCGCATTTATGTCAACAGTTGCCATTATATATTTTGGTTTTTCGTAAATTTTATTTGATTCAAATGTTCTGGATGAAGCAAAGCTGTTTGCTGGCTTGCCTTCTATTCTTACATAGGGTAACAGCCTGCTAACCTCGTCGGGGTGCAGGCCCCATATCTTTCCAATATCTTCAGGCTTATTAAACCTGCCGCCTTTTGAAGTATAGTTTTGAATAGTGTTTGCTGTTTTCTCTCTTACGCCGAGTTTTTTCCAACCGTCCAGGGATAAGGTGTTGGGATCAAAATAAAACAGTTCGCCTTTTATTTCTTTGCTGTAATAATTTTTTTTTGCTGATGGCTGATCATAGGTAGCATAATCATCGCTATTGTAATTTCTTTTTGTAAAACCTTTGCTGCTGTCGGGTTCTTTTAATTGTAATGCAGCGATCTCTTTTTCAAATGCAGTATGGTCAACCGGTTTTGATGAAATGAAAAAAGGAAATAAAAATGGGAGTGCAATAAACAGCACTATCAGCAGCATGACAGTAATAATGCCTGTACGTTCTTTACTCGTAAAGGAAAGATATTCGGGCAGGTATTTTTTTGGTGCGGCCACTACAGGCCAAGATAGGTCCGGGAATGATCAAATTCATGAGAAGAACAACAATAAAAACGGGGAAATCCTCAACATTGATTTAAATGAATTCCAGGCTACCATCTGGTTCTTTAGAATTACTTTAGTGTTTATAATCATTTCACTATGAAAAGAATAACTATTTCTCTTTTACTCATATCCTTTTTAAGTTGCAGAAGCCATGAAGATTTTAAAGACGAATTTAATAAACAGGTATTTGATCAAGCTATCATTCAAAATTTACCTGAATATGATAGTCTTCGTCAAATCATATTGGATAGTTACGACGCTTTCCATTTAAGTGACTCTACCATTGAATTTACATACTTCTATAACTTTGATACTTCTACCAGGATTGGCGATCACAATAATACTGACATACCGGAAATAATGTTTGCCCGAACAAATAGATTATTTAAAAAAATTGGCAGAAATAATATATTTGGTTTCACCCTTTCAAAGGATAGTACTTTGGTTTTTTTAATTCGTAACACCCATTTGGCAAAATATTATTTAGATGTGAGGGAAAGGCTTTATTGGAACCCGAAATCGCAGAAAATAGTTAAAACAAGTTTCCCATCTAAAGACACAATTTTTAAAAGGAATTGGCAATATCAAATTTGGTATGATAAAAGAGACGGATTTTAAGAGGTCGAAATTTCCAATCCATCCCATGCCAGCTCTATACCTTCCGGTAATTCGGCATTAATTATTTCGTGCAGGCCCAACTGATGACTAATATGTGTAAAATATGCTTTTGGTACACCTAACTCCTGTACCATAGCAACAGCTTCATCCAATGTAAAATGAGAGATATGGCTTTCTTTCCGTAAAGCATTCAATACTATTATTGCACTGCCTTTTATTTTTTCTTTTTCTTCGTCTTCAATTCTATTGGCATCGGTTATGTAAGTAAAGTTGCCAAACTTAAAACCCAGTACCGGCATTTTTAAATGCCATACCAGGATTGGTGTAACCATAATATCACCAACCAAAAAGGGCTTATCATCAATGGTATTTAAATTAAGATTGGGCAGGCCCGGGTATTTTTTATCTGAGAAGGCATAGGCAAATTCTCTTTTTATCGCTTCCTCAGTTAATGAGTTGGCATATAATTCCATGGGCTTTTTCTGAAAATAATTATAGGCCCTTACATCATCCAGTCCGGCAATATGATCTTTGTGCGGATGCGTAAATAAAACCGCATCTAATTTTTTTACATGAGCCCGCAGCATCTGGTACCTGAAGTCGGGTGTGGTATCAATTACAATGGTTGTGGTTTCGCTTTCAACCAAAATGCTCGAACGCAAACGTTTATCTTTTTTATTGACAGATGTGCATACTTCACAATCACACCCGATCATGGGTACACCACTACTGGTACCGGTACCCAAAAATGTTATTTTTAAAGGAGGGGTTTGCACTTTGTAAAAATAGGGATTTAGTAGTGTGAATCAGGAATTGGGAATTAGGAATTGGGAATTAGGTAAACGAGTTCAATAATTTGAAAGTTTCTCAGAATTTAAAAAAGGAAAAGATATTTTTATAATCTGACTGCATACCTAATTCCCAATTACAAATTCCAAATTACTTACTGCTTCCAACTGCCATCACTTCATCATAAACCTTCTGGCTCTCGTGGGTAAGTGCGTCAAAATTTATTTCCAGTTGGGGCATCAGGTCAATAAGGGCATTCATCCTGCCTTCTGTTTGAAAGAATTTATTGATAACGATCACTTTTCTATCCTGTAAAATGCAGTAACCGGTTTGAAAAGTGCCACGTTCGTAACGAATAACATAACCGCAGTCTTCGGCAACTTTTTCTATCTTATCTAAATTATGTTGTGTGTATTTCATACCCTAAATCCCTAAAGGGACTTTTGAACCTTTTAAATTAAGTGCAACTTCTTTTATTCGCAGTTCATTAAAAAATATCTTTTTCAACAATCGTTGATAACTAAAAAGCTGAGATAACTGAAACGCAGTATAAAGTCTAAAGCAGTACACTCCCAAGTTCCCCCTTCAGGGGGCGGAGGGGGCGTTTTACTTATTCGTCAGCCTGATCACCGGCACTATCATCTCTTCCAGGCTTATACCGCCATGCTGAAAAGTATTGCGGTAATAATTGGCAAAATGATTATAATTATTGGGATAACATAAATACAGATCACCTTTTGCAAATATGAAAGAAGAATTTACATTGGGTACCGGCAACCCCGCTTCTCTGGGATCCCTGAACGCCAGCACATCCTTGGCTTCATAATTTAAATTACGGCCGTGTTTGTAACGCAGGTTGGCGGTTGTTTGTTTATCGCCAATTACTTTTGCCGGCGTGTTCACCCGCACACTGCCATGATCGGTTGCAACAACCATCGATAATTTTTTATCGGCTATTTTTTTAAGCGCCTGGTGCAGCGGCGAATGTGTAAACCAGCTTTCGGTAATGCTGCGGTAACTGGTTTCGTCACCGGCAAGTTCTTTCAGCACTTCCATTTCGGTACGGGCATGGCTCAGCATATCCACAAAATTATACACGATGACATTGATGTCATTATCCATCATGTTGTGAATATTATCTACCAGCTTTTGACCATCGTGGTTATTGGTGATCTTGGTGTAAGAATATTTCAGATCGCCCTTACCCAAACTCTTCAACTGCGCTTTAAAAAAATCTTCTTCAAACATATTCTTACCACCTTCATCATCATCATTTTTCCATTGCACCGGAAATTTCTTTTCAATATCCACCGGCATCATGCCGGCAAAAATGGCATTACGTGCATATTGCGTAGCGGTTGGCAGTATGGCATAAAACGTTTCTTCTTCATGAATGCGGAAGCTTTCTGCAAAAATGGGTTGAATGGTTTTCCATTGATCAAAACGTAAATTATCGATCAACACAAAAAATAAGGGCGTGCCTTTTTCCAGGTGAGGAAAAACCTTAAACTTCATCAGGTTATGGCTCATGATAGGGCTATCAGGACTTTTAGGGCTAACCCAGGAAGCATAATTCCGGGAAATAAATTTAAAAAATTCGGTATTGGCTTCACTTTTTTGTGCCTCAAAAACTTCCTGCATTTCAGGACTATCGCTTTTTTTCATTTCCAATTCCCAGTAAACCAGCTTACGGTATATCTCCATCCATTCATTGTAATTGGGATTGCTGTTTAAAGCCGTAAACAAGCTGCGAAATTCCTGCTGATAAGCCGAGGTTGTTTTTTCGGCCACCAGTCTTTTATTATCAATTATTTTCTTCAGGCTAAGCCAAACCTGGTTGGGATTAACCGGCTTGATCAAATAATCACTTATCTGTGAGCCGATTGCTTCATCCATCAGATTCTCGGCTTCGTTTTTTGTTATTAAAACAACCGGTAAATTGCTTTTAATTTCTTTTATCTGCTGCAGGGTTTGCAGTCCTGTAATACCGGGCATGGTCTCGTCCAGCAGCACCACATCCACAATATTATTTTTTACATATTCCACCGCATCAAAACCATTTGTTTTGGTTTCCACTATATATCCTTTATTTTCCAGGAACATTACCTGCGAGGTAAGGCTGTCAATTTCATCATCTACCCAAAGAATTTTTGCTACACTCATATTACTGGTTTGTGGCCCCACCTATCCTCCCCAAGGGGAAGGAAATGGAGAAGATCGATTAGAAGATTATTTTTTATATTTTTTTGTACCCAACTTTTGGTTTTCAATTTGGCTTCATTGGCAGTTTACACTGAGCGAAGCCGAAGTGCACGCTTGTACAGCTTATCTTTATTGAACTTTTATTTAAGCTTTCAAAGCAGCAATTGAGATTGTATAATTATGCAACTCGTACAAATTTAATTTTTTATATCAATGATGGCGTGCTTTATTTAGCTTTGTACATCTTTTAACAAATATTGTTGCGGCATTAGTCCAAAACAAAAAACACACAACACAAAACGCTTAATGCCTTTCAGAAAAATTATTAACGATCCGGTTTATGGTTTTATTACCATTGATGACGAATTGATCTACCAGGTAATTGCACATCCGTATTTTCAGCGGCTTCGCCGGATCAGTCAAATGGCTATGGCAAACCTGGTTTACCCCGGCGCTGTACACAGCAGGCTGCATCATGCATTGGGTGCTTACCATTTAATGGGTAATGCACTGGTTGAATTAAAAAATAAAGCTGTTGAGATCACCGTTGCTGAAGAACAGGCTGCAAAAATTGCCATTCTGTTGCATGATATCGGTCACGGGCCTTTCAGTCATGCGCTGGAGCATGTGCTGATTGAAAACATGCACCATGAAGACCTGTCTTTAATGATCATTGAAGAACTTAACAAACAGTTTAATGGCCAGCTTAACCTGGCTTTAGAAATTTTTACAGACCGCTACCATAAAAAATTTCTTTACCAGCTCATCAGCGGACAACTGGATGTGGACCGGCTGGATTATCTAACCCGTGACAGTTTTTTCTCCGGCGTAAATGAGGGTGTGATCGGTTACGACCGCATTATAAAAATGCTTACCGTACACAATGGTGAGCTGATGGTTGAAGAAAAATCTATCTACTCTATAGAAAAATTTTTGGTGGCCCGCCGCCTTATGTACTGGCAGGTTTACCTGCACAAAACCGTTTTATGTGCCGAGCAAATGCTGAAACGTATCATTAAAAGAGCCAAATATATTAAAGCGGCTACACAACAACCCCTGCATAATTTTATTACACAACCCATTCAAACAGTTACACTGGAAGAGTTTTGTAACCTGGATGATTATGATGTAATGGCAGCAATAAAAGGATGGTGCCATCATGAAGACAAAATCTTATCAACCCTTTGCAATGGGATCATTAACCGTCACCTGCTGAAAGTTCAGTACTTTGGTAATCCTGTTGATGAGGTGCTGTTACAGCAAAAACTGTTAGAAGCCATTACCAACCTGAACTTAACTGCCGAGGAAGCCGGTTGGCTGGTATTTACCGGCGAAGTAGCCAGCAGCACGTACAACCCCGATGATGAACATATTCATATTCTCTTTAAAGATGGTACGGTAAAAGATATTTCCGAAGTTGACAATGCATTGATCAATCAAAACCTGATGGGCAAGGTTAAAAAATATTACATTTGTTACCCGAGGATGTAGTCATTCGTCATTAGCCATTGGACATTACAAGATCTCACTAATTATTGAGAAGTTCAAATGAAGATGCTTCAATGACCAATGGCTAATAACCAATGACTAAATGATTTAATAATATGCAATTCACCGCAGCACAAATAGCCATGATGATCAACGGTAAGGTAGAAGGCAATGCCGATACCGCTGTTGGGTCTTTTGGTAAGATTGAAGAAGCCCAAAAAGGACAACTGGCATTTTTAGCAAATCCTAAATACGAAGAATACCTATACTGCACAAAAGCAAGCATCATTATTGTTAATGAAACACAGGAACTAAAACAACCCCTTGATGCCACGCTGATAAAAGTACCGGATGCTTATTCAGCATTTGCCACGCTTTTAGATAAATACCAGCAAATACAAAGGCAACAGCTTCATGGCATACAGCAACCAAGCTATGTTGCAGCAACGGCAAAGGTTGGCGACAATGTTTTCATTGGTGCCTTCGCTTACCTGGGCGAAAATGTAATTGTGGCCGATGGTGCTAAAATTTATCCGAATGCTTATTTGGGCGATAATGTTATCATTGGAGAAAATACCATCATCCATCCCGGCGTAAAAATTTACCATGATTGTATTATTGGTAAAAATGTATCCATTCATGCCGGCACCGTAATTGGCAGCGATGGTTTTGGTTTTGCACCACAGGCCGATGGTACCTTAAAAAAAGTACCGCAAATTGGTAATGTTATTATTGAGGATGGTGTGGAAATTGGTGCCAATACCACCATCGACCGGGCAACCATCGGCAGCACACTCATAAAATCGGGTGCCAAATTAGATAACCTGTTACAGATAGCACATAATGTGGAAGTTGGCAACAACTCCGTAATTGCAGCACAAAGCGGTATCAGCGGCAGTACTAAAATTGGTAATAATGTAATGATTGGCGGCCAGGTTGGTATTGTTGGCCATCTAAAAATTGCCGACGGCACTAAAATTAATGCCCAAAGCGGGGTTAGTAAATCCATCAAAACACCCAATACTGCAGTTACCGGCTCGCCTGCTTTTGATTATACCGCTGCACTCCGCAGTCAGGCTGCCAGTCGTAATTTACCCGGACTGGAAAAAAGAGTAATGGAACTTGAGAAAATACTGAAAGAAATGATGGAAAAGAAAGGTATTTAGTATTTTTTAAACTTTTTAACCGCTCAATTGTCATTCATAAGACATAAAACTGAACAACTTAATGTTTTCTTTGCCTGACCAGCTAAAAAAATAAAATATCTTTGAGCCTTATATAAATTACCTGGCAAGGAAACACCATACCCAAATCATAAAATTTTACTTTTTGAACTTCTACAGGCATTGCATATCATTTTTAGCTTTATTTTTTTTTACATCGGCATCTTTTGGTCAGTCTTTTACCATATCCGGGACTGTAATTGATGAACATACACAGGAACCTGTGAGTTATGCTTCGGTTTATTTTGCAAGATCCGGTGTTGGAAAATCAACCGACAGTGCGGGGCGATTCAGCTTTGTGCTTAATAATTTTAAAGACGATACTTTAAAAGTGAGTTTTATTGGTTTCGAATTATATAAAATTCCCGTTACCCAACTGCAAAATAATAAAACACTCAACATACAGTTGGAAAGAGGCAGTGCAAAAGCCGAGGTGGTTATTAGAGCCAAATGGAACCGCGGGTTATTTTTATGGAAGAAGATCATGAGCAAAAAGAAGCAGTACAACCGCTACGACCTGGGGAATTTCAGTTACGAAGCCTATAATAAACTGGAAGTGGATATAAAGAACTTTAACGCTGATAAAGCCAAAAAGAATTTCCTTTTAAAAAACTTTTCCTTCATTTTTGATAATATAGACAGCACTTCAGAAGCGGCTCCGTTTTTACCTGCCTATTTAATTGAAAGCCTGAGTGATTATGCTTACCAGAATAAGCCAAAAAAATTCAATGAACATATAAAAGCCAGTAATACCAAGGGTTTTAAGAATGAAAGCATCAGTAAATTATTGGGTGTAATGAACCAGAATGTAAGCGTTTACAGCAATTTTGTAAATGTAATGGACAAGGATTTCATCAGCCCTTTTAATGATAATGGAGATGCGTATTATGTTTTTACTGTACCGGATACACAGGTTGTTAATGGGGGTAAACAATACCATTTTGTGTTCAGGCCCAAACGCCCCGGGCAAAATACATTTGAAGGCGATGCGTGGGTAACAGAAAAAACTTACCAGGTACGCAGGATATCGCTCTACCTCGGCAAGGATGCCAACATAAACTTTATCGATCGCATTAGTGTATTCCAGGAATATTTACCCATTAATGATTCGGTAATATTTTTAAACCGTGATAAATTCTTTGCCGATTTCAGGGTGCTGGGTAAGAATTCACTAACACTTATTGGCCGAAAAACAACATCGTATAAAAATATTGTAATCAACAGCGATTCTTTAACCGCCGCTTTTAAAGAACAACATATTGAGGAAGTTGTAACAACCGACAAAGCTGTTACAGAGCAATCCGATTCAGGCTGGAACCGTTTGCGGCATGATACTTTATCGAAAAACGAACAAGCCATTTATGCCACTATTGATAAGCTGGTTGCCATGCCCAAATATCAAAAGCTGCAACGAAATTTAAAATTCCTGGTGGGTGGTTACCACGATGTGGGCAAATTTGAAATAGGGCCCTGGTTTAACTGGATCAGCGCCGATACGGTACAGGGCACCAGGTTGCGTTTTGACCTGGGTACTACCAAAAAATTATTCAAAGATGTTTACCTGCATGGGTACTTGGCTTATGGTTTTCGTGATAACAGGTTTAAAGGACAGGCAGAAGCTTTCTGGCTCTTACAACGTGAGCCTAAAAGAATACGTTTACACCTCTCTTACCAGAATGATGTAGATAATGGCATCAATCAGGTTGGTGAAGTAAGCCAGGATAATATTTTTTCACTGGCCATCAGGAAACACAATAATTACAGGAAGTATGTCAATGTAAAAGATTACCGGTTTGAGTTTTTCAGTGACCTTGGCAAAGGTTTTTCTTCTGAATTATTTGTATCGCGCCGGCAGTACACACCTTTGCTTAACTTACCACCATTATCAAATTTCACTGTTAGCAGCGGTACGCCACTTACAAACTTTGAAGTAGCTTTAAAATTACGTTTTGCCTACCTGGAAAGATATATTGAAACTGACTACAACCGTTATTCCATTGGCACAAAATACCCGGTTGTTGAACTCATGCTTGCTAAAGGGATCGCCGGTGTATTTAACAGTGCTTATAACTACAGTAAGTATTCTATTTTAATAAAAGACATGATAAAAATATCGCCATTCGGTACACTGTATTACAGGGTTTATGGCGGAAAAATATATGGCAATCTACCTTTCACCAACCTGGAGAATCACCCCGGCAATGATCTTTTTTATTATAATCCTTTTGCTTTTAACCTGATGAACAGGTTTGAATATTTAAGCGATAAATATGCCGGCATAAATATGGAGCATAATATCGGTTCGGGCCTTTTTCGTTTTATACCGCTCACGCGAAAATTAAAATGGCGGCAGTTTTACACTGTAAAAACACTTTGGGGTTCATTAAGCAGCGCAAATGAATTAATTAATACGTACGCTATTATCCCGTATCCAAAAGTATACGGATTTAAAACGCTAAACGGAAAAACTTATATAGAAGTCGGCACCGGTATCGACAATATCTTCAAAGTATTCCGGCTCGATTTTGTGTGGCGGCTTTCTCCTTCACCTGCCTATGCAGGCTCAGGCTCCAAATTTGGCATCTTCGGAAGCTTCCAGATCCAGTTTTAACCGATTATTGACTCTTTTTGCTAAAGTACTATGGGCAGTATATTTTAAATATCTTTGCCAACAAAATTTAGCAGAACACATGGATAAGAACTTTAATCCGGATAAGCAACATACCTTGGTTAAGGCAGTAAGTATATCAGGAACAGGCCTGCATTCGGGTATCAATGTTGATATGACACTGAAGCCGGCCAACCCTGGCTTTGGTTACCAGTTTCAACGCACCGATTTGCCGGGGATGCCTGTCATTAAAGCCGATTGTGACCTGGTTACCGATACTTCAAGAGGTACAACTTTAGAAAAAGGAGATGCCAAAGTAAGTACAGTTGAACATATCCTGGCTGCTTTGGTAGGTATGGGAGTTGATAATTGCCTGATCGAATTGAACGGACCAGAAATTCCCATCATTGACGGAAGCAGCGGCCCTTTTGTAGATATTATTGGAAAAACCGGTGTACTGGAACAGGAAGCAGCTAAAATATGGTACAGCATCGACACGAACATCTCTTATTTTGACGATGTAAAAAAAGTGGAAATGACTGCCTTGCCCGCAGTTAATTACCAGATAACAACACTCATTGATTTCAACAGTCCGGTTTTAGGTACACAGCATGCGAGTTTAAAAAGCATGAAAGAATTTCAGACAGAAATTGCAACCTGCCGTACATTTTGTTTTTTACACGAACTGGAAATGCTCCTGGATAATAACCTGGTAAAAGGCGGTGATATCAATAATGCGATCGTGGTGGTTGATAAGCCGGTTACCGATGAAGAAATGAGCAGGCTGGCCAAGGCATTTGGCAGAACTAAAGTAGAAATAAAAAGCGAAGGCTATTTAAATAACCTGGAACTGCGTTTTGCAAATGAACCAGCCCGTCATAAATTATTAGATGTTGTTGGTGACCTGGCTTTGATAGGTTACCCCATTAAAGCACATATCATTGCCAACCGTCCCGGCCACAGCAGCAACGTGGAGTTTGCTAAAAAGATAAAACAGTACATCAAAAAAAATAAGCACACCCGCGATATTCCTATTTACGATCCCAACCAGGAACCGGTGTACACACAGCAGCATATTGAAAAAACCCTGCCGCATCGTTTTCCTTTCATCATGGTTGATAAGATCATTGAACTGACAGACACCCATATCGTGGGCATTAAAAATGTTACTGTCAATGAATATTTCTTCCAGGGTCATTTTCCCGGAAACCCGGTAATGCCGGGCGTTTTACAGATCGAGGCGCTGGCACAAACAGGAGGTTTACTTTGCATTAATGCCATGCCTGATGAACTATACGATACTTATTTTTTAAAAATAGATAATTGTAAATTCAAACAGAAAGTAGTGCCCGGTGATACCTTAATTTTAAAAATGGAATTAACAGAACCGATACGTCGTGGAATTTGTGTGATGAAAGGCAGTGTGTATGTAGGTAATAAATTGTGTACCGAAGCTGATCTGACTGCGCAGTTAGCAAAAAGAAAATAAACCGTTAATATCCGTTAACATGTTAATTCGTTAATTCATTTAAACGTAAATTCATGAACCGGATTAACGATTAAACCAATTAACCAATAAATAGCCTGATGATTCATCCACACACCTACATACATCCAAACGCAAAGCTGGCAACCAATGTAAAGGTTGATCCCTTCAGCGTTATTCACCAGAATGTAGAAATTGGTGAAGGCACATGGATAGGAAGTAATGTTACCATTATGGAAGGCGCCAGGGTTGGAAAGAACTGCCGCATTTTTCCCGGAGCGGTAATAGCAGCTATTCCGCAGGACCTGAAATATGAAGGCGAACAAACAACCGTGGAAATTGGCGACAATACCACCATACGTGAGTTTGTAACCATCAATCGCGGAAGCAAAGACAGGTGGACCACAAAGGTTGGAAACAATTGTCTCATTATGGCTTACAGTCATATTGCACACGATTGTATTGTTGGCAATAACTGCATTATGAGCAATAACACACAAATGGCTGGCCATGTTGTTATGGGCGACAATTCAATTCTTGCAGGCATGTGCGCCATACACCAGTTTGTACAAATTGGCCAGCATGCTTTTGTTTCTGGTGGTTCATTGGTAAGTAAAGATGTACCTCCATATATTAAAGCAGGGCGCACACCACTCAGCTATGCCGGTGTAAATTCTGTTGGTTTAAAACGTAAAGGGTTTTCTTTAGACAGGATAAATAAGATACTGGACATTTACCGCATCATTTACAACAAATCGATGAACACATCGCAGGCGCTTAATTTTATTGAAGAGGAATTACCGGCAACAGATGAACGTGATGAGATCGTAACTTTTATCAGGGAGAGCGGCCGTGGTATTATCAAACGGTTTACTAAAGGAAGTGCAGAGGATGAGTAACCCCCTCCGCCCCTGAAGGGGGAACTATAGCGAAGATTTAAGCGAAGAAAATACTCAATATTACGCTAATCATGAACCATAAAGAATTGAATTCCCCAATCGAGTTCCCTCTCCTTGGGAGAGGGGTTGGGGTGAGGCTTTCCAACGTTGGCAAACGTTTCAACCGTGAGTGGATCTTCCGCCACTGCAATTATACATTTACTCCTGGAAAAAGCTATGCGATCACCGGGCCAAATGGTTCCGGAAAATCAACGTTGCTGCAGGTTATAGCCGGTGCCACTTTACACAATGAGGGAACTATTGAATATAAGGACGGGCAACGAACAACAAACAACGAACAACACTACCGCAACATTTCCATTGCTGCTCCATACCTGGAGCTGATCGAAGAAATGACCGCCAAAGAAATGCTGGCCTTTCATTCAAAGTTTAAACCATTAATACAATCGTTAAGTATTGAAGAGATGCTGAAAATTGTTGGATTGGAAAATGCCATCAACAAACAACTCCGCTACTTCAGCAGTGGTATGAAACAACGTTTAAAACTTGCACAGGCTTTCTTCAGTAATACACCCGTTCTTTTATTAGATGAACCCACCACCAACTTAGATGCAGATGGAATTGAATTATACCTTTCGCTTATTGCTAATTATACAAAAGACAAACTGGTAATTGTAAGCAGCAATGTAAAAGAAGAATATGGTTTTTGTGAGGAGGTGATTGAGATTGGAAAATATAAATAATCGATTAAACGCCTGCTTATTTTTTTACCGGGCATTGCGGTAATTTTATCCAAACGGAATTGATGGAATCTTTAAAGCAATCAGGAACACGTTCATTATATTGAAGTAGATTTTTATCCGGGTCAGATCTGGAGAATAAAACAAAATATTTACTGCCAATTTCATATCGTAACCCGGTAAAACTTCCTGTATATTTTTCATCCCGAAAAGAAAATTCGTATTGGTATTCATTCCCTTCCGAACCTGAAACCCCTCCTGTGATAATGGCTACGCCATAAACCCCGACTACTTTCAGATAAAAAAAAAGCACTATAACGTACAAAACCAACAGAGCGAAAAAACCTGTAATAACATAAAAATACTTAGGTTGTTTTTTGAATGAAACAGCATTACCCAATAATTTCTTTATCATAATTATTCTATCAGTTACCGTTTACTCGCTATCAGCAAATTTAAATCGGTAAACTTCAGATCAAACCGTTCGCTTAAGTAAAAATTGGTAAGGCTGCCCTTGTATAAATAAATACCGCTGCGGATATTTATTTTATGCCACACAATATGGTCAATACCTCCATCCTCGCCGGTTTCCAGCATCAGTGGCATCAATACATTACTGATAGCCTGAGAGGCGGTACGGGCAAAGCCGCTGGGTATATTGGGCACGCAATAATGTATCACATTATATTTTGTAAAAACAGGTTTTTCATGACTCGTTACTTTACTGGTTTCAAAGCATCCGCCATGATCAATACTCACATCAACAATCACACTGCCGGGCCGCATTTTGCTTACTGTTTCTTCGGTAACAACGATTGGTGTTCTGCCTGCTGCACCACTTAATGCACCAACAGCCACATCGCAGGTTTTTAATTGCTTGGCTAAAATTTTAGGTTCCAGTACCGATGTCCACATGCGTACACCAATATTATTCTGCAGCCGTTTTAAACGGTAAATACTGTTGTCAAAAACTTTCACACTGGCACCCATGGCCAAAGCCGTACGGGCAGCATATTCGCCCACAATACCGGCACCAATGATAATAACTTTTGTTGGCGGTATACCACTGATACCTCCCACCAAAACACCTTTACCATTATTTGCTTTGCTTAAATATTGCCCGGCGATCAGCATCACCGCACTGCCGGCGATCTCACTCATACTGCGTACAATGGGGTTATGCCCGCTGTCATCTTTTAAATTTTCAAAACTAAGCGCCGTGATCTTTTTTTCCATCATCTTCTGCAAAATATCACGCTTCATCACCGCCATGTGAATGGGCGAAATGATAAATTGATTTGGCTTCAGCAGTTCACATTCGCTTCCGCTAACCGGGGCACTTTTTACAATGATATCACATTCAAAAACCTCTTTTTTATCATAAGCAATTTTTGCACCGGCTTCGCTGTAATCATTATCAGTATAACTTGCCCCGTCGCCGGCTTTGCTTTCCACAACCACCCGGTGTCCGTTGGCTATCATAACACCAACTGCCTCGGGTGTTAATGCTATCCGGTTCTCATTAAATGAATCTTCCCGTGGGATACCGATGAAAAGCTCTGCGCCTTTGGGTTTTATATCCAAAGTTTCTTCCAGGGTTTCATAAGTAAATGATGGGGATATAAAGGGTTTTGATGTTGCCATAACGTGCGTTTGAAAGCTTACAAATTACAAATTAAATTTCAGCTTTCTGGTATTATCATCAATAGAAGTTATGGTTATATGCAGGGTATCGTCAGGGAAAATGCCTGCAGCTTTCTCCGGCCACTCTACCAAGCATATATCGCCGGAGTACAAACAATCCTCAACGCCCGCATTAATGGCCTCATTTTCGTCTTTAATACGGTACAGGTCCATATGGTAAATGGTTTTTCCTTTACTGGTATTGTATTGGTTGATGATTGAAAAAGTAGGGCTTGTAATTACATCAATAACACCCATCTGCTCACATACTGCATGTATGAAAGTAGTTTTACCGGCACCCATTTCTCCATGAAATGCATACACTTTATAATTGGCCGTGTCTGCCAGTAACTTATTGGCTGTATCCTGTATCGCCTGTAGTGAAAAATTTACCTCCATGTTGCAAAGATATTTTCCTTCATTAATAATCGAGTCACAATATCAAAGAATAATTTTGCATTATGGAAAAAGTAGATTGGAAAGTAGAAGGAATGGATTGCACCAACTGTGCTTTAACCATAAACAGGTACCTTCAAAAAGAAGGTATGCAATCGGTGAAAGTAAATTTTATTGGCGGCGAAGTCAGCTTTGACTTGAATGGAAATAAAACAAAAGAAGAATTAACCAAAGGAATAGCCGATTTAGGCTACAAAGTCGTAAACGAACAACCCGCAGGATCCGGTGGACAAACAACGATCAACAAACAACGGGTCTTTTTCTCCAATCACTTACAGCGTTTTCTTTTTTGCCTGCCTTTTACATTGGTTTTAATGCTACACATGCTGCCCTGGCATATTCATTTTTTAATGAATCCCTGGATACAACTGGCTATCTGCATCCCCGTTTACCTGGTGGGCATGGGCTATTTTGGCGTAAGTGCAGTAAAGAGTTTGCGTTGGGGCATTCCCAATATGAATGTATTGATTGCCATTGGCGCTACGGCTGCATTTGTGTATAGTTTAATTGGAACTATCGGTAACCTCGGCATGGATTATGTTTTTTATGAGACCGCGGCCACCATAATTACCCTGGTATTTTTAGGGGAATGGATTGAACATAAATCTGTTGCCAGCACACAAAAAGAATTAAACAAACTATCGGCTCAGCAAAAAGTGATGGCCAACATGATCGCTTTTGATGAGGAACATAAAGAATTAATTTTTCCGGTTGAAAATACGACACTGCATGTGGGCGATCTTATTTTAATTAAAACCGGCGAACAGGTGCCCATGGATTGTAAGATACTATGGGGCGATGTGCATGTAAATGAATCTTTATTGACCGGTGAAAGTAAACCCGTTCACAAAATAAAAAAAGATGCGCTGATCGGCGGTAGTTTAATAACCGATGGCACCGTTAAAGCACAGGTAACTGCTGTTGGAAAAGATACCGTACTTAGCAATATACTCACACTTGTAAAACAGGCGCAGGGCGAAAAACCTCCCATTCAACAAATGGCTGATAAGATCAGTACCATTTTTGTTCCGGCAGTGTTGGGCATTGCTGTACTTACTTTTTTAATAAATCATTTTGCCTTTGATATAAGCGGCACCCACTCTTTAATGCGCAGTATTGCCGTGTTGGTGATCAGTTGTCCATGTGCCATGGGCCTTGCAACGCCTGCTGCCATTGCCGTAGGACTGGGTCGTGCCGCTAAAAATGGTATCCTGTTCCGAAATGCAAAAAGCCTGGAGCTTTTTAAAAGTATCAGAACCGTTGTTTTTGATAAGACAGGAACGCTTACCAAAGGACAAATGACGATCAGCAACTGGCAAAGCAACCTGGATGAAACTTTATTTAAGCAACTTGTTTTTTCAATTGAAAAATATTCCAATCACCCTATTGCAAAAACAATTACTACCGGTTGGAAAATAAATAATGCCATCAACTGGAAAAAAATTGAAGAGGTAAAAGGCATGGGCATGAAAGCCGAAGATGGAGCAGGCAATGTATATGTTCTGGGCTCTTATAAAATTGCAGCTTCATTAACTACAGATGCAACCCATACTGCTTATTTATTACAGAATGACAAACTGGTTGGCTGGTTTGATATGGAAGATGAAATAAGAACCGAAGCTGCAGCTGTGATCAGTTACCTGCATAGCAAAAACATACAAACCATTTTATTGAGTGGCGATAGTGCAGAGCGCACAAAAAAAATTGCCGATACTTTGGGTATTCATACAGTATATGCCGAAAAAACGCCTGAACAAAAATTACAAATTATTGAGCAGCTGAATAATGAAGCACCTGTTGCCATGGTTGGTGATGGCATCAACGATGCACCGGCATTGGCAAAAGCAACCATTGGTATTTCTATGAGCGATGCCACACAGCTTGCTGTACAAAGTGCGCAGGTGGTTTTAATGAATAATGGTATTCAGCATTTGCCTTTAGCGCTGGGCCTTGGTAAACACACATTCAAAACCATCAAGGGAAATCTTTTCTGGGCATTTATCTATAACATTGTAGCCATACCCATTGCTGCTGTTGGTTTATTACAACCGGGGCTTGCTGCACTGGCCATGGGTTTTAGTGATGTGGTGCTGGCCATAAATTCTATATGGCTGAAATATAAGAAGGTTGTTTAATTTCAACCCATAAATTGTAACGGTGACAATTAATGAAATTTTAAAAGCATATTGGGGTTATGATAATTTCCGTCCGCTACAGGAAGGTATCATTAATGCTGTACTGGATGGAAAAGACACGCTGGCATTGTTGCCTACCGGTGGAGGCAAATCCATCTGTTTCCAGGTGCCCGCCATGGCAAAGGAAGGATTATGTTTGGTGGTTAGCCCGCTTATTGCTTTAATGAAAGACCAGGTAGAGGGTTTAAAACAAAAAGGTATCCCTGCATTGGCCATTTATTCGGGCATGAATTTTTTGGAAATTAAAAAAACCTTACAAAATGCGGCTTATGGAAATTATAAATTTCTTTATGTTTCTCCCGAACGTTTAGAGACCAGTTTATTTTTAGACTTCCTGCCCAACATGAAAATAAATTTACTGGCGGTAGATGAAGCACATTGTATTTCTCAATGGGGTTACGATTTCAGGCCACCTTATGTGCGTATAGCTTCATTAAGGGAATTAATTCCTGGTATTCCTGTGCTTGCTTTAACTGCTTCTGCTACTAAAGTTGTGCAGGAAGATATTTGCGAAAAATTAACCCTTCAATCCCCTGAAAAGGGAGTTTTGAAGCATCCTTGGAAAAGGTTTCAACAATCTTTTGAACGCCCTAATCTCTCTTACTCTGTTTTTAATGTTCCTTCCAAACAAAATAAACTTTTAGAGATACTAAAAAATGTACCAGGCACAGCTATTATTTACTGCAAAAGCAGGAAACATACAAAAGAGATCGCTGATCTGCTGCGCTTAAATAATATCAATGCCGATTATTACCATGCCGGTTTAAATAACGAAGAAAGAAATAAAAAACAGGAAAACTGGATCAGTAATAAAACAAGGGTGATCGTTTCAACGAATGCATTTGGTATGGGCATTGACAAACCGGATGTAAGAGCAGTAGTGCATTACGATATCCCCGACTGTTTGGAAAACTATTACCAGGAAGCCGGAAGAGCAGGCAGGGATGGCAAAAGAGCTTATGCAGTTTTATTGTATAACAATAAAGAAATTCAAAATCTGCAGGAGCAATCAGGCATCCGTTTTCCGGATGAAGCAACAATTAAAGCCGTTTATATTGCTGTGATGAATCATTTACAAATTGCTGCCGGATCGGGAGAAGGCATGAGTTATGATTTTGATATCAGTGCTTTTTCAACTTCTTTTAAATTAAATATACTTACCGCAACCTACGCCATTAAAGCTTTGGAGCAGGAGGATGTCATCAGTTTTAATGAGGTCTTCTTTAAACCATCAACCGTTGTGTTTACTACCAACAGGGAAGAGCTTACTGATTTTGAAAAACAATACCCTGCTTTGGAGCCTTTACTAAAAGGCCTGTTACGTTCTTATGAAGGCATCTTCGATTTTCCGGCAACTGTTTACGAAAGCAGGCTGGCTAAATTTATCCAGGCAGATATACAGGTTTTAAAAAACGATCTGCAAAAACTGAATGACTACGGCATCATCAGCTATTCGGCACAAAAAGATAAACCGCAGATCACCATTTTACAAAACAGGATGTATAATGACAGTTACCAGCTAAACACAGTTGAATACCTGAAACGCAAACAAAATTTTGAAGAACGTGCCAATGCCATGATCGCCTATATTAAAAAAACAGTTGGCTGCCGCAGCCAGCATATTGCCGGTTATTTTACCGATGTAAAAATAAATGCGTGCGGCGTTTGCGATAACTGCATCAACGAAAAAGTGATCTATATTTCAACAGCAGATTTTAACAGCATCAGCGACCAGATCATAAACCTTACAAAAGAAACATCCATTTCTGTGGAGGATCTGCTGCAAAGCCTTAAACCCATTAAAAAGGAAAAAATCTGGAGAGTAATGGAGTACCTGCAAGCGGAAGAAAAAATAAAAACCGATAAAGATGGAAATCTTGGTTTTTGGAGGTGACCGGGAGCTTATAAAATAAAAAAAGGGACCAAGATAGAAATCTAGTCCCGCTTTAAAATCCAATATCCTATGAAAAACCGAAACGAAGATAATGGGGTTTTTACTATTATGCAACCTTTTCATCAAGTATTTTGCCAAATGTTGATAAATCAGGTATAAGTACCTAATCCTAAAACCTACATAACTAATTGTAAATCAAATCACAGCAGCTTATTTTTGCATTTGTTTAACTGCCTTATACCTGCCCGATTTATATAAGAAACTAGCCCCCTGGTACCAGGCAATTGCCTCATTAACGAGGCTATCAGAACGTGTACTTTTTACATTACTACCTGTTGTAAAATCCGGCTTAACAACCACTATTTTTTGCTGTGGAGAGAGAATGACCATACTGCCATTTTTTACATAACCCATGTCCTGGTAAGTGCTTATAAAAACACGTTCGTTACCGGCATGCATGTGGTAAATATCATAACCCATAAAACGACTGGTATAATTCATGTTCATTAGTCCTAAAATAGTTGGGGCCAAGTCTATCTGGCTTACCAAACGGTTCTCAATAGCCGGTTTAACCAATTGTGGCGCATAAATGATACAGGGAATATGGTAACGGTTTATTGGCAGATCGGTTTTACCGGCACTTTTTGAACAGTGATCGGCAACTATTACAAACAACGTATTATTGAACCAGGGTTTTTTCTGTGAATCCTTAATAAATTTATTGATAGCATAGTCGGTATACTTAACAGCGCCCTGTGTTGATTGATGTATGGGAGAAATATCGATCCGGCCTTCGGGGTATGTATATGGCCGGTGATTGCTAACCGTCATAATATGATTAAAGAACGGCTTGCCACTACTGAAACTTTTATCGCATTGCTGAATGGTAAAATTAAAAGAAGCTTCATCATCTGTCCCCCAGGCGGTTGTTAAATGCACCAGGCTGTCGGGTATATCTCTTTTATCCAATACGGTATACCCACTATTGCTGAAATACTTACCCATATTATCAAAGAAAGAATTGCCGCCATAAATATAATTCACGTCGTATCCTTTTGAACGTAACACACTACCCATGGTAAACATATCTGCATTATCGGGCCTGCGCACAATTGATTGGCCGGGTGTTGGCGGAATCGCCATGGATAAAGCTTCTAACCCCCTAACCGTTCTGGTACCCGATGCATAAAACTGGTCGAACCATAAGCCATGGGGAATAAGCGAGTCGAGGTAAGGTGTGATGTTTTCAGTATTTCCAAATCGCTTTAAATAATCGCCGCTTAAACTTTCAACACTGATGAGCACCACGTTCCAGTTATGTTCGGGGCTGTCACTTTTTATCTGCCGTTCAATACTCAAAGGATCATTGCTGAAAGTAGCATTGGGCGACTGCAACATATTTCGCAATATTTTAAAATTGGCTGTATCGTTTCGGGTAGCGTAAAATCTATTGTAATCAATTTCATTGTTCCAGAAAGCCGAGCCAAATTCATAAATGCCATTACCGCCGAGTTCGTTCACATAATTATTATTGCTGCTGTTTTTGATACGGTTATTAACTAAAAAATATCCTGCCAGTGGTAACAGCATAAAACCTAAAAAGAAAAGGGTACGTTTTCCAAAACGCATACTTACTTCCTGCGAAGCAATTAATTTTTTTCTTACCAAAAATAAAATGAAGGCAGTTGCAATAACCACGGCTGAAGCAATTAACGGAATATTGTACGACTCCCAGATATTTCCAAGTACTTCGTTGGTATACACCAGGTAATCAACCGCAATAAAATTATAGCGCACACTAAATTCATCCCAAAAGATAATTTCGCCGCCAACATTTACAACCAGTATCAGTGTTATTAAAAAGAAAAGTAAAAAAAGCGGAATGCGTTGCCATTTTTTTTGATACCAGCTATCTTTCATCAGCCAGCAATACAAGGCAACGGGTATAGCAAAGAAACTGCAAACAACGATATCGTAAAATAAGCCGATGAAAAATATCCCCAGGAAACGCAGCGTCGTCAACTCCAGGTTAGGCCAACTGATGATCAGCAAAGTTGCCCGGGTAATAAAACTCAGTGTAAACAGTACCAGCGCCAAAACAGCCAATGGGCCAAAACGATGCCTGAAAACAGATTGCAATTTTATCATGTTGTAAAAATACGAATGCCGGCTGTTAAACCGGCACTCCAAATAATCTTAACATTTTACCCAAACCAGCCCTTACTTTTTGAGCTCGAACTGCGCCCGCCCAATCCCAAAGCACCCAATAAAGAACGAACAATAGTGGTACCGGCAGTACGCATCATGCTTTTAACAATCGTATTGTTTGCCACTTTTTCTAAAGCAGATTCAGGTTCCTTAGCTGTTTTTTTTGATGAAGTTGTGTCTGTTTCTTCATGCGCCGATTTTTCTGCAGCTTCCTGCAATTTGGCGGTTAATATTTCATAGGCACTTTCACTGTCGATGGTCTTGTTGTATTTGGCCACCATTTTAGATCTGGCATTAATAGCATCGATCTCTTCTTCAGTTAAAATATCCATGCGGCTGCGTGGCGCACAAAGCATGGTATGAGCAAGTGGCGTTGGAATACCTTTTTCGTTCAGCATGGTTATTAATGCTTCGCCAATACCCATTTGGGTGATCAGGTCTTCAGTTTTATAAAATTCCGTTTCGGGATAATTCTCTGCTGTTTGTTTAATTACTTTCCTGTCGGCTGCCGTAAAGGCACGCAAGGCATGCTGTACTTTTAAACCCAGTTGCGATAATACACTGGCCGGTACATCCATCGGATTTTGTGTACAAAAGAAAATACCAATGCCTTTTGAACGTATAAGTTTTACGATGGTTTCAATCTGTTGCAATAATGCCGCACTGGCTTCATTAAAGATCAAATGCGCCTCATCAATAAATATCACCAGCTTGGGTTTATCAAGGTCGCCTTCTTCCGGGCTACTGGCATATAACTCCGCCAGCATCTGCAACATAAATGTTGAAAATAATTTTGGTTTGTCCTGCAGATCGGTAACACGTAATATACTGATCATTCCCCGGCCATCATCTGCAATACGCATCAGGTCATCCACTTCAAAACTTCTTTCGCCAAAAAAAATATCGGCACCCTGTTGCTGCAATTCGATCACTTTACGTAAAATGGTTCCGGTAGATGAAGTGGAAATTTTCCCATATATCTTTTCAATCTCCTCCTTCCCTTCATCACCAATATATTGTAATACTTTAATGAAATCCTTCAGGTCAAGCAATGGAAGTTTGGTATCATCACAATATTTAAAGATCAGGGCCACCACACCTCCCTGCGTATCGTTGAGTTCTAATATCTTACTTAATAATACCGGGCCAAACTCACTCACGGTTGCTCTCAGGTGTACGCCTTTTTGCCCGGTCAGGGTCATCAGCTCAGCAGGAAACAATGCCGGCTTATACTCCATATTCAGTTTCTGGTACCGGTCTTTTACTTTATCATTTGTGGCACCCATGGCCGCAATACCACTCAGATCGCCTTTAATATCCATCACCAGCACCGGCACACTGTTATCGCTTAAAAATTCGCTGATCACCTGCAGGGTTTTTGTTTTACCGGTGCCGGTTGCACCTGCAATAAGCCCATGCCTGTTCATTGTTTTTAGCGGAAGATAAATACCTGCTTCTGCAATCACTTCTCCATCCAGCATAGCAGCGCCTATTTTTACAGACTCTCCCTTAAAAGTATAGCCATTGTTGATGGCTTGTATAAATTCGTCTTTGTTTGCCATTAAAATTATTTTTTTGAAAGGTACAACCTGTTATTTAATGTACATGAAGATTTTTACCACATCGGCTGTACATTTGGGGTAATGAAAAAGTTGCTGATATCTTTTCTTATGGCAGGTTTTACCATTATCATCATCAGTTCTTTTTTTGAGAACGAAAATGCGGATATAAAAACGAAAGCAGCCCTCGGTAAAAAATTATTTTCCGAAAAAATATTATCCAAAGATTCTTCAGTAAGCTGTGCCAGTTGCCATAAACCGGCATTTGCTTTTGCAGATACGCTTGCTTTTAGTGTTGGTATTGAAGGTAAGCTTACCAAACGGAATACCCCATCCGTTTTGAATATGAAGAACCGCCCTTATTATTTTTGGGATGGCAGGGCTTCCTCACTGGAAGTGCAATCTTTAATGCCCATACAAAATCCCGATGAAATGGGATTACCGGTTGATGAGGCGGTAAAAAGATTAAATGCATCTGCAACATATAAAATGTTATTTCAAAAAATATTCAATCAAAAGCCAACTGCCAAAAACATGGCCGCTGCTTTTTCTGCTTACGAACAAACACTGGAAACGGTTGACAGCAAATTTGACGACTGGAGTAATAACCTGAAAAAATTAACTGCACCCGAAGAAAGAGGGAGGGAATTATTTGTTGGCGATAAGGCCAAATGTTTCGATTGTCACCGCATGGAAGATTTTACTACCGATGAATTTAAAAATATCGGTTTATACAATGGAAAGGAATTAAGCGATGCCGGGTTATATAATCTCACTAATAAAGAAACCGACCTTGGCAAATTTAAAACGCCTGGCCTGCGTAATATTGCCGTTACGGCGCCTTACATGCACAATGGTATGTTTAAAACGCTGGAAGAAGTAGTAGATTATTACAACAACCCAAAAAAAATTGTACCAGGTGCTATAAACACAGATGAGGCCTTGAAAAATCCGCTGAATCTTACAGAAAAAGAAAAGAAAGATTTAATTGCTTTTTTGAAAACGCTGACTGATAAGAAGTTCCTGAAAGGTCATTAGTCATTGGTCATAAAGTCATTGTTGCAGTTTTGCAGATTTAATATTATTTTGAGTTTTTAAAACCGTGCCCATGATATTACTTGAAGACCTTAAGTTATACCGGCTTGCTATGGATATAGGCGAGTTGGTTTTTAACATCACTGTGAAATGGGATTTTTTCAATAAAAAAAGTTTAGGCGATCAGTACCTGAGAGCTGCGGATTCAATAGCATTGAATATTTCCGAAGGATATGGCCGATTTCATTACAAAGAGAATAAAAACTTTTGCTGGTATGCAAGAGGTTCTCTCTTTGAAATCAAAACTGCCAATCAAAAAGCCTTCAACCGTAAACTAATTACCGAAACGGAGTTTACTAATTTGCTAAGTAAGCTAAAAGAGTGTCATTTATTGCTAAATGGCTACATTAAAAGCATCGGCAAAAGCAATCCTGGTGAAAATAACAAATGACCCAATCACCAAGAACTCCGTGTCCAATGACCAATGTCTAATGACTGGTTTTCACCTTTAACAAAAAATTAGGCACTATATTCGCTGTATAAACTTTGATTTAATTTTATTTGCTAATAAACCTAAAAAACATGGAACCTGTAAAACCACAAATTCTGTTGTGCGAAGATGATACAAACCTTGGCATGGTACTTAAGAATTACCTGGAGTTGAATGATTATAATGTAACGCTTGAAAGAGATGGCAAACTCGGACTGGCAGCTTTTCAACGTGAAAAATTTGACCTTTGCCTGCTTGATGTGATGATGCCTAATATGGATGGCTGTACACTGGCAGAAGAAATCCGTGATGTAAATCCCGATGTGCCTTTATTCTTTTTAAGTGCAAAAACGATGAAAGATGATATCATCCAGGGTTATAAACTGGGTGCCGATGATTATATCACCAAACCATTTGACAGCGAAGTATTATTGCACAAGATCAAAGCGATATTAAAACGTAATGAAGAACTGCACCGCGAAGAAGTGAATGCAGAATATGACCTGGGCAACTACCATTTTAATCCCCGCCTGCGTGAGCTGATCATTAATGGTAAAACACAAACACTTTCGCCAAAAGAAAATGAATTGCTGAAAATGCTGAGCGAATATAAAAATGACCTGCTTAGCCGTGAAATTGCATTGAAAAAAATATGGGGAAGTGATACTTACTTTAATGGCCGCAGTATGGATGTGTACATTGCCAAACTGCGTAAATATTTAAAAGAAGATCCCGCCATTGAAATTGTAAATATTCATGGTAACGGATTCAGGCTGGTAGTAACCGAGTAATTTTTCTTTCTGTAAAATAATTTTAACTGCCCTGCCATCATGCGGGGCATTTTTTATTTGCCTTCTGTAAACAACAAATTATCACTACCTCCAAAGGCTGATTTTTTGCCCAAATGTTCATAAGCTTTTGCGGTAGCTTCTCTTCCCCTGGCTGTACGCTGCAAAAATCCTTCCTGTATTAAAAAAGGTTCGTACACTTCTTCCAGTGTGCCCACTTCTTCACCTACCGCTGTTGCAATGGTGGTAATACCTACTGGCCCGCCCTTAAATTTATCAATAATGGTATGTAAGATCCGGTTATCCATTTCATCAAGCCCATGCTTATCTACATTCAATGCTTTTAAGGCATGTTCGGTAATGGCCAGGTCAATTACACCATTACCGATCACCTGTGCAAAATCCCTTACCCGGCGCAGGAGGCCGTTTGCAATACGTGGCGTACCGCGGCTGCGCCCACTAATTTCTGCGGCAGCATCGCTGGTAATTTTAGTGCCCAATATTTTTGAGGAACGGAGAATAATATTCTTGAGTGTTACCGCATCATAATATTCTAATCTCGATTTTATACCAAATCTCGAAAGCAATGGCGCCGTTAATAAACCGCTCCTGGTTGTGGCACCGATCAATGTAAACGGGTTCAGGTTTATTTGTACGCTTCTTGCATTGGGACCGCTGTCGATCATAATATCAATGCGAAAATCTTCCATGGCCGCATACAAATATTCTTCTACCACGGTGCTCAGCCGGTGAATCTCATCAATGAACAATACATCGTTGGTTTCTAAATTAGTAAGTAAACCGGCCAGGTCGCCCGCCTTTTCAATAACCGGCCCGCTGGTCTCCCTGATATTTACGCCCAGTTCATTGGCTACAATACGCGATAAGGTTGTTTTACCCAATCCCGGCGGCCCATGGAACAGGATATGATCCAGTGCTTCGCCACGCATTTTAGCAGCCTTAATAAAGATGGTAATATTGTCGATGATCTGACTCTGGCCCGAAAAATCATCAATAGCCGCCGGCCTGATGGTATTCTCAAATTCCTTCTCTGCCGAATTCAGATTCTCAGATTCACTGTTTAAATTGGGGTTGGCCATGAACAACTTTTTATCAACTTTGTAAAACTAATGATTAATCACTAAAACAAATTTTTACTGAAACAATAACTGCCAGGCAGGATTTTAATGGTATTGTTATAGCCTCCCCCACAATACCAACCTCCCAGCCCTGCATATCGCCATTAATCAAAACAGCCGGCAAATTCACTATATTGGGAGGTAATTTTAACGCATGAGTAAAACTAATAAGCGGTATTGGTTGTGCCAGCTAACCGGTTGGGGTGTTTGGGGACTGATCATTGTATATTTTAATTTCGTGGTTTTTGGCGACAGATTAAAGGAACAGGGCGGACAAAAAGAGAACCTCATTAGCCTGGTGATCTTTTTAGCCGTGGGTATTTTTATCACGCACCTGCTTCGGCTTATTATAAAAAGAACCAACTGGTTAAAGTTTTCTTACAACAAAATTGTATTGCTCTTCATTATATCGGTTGGTGCAACCGGCACCGCTTTATTTTATGGTGGTAATTTTATAGAATACAGTTCGGGTTATTCTTACGACAAATATGTTATCAGTAAAAGACTGGAAAAAGCACAAAAAATGGAAGAGCAGCTTGGGCTTGATTCTGTACCCTATTACAAAGACCTGGCCTTCTCAAAAGACAGCAGCATACTAAAAGGCGTTTCTGAAATAAAAAAGACAACCGGCTGGACAAGGAATAAAAACGGCGAATGGATACATCAGGACAAATCAGACCTCGTAAGTATTTACTACAACCTCCTGCTCATCGCTATCTGGATGCTCATCTACATTGTGTATCATTATGTAGAGAAAAACCGCAACGACCAATTTGACCGGCTTAAGCTGGAAACAACCGTAAAAGAACTCGAATTAAAAACCATCAAATCGCATATCAACCCACATTTTATTTTTAATTCTTTAAACAGCATTCGTGCACTGGTAGATGAGAATCCGACAAGGGCAAGAAGGGCTATTACAGAATTAAGCAATATCCTGCGCAGTAGCATGCAGGCCGAAAAAGCAGAAACGGTAACATTGGAAAGAGAACTGGATATTGTAAAGGATTACCTGGCACTGGAGCAAATGCGTTTTGAAGAAAGATTGAAAATTGAACTGGATATTGATGAAGATACTTTGCAGCAACCGGTACCGCCCATGATGCTGCAAACCCTGGTGGAGAATGCCATTAAACATGGCATCAGCAGGCAGATAAAAGGTGGTGTGGTACGTATCGTTGCTTCCTTTAAAGGCAATGACATGGAATTGCTGGTACAAAATACCGGGCAGCTTTCGGCCATAGTCAGCAGCGAAGGCTTTGGCATAAAAAGTACACAGGACAGGTTAAACCTGATGTACCAGGGCAAGGCTGTTTTTGATATCAGGAACCTGGGTACTGCCATGGTGGAATCAAAAGTATCAATACCTGTAACTGTTTAAAATAATAATTCAACCCAAAATATGTACTACTATGCAGAAGGCTTTAATAATTGATGATGAACGTTTGGCCAGGAATGAATTAAAAAAACTGCTGCTGGATTTTCCGGAGATCGAAGTGGTGGGTGAAGCAGCCAATGCAGCCGAGGGACTGGAAAAAATTGAGAACCTTTCGCCTGATCTTATTTTTTTAGATATACAAATGCCCGGCAAAACCGGCTTTGATATGTTGACCGAATTAGACAATGCCCCGCATGTAATTTTTACTACAGCTTATGATGAATATGCATTAAAAGCCTTTGAAGTAAATGCGTTGGATTATTTAATGAAGCCCGTAGAACCCAGGCGCCTGGCTGATGCCATTCAAAAGTTACAACTGGCCGAAGAAAAAGAAATGGCCGCTACCATGGCCGGTATTAACCGTGGCATACTCAGCGACCGCGACCAGATATTTGTAAAAGACGGCGAACGTTGCTGGTTTGTAAAACTGGGCGAAGTAAGGTTATTTGAAAGTGTAGGCAATTATGCAAAAGTATTTTTTGGTACGTACAAACCTTTAATTTTAAAATCGTTGAATGCGCTGGAAGAAAGGCTGGATGAAAAAACTTTTTTCAGGGCCAACCGCAAGCATATTGTGAACCTGCGCATGATAGAAAAGATTGAGCCCTATTTTAATGGTGGGCTTTTATTAGAACTGCATGGGGGCGAAAAGATAGAAGTAAGCCGCAGGCAGGCGGTGAAGTTTAAGGAAATGATGAGCTTGTAAAAATTTGATAATGTGCTGATATGCTAATTTGCTAATTAAAACACCATAATGAAAAAAACACTATTATTATTTTGTGCAGGCTCATTAAGCCTGTTTTCTTTTGCGCAGAACATTGATAAGATCATTAACGCTACGGAAGTGGAGCGTATTGAAAAGATACTGTCGGCAGATGATATGCAGGGCCGCAAAACCTTTACGCCCGGTATTGATAAAGCCGGTGATTTTATTGCAGGCGAATTTGCAAAAAGCAAGCTGGGCTATTTTGGCAATGCTAAAAATTATTTCCAGGATATTGTGATGGTACAGGCAAAGCCGCTGGAAATAACCGGTATGCTGGGAACCGATACACTAAGTACTAAAAACGTAGCGGTCAATACAACCTTAGCGCAGATCGATATTAATTCGTTGAAAGATTATGAGGTAGTAAGGGTAAAAGCCGGAGATGATTTTAATAAAACTGTCTTCCCTTTGTTTGACCTGGAGAAGAACGTTATCATACTGGTAGATACTGCCCATACCAGGCGTTTTAAAAGTATGCAACGTTTTGCGGGCAACGCCAAATTTTCTGCTACCGTTTCGCAGGTTTTTATTTTAACTGCCAACCCGGATCCTGCATCGATAGAACTGCATATTAAAAACCAGTTGACCGAACAGCATTTAAAAAATGTGGTTGGCGTTATACCCGGTAAAAGCAAAAAAGATGAGTACGTGGTTTTTGCCGGTCACTATGATCATTTAGGTATTGGCAAACCAGATGCAAAAGGCGACAGCATTTATAATGGTGCTAACGACGATGCTGCCGGCACCACGGCCGTGATGATGCTGGCCAAATATTTCAGTGAAGTAAAAAATAATGAACGCACCTTAATTTTTGTTGCATTTACTGCTGAAGAAATTGGTGGCTTTGGCAGCCGCTATTTCAGCAAACAAATGAATGCCGATAAAGTAGCCGCCATGTTTAATATTGAAATGATCGGCACCGACAGTAAATGGGGAGCCAACAGTGCTTACATAACGGGCTACGAAAAAAGCGATATGGGTAAAATACTGCAGGCTAATCTTACCGGTTCTAAATTTCATTTTGAGCCCGACCCTTACCCCAAGCAAAATTTATTTTACCGCAGCGATAATGCAACCCTTGCTGCATTGGGCGTGCCTGCCCATACCATCTCCACTTCTAAAATGGAAGAAGCGCCCAACAACGAACCCAACTACCACCGGCAAAGCGATGACATAAGCACGCTTGATATGAACAATATGTCGGAGATCATTAAAGCCATTGCCATCAGCAGTAAAACAATTGTGAGTGGCAAGGATACACCAACAAGGGTGGAGAAGGAAAAATGATAATTATTGCTTACTGAATTTATTTACGCTACTCATAATGGGTAGCGTTTTTTTTGAAAGGGGTTGACAAAACAAGTAGTAGGCAGATATTGCCCTTGTGCAGGAGGTAGCGTATATTAGCATAAATATAAAAGTTCGATGCAACGCTCTATGGCACTTCCCATATATCAATAAAATGCAAAAAGATTTATTATCGAATTTTGAAAGTAAAGAAAAAACGAAATCTCTTTGCTTAATTTTAGTGCTTTTGCTCCTGCTTAAATTATCTATTAACCTATTTGTATATTACACTCCATTTACAAAGGTTCATTTATTATTTGCTACTTCTGGAATTGACCGAATTGTCTTTATTTGCAGTTTGCATGTTTTACCGTTGATTGGATCGCTTCTTCTTTTTTTACGAAAAAAACTTGGCTGGTCGCTTCTAGTTATTTATTTAGCTGCAAGTATTGCTACAGATATGCACACAATAATACATCAAAACATGCTCTTTCCGTTGTACTACATAGTATATACGGCCTTTATAGCAATTTTACTTTTATCTAAAAAGGTAAGAAGCGAGCTTAAGATTAGTTCACTACTACTACTTTTTACTTTACTAATGAGTCCAATAATTCCTACATTTCTAATATTAGTATATGGGTAGCACTTCGAATGCCTTCGCAGGTGCCACAGCAACCATTTGTTACTTAGAAAAAATTTAGTTAGATGCTGGGAATTTACTATTTATCTTTTTGTCGTTATCTTCAACAAAAAAAATTAATCAGCTTTGTCCCAGGTTTGATCAGCTACTATTCCGTACTTCGCCAACCCTCTAACGTTAGCCAATATTTTAACTCGTATTGTGGGCTTAACCTTTATTAATCGTGTTTCAGTTTAAATAAAATTTTCGTTCCTTTATGAAAATCGTCATGAGGGCCGACACAGCACCAAATACCCAACCTGCATAAAGCCCTATCCATTAGCGGAATTATTTAAAAGCATCAAAATTAAAATGAAAATTCTTATTAAACCAGCACAAATAAAAGATTCAGAATTTATAACAAAACTCTCTGATCAGTTAGGATATACAACAACAAATGATAAAATCATAAAGCGGCTATCAGAAATTTTAGCAAGAGCGGACAAGTGTGCTTTTGTTGCCTGTGATGGAGATATTGTAGCAGGCTGGATTCATGCTTTCTGCTCCCTGCGAATAGAATCTGATCCTTTTGCAGAAATAGGAGGATTGGTTGTGGACAGCGATTATAGAAAAAGGGAATTGGTAAAATGTTAACTGCTGAAGTTATTAAATGGACACAATTTAAAGGGATAAATAAACTTAAAGTCAGAACTAACAGCATTCGCATCGAAACTCATGAATTCTATAGAAACCTGGGGTTTAAAGAAATAAAAGAGCAAAAGATATTTGATCTAAACCTATAAAAAGTGTAAAAAACTGCTGCCGCACAATTTCAAATCCACCCGTTTTGTTTGTTAACCTGTACTTTTATATCTTTATCCCTACCGCCATCGTTGAGCCTTAATAAAGATGCGTTTTATGAACAAACAATTAAAAAAGATCTACACTGCATTACCTTTTAAAAAACAAGTGTTCTCTTTTCTAAAACTTTTCTGGAAACCAAGCCCTTCCGTTTACCAGCATTTGCATTTTATTGGTATCATTAAAGTGGCGATAGATAAATCACATTCCTTCAAAATAAAGCATCATGGCTTTCAACTGGAAAATGAAATATTCTGGAGTGGCTTAAAGGATGGCTGGGAAAAAGTATCTGCCAACCTATGGATAACGCTGTGTAAGAATGCGCCTGTTATCCTGGATATTGGGGCTAACACCGGCATATATGCACTTGTAGCAAAAACAATTAACCCCGATGCAAAAGTGTATGCCTTTGAACCGGTTAAAAGAGTATATAAAAAACTGGCAGAAAATATAGCACTGAATAAGTATGATATAAAAGCTATTGAAAAAGCGGTTTCCAATACAAATGGCACGGCGGTTATTTATGACAATGCAGAGGAACATATTTATTCGGTTACCGTTAACAAGAATATGTTTTCTCCCGAAACCAAAGCCATAGAAACAACAATTGAAACGATTACCTTAAACAGTTTTGTTAAAGAAAATAACCTGTCGCATATAGACCTGATCAAGATAGATGTGGAAACCCATGAACCGGAAGTATTGGAAGGTTTTAATGAATATTTATCCCTGTTTAAACCCACCATGCTGATTGAAATATTAAATGATGAAGTAGGTGAAAAAGTTAATGCCCTTGTAAGTGGATTGGGCTACCTGTATTTTAATATTGATGAAAACAGCGGCATCAGGCGGGTTAACATTATTACTAAAAGTGATTATTATAATTACCTGTTGTGTAATGAAAAGATTGCGCATGAATTGGGGCTGATTTAATATTCGACCGGCCGTATAATTTAAACACATGTTACACAGCACTACACGCCAATCACACATTTCATAAGTACGGCTACAGAAAATATGACCAGATTACTTCGCTTAACAATTTTATTTTGTTTACTTTCTTCTTCCGTTGCATCAGCGCAGACAATAGATTCATTAAGGCAAAAAATACAGCAGATCATTTCAGCAAAGCATGCTGTTGTTGGTGTTTCAATTATGGGCAACAACGAAAAAGACAGCCTGTCTGTTAATGCTGAAAGGCAATACCCGCTGCAAAGTGTATTTAAATTTCATATTGCATTGGTTGTGTTATCTCAAATTGACAAAGGGAAATTTTCTTTAGATCAAAAAATAAAAATTCTCAAAAAAGATCTTTTACCGGGTCTGTACAGCCCCATTAGGCAAGCGTATCCCAATGGCGTAACCCTGTCCATTTCAAAAATTTTAGACTATACCGTTGCTGAAAGCGACAATGCAGGATGTGACATTTTGTTAAGGTTGATTGGTGGCCCCCAGGCAGTTGAGAAATACTTCAGAAAAAATAATTTAAAAGACATATCCATAAAATTTAATGAAGAGGTTCAACAGGGTAACTGGGACCTGCAATTTCAAAACTGGACAACCCCAAAAGCTGCTACCGAATTATTAGCTTCCTTTTACTACAACAAAAAAAAGTTGCTCTCTAAAAAAAGTTATGACTTTATCTGGAGCGTAATGAGCGGAACTAAAACAGGCATGGACAGACTAAAAGGACAATTACCTACGAACACTGTTGTTGCTCATAAAACAGGTTCTTCGGGAGCAAACAAAGAAGGTTTAACAGCAGCAGTCAACGATATTGGCATTGTATTTTTACCAAATGGTAAGCATTTTTTTATCAGTGTCTTTGTAACAGACTCCAGGGAAGACGCAGCAACAAATGAAAAAATTATTGCGGACATTGCAAAGGCAACCTGGGACTATTTCATGTACGGTAACGCCGGTTTGCAATAATGCCCGCTTACACCAGCGCCTCTTTGTTATATTTATTACGGTATTCCAATGGCGACATACCTGTGATCTTTCTAAATACATCACGAAATGCTTTCAGATCTGAATAACCAACTCCATACATAACTTCACTAATTGTTTTACGACTGGTTTCAAACGCTTTTTTTGCCGATTCAATTTTTACACGTTGTGCATATTCACCCGGCGTATTCCCGGTTGCTTTTATAAATCTTCTGTCAAAATTTCTCCTGCCAACCGCAAGCCGCGAAGACAACTGTTCAACTGATATCTTTTCATGCGGGTTACTTTCAATATAGGCCTGCGCCTGCTGAACAATTTCATCGCTATGCAACTTCTGGCCGGTAAATATGGTAAATACTGATTGGCTTTGCCGGTCTATTTCGATCTGGAATACCTTGGAACAAAAAATGGCTGTCTGCCTGTCGTAATATTTTTCTACCAGGTAGATCATCAGGTTCAAAAAAGAATAAGCACCGCCATTGGTATAAATGCCATTTTCATCAGTTATCAACTGGTCGGTTTGCAAATTCACTTTTGGAAACAGGTTCCTGAAATGATCTGCAACCACCCAATGGGTAGAGCAATTTTTTCCGTCCAGCAAACCCGATGCTGCCAGCATAAAGGCACCCGTGCAAATACTTGCTACTTCGGCACCTTGCTTATATTGTTGCGCTATCCAGTCAATCATTGGTTGGTTACCCTCTACCGATTTTTGATAATTGTGATTTAATGAAGGAATAATAATGAGATTGGTTTGAGTGATGGCAGCAATATGCGTGTGCGGCTTTACTGTAAACAAGCCTTCATAAAATTCCACATCTGTTGAAATACCCGCCAGTTCTATTTTAAATAATGCTTCCCGGCCGGTTTCTACGAAATATTCATTGGCCCTTGTAAATATTTTATACGCCCCTACTATACTGCTTAAATTATTTTCTCCGTTGGGAACCAATATGGTAAGATGTTTTTGCATGCTGATGATTTTGGCAAAGGTATAAATTTGCTTTGTCCATATCAACCCGTCACAAAGTCTATTTTACCCCCTCTTTGTTACTATTTAAGACAATACATTTGTATCTCATAAAACACTTCACTAAAACCAAATAAAATGAACACAACAGAAATAACGACCAAAATGGTATTTGACAGGTGGTATGCGTTGCTGAAAAATTTCGATACTTCTCTTAACGCACTCACCGACGAGCAGTTGCAGCACGAAATTGCTCCCGGTAAAAACAGGGGGATATACCTGTTGGGCCATTTGATAGCTGTGCATGATGATATGTTACGGTTATTAGACCTGGGCGATAAAATGTACCCCGAATTATTTGAAACGTTTATTAAAGCTGCTGATAAAACGGTAACTGAAATTCCTGCTGCAACAGATCTAAGAGCTTATTGGAACAAACAAAACGAAGTATTAAAACAAAAATTTGATAGTATACAGCCTGAGGAATGGTTTCAAAAACATACTGCCGTTACTGCAGAAGATTTTGCAAAAGAACCGCATCGCAACAAATTAAATATCATCATTACAAGAACAAGTCACCTAGCATACCACCATGGACAATTTGTGTTGATTAATTAAAATTGATTGTAAAATTCAAAAGGCTGTCAGCCTGAGCCTGTCGAAGGCAGATTTATTAAATAGCACCGGGTTCGACAGGCTCACCCTGACAACTTTTAACATAATACACTAAAAAAACAAAGATGAACACAGCAGATTTTACTACTGCCATTTTGGTAGATGAAACTTCGCAGGCAGTATTTAACGCCATCAACAATGTTAGTGGCTGGTGGCAGGGAGAAATTGAAGGAAGCGCTACCAAACTGAATGATGAGTTTACTTATCATATGGGTGATATCCATTTCTCCAGGCAAAAAATAGTTGAAATGATTCCCGGTAAAAAAGTAGTTTGGCTTATTACAGAAAGTCTTTTAAATTTTGTTAAAGACAAGAGTGAATGGACAGGCACAAAAATAAATTTTGAAATTTCTACACAGGATAACAAAACCCAGGTTCGTTTCACACATGTTGGTTTAACTCCGGCATTTGAATGTTATGGCGGCTGTTCAAATGGATGGAGTAAGCTTATTGAGCAAAGTTTATTGAGCTTAATACAAACAGGTAAGGGTAAGAATATTTTTTAAATACAAATTTTACATTGATCGCATAACTTTTCTTCCTGTGGTTTTGCACAAGGTTTAATTATAAATAGAACAGAAAGTTTGTTGAATTTTAGACTAAGTGAAAGAGATGCAAGTAAGGGCAAAAAGAATTAATCGCAATATTTTTTTAGCTGTTCCTTGGCTTGTTCATTGCCTAATGCCCCGGCCCTATTCAGGTCTGAACAACCATCGTCTTTTTTACCCAAATTAATTTTTGCTATACCTCTTACATAGTAAGCACCGGCATTGTTGGCATCTATCACTATTGTTTTATCAAGATCTGCAATGGCTTTCTTGTAGTCTTTTTCATTAAAATATACAACAGCCCTGTTATAAAAAGCGGCGGCATCATCAGGATTGTTCTTAATTACTTTACTGTAATCAGTGATAGCCCCTTTATGATCCTCTATCTTATCTTTTGCAACAGCCCGGTTATAATAAACTTCCGTTATACCGGGGTTGATCTTAATGGCTTCACTATAGTCGGTTATCGCTTCATGGTAATCCTGCATATCCATTTTTGTATTTGCCCTGTTGTAATAAGCTTCTCCAAACTTAGGGTTAAGTTCTATCGCTTTATTGTAGTCTGATATGGCTCCCTCGTAATCCTTTTTACCCGACCTGGCAAAACCTCTCCGGTTATAGATGAACCCACTGGGAGAAATAAACGTTATAAGTTTTGTAAAATCTTCTATGGCACCCTCGTAATCTTCCAGGGCCAGTTTTGTATTTCCCCTGTAAAAATAAGCTTCTGCAAATTTATTATTGATCATAATGGCTTTATCAAATTCCGATATAGCGCCCTTAAAATCCTGCATGGCCATTTTTGTAAATCCAATGCCATAATAAGCTTCTGCAAGCGAGGGATCGATCTCAATTACTTTATTAAAATCTGATAAAGCCGCTGTATAGTCATTTAATTTAAACCGCTCAATGGCCCTGTTAAAATAAGCGCCCGTATCTCTCGGGTTCTGATCAATGGCTTTGGTATACTCCTTTAAATTCAGCAAAGGATCTGCTGAAAGTTGGTTTAGAGTAGAAAAACGATTTTCCCGGTTTTGCGGTAACGGCACCTGGGTAGTATAAGGATGATACGGGTCATATCCATAGTTATTTACCACAGTAGGCGCAAGGTAAAATTGAATAGGGTTCCTTTCTGTAGGCTCAGTTATATACCCCGGTGTAGGAATTACGATCTGGCTAAAACTTATCAATCCCCGAAAGCAAAATAGCAGTAAAAGTATTTTCTTCATAATTGTTTTTATTCAGCGCAAAAAAAATAGTACTATAATATTGCAGTCGGATCTTATCACCTTCAATATAATTAAAGGTAATTTATACAAGGCATGCCGGGAAGGATTTAGTGGAATTATAATACTGCTAACAAACAGGTTACACTTTCACCGCTACGCTATGCACCGCAGCAGCCATTTCCTTTATAAGATTGGGATCTTTTTCTATGGCATTGCCTACAACAATAACATCTGCACCGGCCTTGCAGTTAAGGTAGGCTTTTTCAGGTTCAATGATACCGCCACCGATTATTAAGGGCACTTCAATAACAGAAGCTACTTTGGCGATCATGTCTTCGCTAATGGCACGCTTGGCACCGCTGCCGGCATCCATATAGATCAGTTTCATGCCCAGCATTTCGCCGGCCATGGCCGTACACATGGCAATTTCATTTTTATCTGCTGGAAGCGGTAAAGCATTGGAGATATAAGAAACCGTTGTTGGCGCACCGCCATCAACCACCATATAACCTGTTGATAAAATTTCGAGGCCGCTTTGTTTAACCAAGGGGGCAGATATTACATGCTGCCCGATCAGCATATCGGCATTACGGCCACTGATGAGGGAGAGGTATAATAAGGCATCGGCATATTTACTTACCTGGTTGGGGCTACCGGGAAAAAGTATCACCGGGATATTACAGTTGCGTTTTATCAACTGCACACATTCATCTAAATAGTTGGAAATAACCAGGCTGCCGCCAACCAGAAAATAATCGACCCTGGCAGCAACTGCCAGTTCAACTAATTGCTCTAGGTTTCTGTCGTTTACCTTATCGGGATCAACCAATACGGCAAAAGATTTTTTATGCTGTTGCTTACGCTCTGTTAATGAATGGTAAATACCGTTTATCATTTCCGCTCAGTTGGTTTCATACAAAAATCTGCTAAAATTTGTTCTTATCGAAATATAAGACTTAATTAAAACGCATTTAGCTGCAAATTCGTACTTTTTCTGCTTAAATTTGACAGATGCTCAATATTACATACGAGATTAAATTTAAAACGGCTCGAAGTGGCGGGAAAGGAGGCCAAAACGTGAACAAGGTGGAAACCATGGTGGAGGGATACTGGCATATTGAAAGCTCGGCATTAGTTACTGATGAGCAGAAGCAATTACTACAGGAAAAATTAGTTAAAAAAATAAATTCCGAGGGTTTTTTGCAGGTAAAAAGCCAGGCCGACAGGTCGCAATTAGCCAATAAAGAAGATGTGATAAAAAAAATAAATACCCTGGTTAACAAAGCCCTCATTATACCCAAAGCCCGAAAAGCAACCAAGCCATCAAAAGCTGCCAAAGAAAAAAGGATCGAGGTTAAAAAGAAGATCGGCGTACTGAAAGATTTCAGGAAGAAGGTAGGCCGCGATATCTGGTAAATGTATGCATCATGAAAAACAGACTATTCTCCATCCCTATATTACTGTTCTTTGTTTTGCCTCTTAGCAGTTATCAAAATAAAAACACGGTAAAAGAAAAGACAGGCACTGTAAAAATAATTTTTATAAATACGGTTAAAGGAAAACCACTGGAATTAAATACCGGTAATTATACAAACCCATTTGCCGAAGCATATACCGTAACAAAATTCAAATACTACATCAGTCATATTTCACTGGCATCTGGCAGTAGCATTTTTAATGAACCCGAAAGCTATCACCTCATTGATGCAAACAATGCAGCTGCATTGCATTTTAGTTTCGATGTAAATACCGGCAATTATCAATCATTATCCTTTATGCCGGGCGTAGATAGTTTGCACAATGTAAGTGGTGCACAAACCGGTGCACTGGATCCGTTGAACGATATGTTCTGGACCTGGAACACGGGTTATATTATGGCAAAGCTGGAAGGTACTTCTCCTCAGTCAAAAGTGGTGAACAACAAAGTTGAATTTCATATTGGCGGCTTTATGGGACCATACCAGGTTTTAAAAAATATTGTTTTGAATTTTCCAGCAGGTAAAACATTAATTATCCGGGAAGGAGTAACCAGCGAAATAATTATTGAAGCAGATATAAATAATTGGTGGCAGCAACCGAATGACATTAAAATTGCCGAACATCCTGTTTGCAGTACACCCGGCGCACTGGCAAAAAAAATTGCCGACAACTACAGTAACATGTTTTCCATAAAAGATATCATCAACAATTAGGTTTGAAATTACGTGTCATCATATTTCTTTGTTTAGGTACAGCCATGTTTGCATTATTGACAGGTGCTGCCGATAAAACAAAGGGTCAATTCCTGGATGGCGCCTTACCCGACTATATTGAATTTAAAATACCGGCCGGCTGGCCAAAACCACCAACTGATATTTTTGCAAAAAACCGGTTGAGTGAGCAGGGTTTTCAATTGGGCAAAAAATTATTTTATGATGGCAGGCTGAGTAAGGACGGTAATTTTTCCTGCGCCGGCTGTCACCAGCAGTTTGCAGCATTCGCTACTTACGATCACGATTTTAGTCATGGCATAAACGACCAGCACACTTACCGGAATGCACCGGCATTATTTAACCTGGCCTGGATGACAAAGCTGCATTGGGATGGAGGTATCAACCATATTGAAGTGCAGCCGCTTTCGCCCATTACCACGCCAACCGAAATGGGAGAAACGCTGGAAAATGTTTTGATCAAACTGAAAAAAGATTCGCTTTATCCCAAACTTTTTAAAGCCGCTTTTGGTACCACCGAAATTAACAGCCAGCGCATGTTAAAAGCATTGGCACAGTTTACCGGTTCCATCGTATCTGCCAATTCAAAATACGATAAAGTGTTGCGGGGCGAAGCCAAATTCACATACAGCGAAGAAAATGGTTATGCCATCTTTAAAGCAAACTGTGCTGCCTGCCATAAAGAGCCGTTGTTTACTGATAACAGTTTCAGAAATAATGGGCTTGCCATCAATGATTTTTTAAAAGATTATGGCAGGATGAGGATCACCAATGACAAAAATGATTCACTGAAATTTAAAGTACCCAGTCTGCGCAATGTGATGGTTAGTTTTCCGTATATGCATGATGGCAGAATATATTCGATTGGAACAGTAATAGATCATTACCGAACGGGCATTGTTAAAAGCCCTACTTTAGATCCGCTGTTGTTAAACCCGATTGTTATTACCAATACCCAAAAAAATGAACTGATCTATTTTTTAAATACGCTTACCGATACAACCATGACAAAGAATCCGAGGTTTGCGAAATGAAAATGGCAGCGCATCAAGTTGAAAGTCAGGTTGAGCTTGTCGAAACCGGGGCAATACGAAGACAACCCGTCTTCGACAAGCTCAGACTGACCGTAAAATTTTAGTACAGATTTCAAACTGTTGAGCCGTGGTTGGTGTCTCAACCAATAACGACCGCGAAGGAACCCGGCGACTGAATAATTGTACCATGCTATTTAAAAATTATAAAGGTAAATTTGCACCTAAATAAAAAAGATAATTGAGCGGCATTAAAAAATTAGCAGGACAAACAGTCTGGTACGGTGTAAGTACCATCGCCGCCAGGTTTTTAAATTATTTGGTTACGCCCTATCTCACCAATGTTTTATCGAGCGAAGATTATGGTAAGATGAGCCTGGTATATGCCGTACTTCCCTTTTTAAATGTATTGTTTACTTACGGACTGGAAACTGCGTTTTTCCGCTTTTCAAACAGGGAAGAAAACAAAGCAAATATTTATAACACTACAGCCACTTCTATTATTATAAGCACGGTACTGCTTGGCGTTACCTTATTATTTTTTCACCAGCAACTGGCAACATTTGCAGGCATCAGCAATTATCCCGAGCTTATTAAATTCAGTATCATCATCATCATGATCGATACCATGGCCATTATACCCTTCGCCAAACTACGTTATGAAGGCCGTCCCCGAAAATATGCGCTGGCAAAGGTTTCGGGTATAGTTGCCTACCTGTTCTTTACTTTTTTCTTTTTATCTGTCTGTTATGCCAGGGCCAAAGCAAACCCCGCCTCTTTCTGGAATAATATTGTTGATGTAAATAAAAATCCTGTTTATTATATTGTTATTGCCAATCTTATACAAGCTGTAATAACCTTGTTGTTTTTGTACAAGGAAGTGCTGACCATCCGTTTTAAAATAGATTTTAAACTCTGGCGGCAGATCATGGTTTACTCTATGCCCATGATCATTGTGGGCATGGGTGGTGTTATTAATGAAACGCTCGACAGGATCATGCTGAAATGGTGGATACCCGGCACAGAAATTTTTAAAGAACAACAGGTAGCCATTTACAGTGCCTGTTATAAACTTTCCATTTTAATTTCACTTTTTATACAGGCTTTCAGAATGGGTGCCGAACCTTTCTTTTTTAAACAGGCCGGTACCGAAAATCCACAACGTACTTATGCCAGGGTAATGAAATTTTTTGTAATTATTATCAGCGTCATGTTCCTTGTAGTGGCCCTCTTTCTACCTATATGGAGATATTTTATTGCAGCCAAACTTTGGGCCGGGCTTGTGGTAGTGCCCATATTGTTACTGGCAAATATGTTTTTGGGCATTTATTATAATTTATCGATCTGGTATAAACTGGGGCACAAAACCTCGCCGGGTGCTTATATCACCATTGCAGGCGCTTTAATAACTGTTGGTATTAATTATTTTTTTATTCCCCGGTTTGGCTATATCGCCTGCGCCTGGGCCACTTTTTTCTGCTACGGCAGCATGATGCTGATGTCGTACGTTTGGGGCCAGAAAGTTTACAAGATACCTTATGCATCAAAAAAACTGGTTGCTTATCTCGTTATTGCCGTGCTGTTATTTTTTATTCATAAAGGAGTTGTTGCAATAACAGGAAACATTGTTATTCAATCAGGCATAAGCGTAATTTTGCTTGCAGCATATATGCTGTTTATTTCACGGATCGAAAAGCAGGAGTTTGCAAAGCTCCCGCTCATTGGAAAATATTTTAACAGATAAATTTTTATTTATGAAAGCGCAGTTTGGAATGATTGGCCTTGGCACCATGGGAAGAAACCTGGTATTGAATATTGCAGACCATGGCTTTGCAGTTTGCGGTTACGACCCCGATATTGCCCAGCAACAACGTTTAATTACTGAAGGACAAGGCAAGGCCGTTACTGTTGCCGCAAGTCTTGCTGAGTTGGTAGCCGGTCTTGATAAACCGGCTAAGATCATGTTACTGGTACCCGCCGGTAAAATTGTAGATGCTGTGCTGGCCGACCTGGTTCCACTTTTACAAAAAGATGATATAGTAATTGACGGCGGTAATTCTCATTTTACAGATACCGACAGAAGATACACACAACTGCAGGCAGGCGGCTTTCATTTTATGGGTATGGGCGTTAGTGGTGGTGAGGAAGGTGCCAGGTTTGGACCAAGCATGATGCCCGGCAGCAATGAACAAAGTTTTAATGCCGTTAAAAATATTTTAGAAAGTATTGCTGCTAAAACAGAAGATGGCCCCTGCGTAAGCTTTATAGGCAACGGGGCCGCTGGCCATTATACAAAAATGGTACACAATGGTATTGAATATGCCATGATGCAATTGATCAGCGAAGTGTATGGATTATTAAAAAATGTTGGCGGTTTATCCAATGATGAATTGCAAAAAACTTTCGCAGGCTGGAATAGTACGGAACTTCAGGGTTTTTTAATAGAAATTACGGCCGATGTATTTTTAAAGAAAGATGATAAGACAGATGCTTTACTGGTAGATATGATACTGGATAAAGCCAAACAAAAAGGAACCGGTATGTGGACCAGCCAGAGCGCCATGGACCTGAACATTCCGATACCTGTTATTGATGCAGCGGTTAGCATGCGCTATCTTTCTGCCATGAAGGAAGAAAGAGTGATGACTGCAGAAAAATATCTTACTGTAAAAAATACAGTTGCTGTTAACAAAGATGAATTAGTAAATGACTGTAAAAATGCACTCCAATTTACTTTCATTCTTGCATACGCACAGGGGCTACATTTATTACATGAAGCATCTAAAGCATACAACTATGACATACATATAGCAGAAGTTGTACGGGTATGGAAGGGGGGCTGCATCATCCGCTCTTCTTTGTTAAATGATATTCGCAAAGCATATATTGAAGATGATTCTCTTAATAATATCATTCATTCGCCGGTGTTTATTACTATGTTGAAAAATGCAAGAACTGCGGTAACGAAGGTTTGCGGTATAGCCATACAAAACAGTATACCGGTGGCTGCATTTGCAGCATCATTAAATTATTTTGATGCCTATTGCACACAAAATTTGCCCGCCAATTTAATACAGGCGCAACGCGATTTTTTTGGTGCACATACTTACGAACGTATAGATGCAACCGGCAGCTTTCATACAGACTGGAAATAAATAATAATCATGAACAAAAATACTTTAGCCCCTCAATCAATTATCATCTTTGGTGCAAATGGAGATCTTTGCTGGCGCAAACTGATACCGGCATTGTATAATCTTTACCTGGCAGATAATCTGCCGGAGAAATTTTTCATAACAGCCATTGACCATGGCGAAACTACAGGCGAAGCATTTAATAAAAAACTACTGGACGGGATAAATCAATTCAGCCGTTCGGGCAAAGCTGATAAAAAAGCATGGGCGGCATTCAGCAGTCATATTTATTACCTGCAGGGCGATTTTACCAATGCTGATCTATATATTTCGTTATCTAAATTATTAAAAGAGCAGGATCAAAAGACCGGTCAGCGGCTTAACCGTTTATTTTATTTTTCGGTATCTCCCCGGTTTATTGAAACCATCGCCGAAGAATTATATAAAAATAAAATTGCTCCTCAAAAAGAAACAGACCGCATCATCATAGAAAAACCTTTTGGCAGCAGTTTACAAACGGCCAAAAAGCTGAACAGTTTTTTACAGAAGCGTTTTTCTGAAAAGCAGCTTTACCGCATTGATCATTACCTGGGCAAAGAAACTGTACAGAATATGATGGTGTTTCGTTTTGCCAATTATATATTTGAGCCGTTGTGGAATAAAAATTTTATTGATCATGTGCAGATATCGGTAGCTGAAACTGTGGCTGTTGGTAGCCGGGCAGGCTATTACGAACAGGCTGGTGCCATACGGGATATGATACAGAATCATTTGCTGCAGTTACTTTGCGTGGTTGCCATGGAAGCGCCTAAAAAATTAGATGCTACTGAAATAAGAAATAAGAAACTGGGAGTACTGCAGGCAATAAGGCCTTTTACAAAAACAACAGTAGCAAAAAATATCATCCGGGCACAATACACAAAAGGAACTGTGAAAGATACAAAGCAGGTTGCTTACCGCGAAGAAGAAAATGTTGCGCCAGCTTCTGTTACCGAAACTTATTTTGCAGGCAAATTTTTTATTGATAACCAGCGCTGGCAGGGCGTTCCTTTTTACCTGCGTACAGGCAAATGTTTATCTAAACAAACCTCGGTAATTGTAGTTCAGTTTAAAAACACGGCGCATAAAATATTTAAACACGACTGTAATCCAAACAGGCTGATCATTTCTATTCAGCCCGATAATGAGATCAGCCTTTGGTTTGAAAGCAAGATACCGGGACTGGAAATGAAATTGCAAAATGTGGAAATGGATTTTACATACCGGGAAAGCTATACAGAACAATTACCTGAGGCTTATGAAGCGCTTTTGCTTGATGCCATGGAAGGTGATGCCTCTTTATTTATGCGGAACGACCAGGTAGAAACCGCCTGGAAAATTGTAATGCCCATTATCACAAACTGGCAAAAGCAAACAAAGCCAGACCTGAAATTTTATGCAGCCGGCAGCGATGGGCCAAAAACGGCAGACGATCTTATAAAAAAAGACGGAAGGAAATGGTACCTCTAATTTAATTACTTGTTTACTATGGAAGCCGCCCTGGACAAAACTTCGGCATGCTCAGTACAGGCTGACAGCTTTCTGTCATGTTGAGGCTGTCGAAACATTGACAGAAAGCGGCTTTATTAAATAAATTTACTTTTAATTCAATTACATGCTTCATTATAATTCATACGAATCATTAAATATAGCAGCGGCACATTTTTTTACAATGACGTGCAGCCGCAGTATTGCTGAACATGATCAATTTACGGTGGCATTAAGTGGAGGTAATACTCCAAAAGGACTTTACAAATTATTGGCAACCCCGGAATTCAGTAAAAATATAAACTGGAAAAAAGTTTTCATCTTCTTTAGTGATGAACGATATGTCCCGCACAGCGACAAGGAAAGTAATTTTAAAATGGCTTCAGCAGCATTGCTTGATCATATCCCTATTCCATGCAAAAATATTTTTGCTATACCTGTATCTTCCACTCCCGCAAAAGATGCACTCACCTATGAAACCTTCGTTAAAAAAATAACCCGCGGTCAAAAGTTTTCCTTCGACCTGGTTCTATTAGGCTTGGGAGCTGATGGCCATACTGCTTCTCTTTTCCCCGGCAACGAAATTTTACTTGAAAAAAAGCGATTGGTAAAAGAAGTGTTCATCAAAGAAAAAAATATTTACCGCATCAGTTTTACCCTGCCATTGATAAACCGGGCAAAACAAATTTTATTACTGGTAAATGGTGAAGAAAAAAAGCCCATACTGGAAAAGGTTTCTGCTAACCGCAAAACTAAAAACCCTTTACCGGTTCAATTATTAAAAGGATATATTACCTGGATGGTAGCCTGATAAGTTTTCAGGAAATCAGCTTTCGCTGCGCTGCTGCCTGGTACTACAAATTTGTTTAATCGTCATCATCTTTAGTAATAATCCTTACAAAACCTGCTCTTTTTGGTACAGGCATCACCGCATTCAATCCTTTTATAGCTTTCCATATCACTTCGCTGAATTCCATATCTGGCACCTTATCTTCTTTTGTAAAATCAAAATTTGCCGACTTTTCAGCTAATTCATTCCACACGATGTTTTTGTCGGACAGATTAATATTTGACGGTTCGGCTTTAAAGGAAGTAAAGTCTGGTGTTGCCGTAAAGCTGCGCCACAGGGGTGTTGCACCGGCATCATACTGGCTCATGGGCGAAACACCCAGGATCAATTCCATTGTACGCAGTATGCCGCTTGTTGTATAAGCTGTGTGATCTACAAAATTTCTTTTTATATAGGGGCCGGCTATATATGCCGGGCTGCGGTGTGCATCTACATGGTCGGCGCCATTCTGAGCATCATCTTCCAGTATAAAAACAACACTTTCTTTCCATACTGGGCTATTGCTGAGATGTTCTAAAAACATACCTACTGCAAGATCATTATCAGCAGCGAACGCAAAAGGAGTAGGCTTTCCTTTTGATAAACCTGCAGTGTGATCATTAGGGAAACGTAGTGACATAAAAGCTGGTAATGCATTGACTGCAACCAGTGAATCAAATTCACGTGCCCATTGACGGTAGCGAACTGTATCCGGAACACTCAAATCCCACCCAACAAAATAAGGACAGAAATGATTGTCCAGTACGGATATGTTTGCTTTGCCATCCTCTACAAATTCCCCATAAGTACGGTAACTTACTCCCGCCTTTTTGCATGCGCCCCAGATAAAATCTCCTTTATTATTGGCAACTTTTCTTGTGCCTTCTGCATCATACTCTCCACCCCTTCCTCCATAACTGGTTACCCAGTTTTTTTCAAGATAATCAGTGGCGTAGGCACCCATACTCCAGTTGTGGCCGTCGGCGCTCACTTCACCATCTACATAAAAATTATCCAGTAATACAAAATCCTTTACCAGTTTATGTTGATTGGGCGTTATTTTTCCACCAAATAATACAAGGCTGGTATCACCATTTCCTTCGGGTACATCGCCTAATACCTGGTCGTACGTGCGGTTTTCCTTAACTATGTAAAACACGTGCTTAATTGGTGATGGGGTGCCAATCTTTCCCGGAACCGGGTTGCCGGCTTCAATTACACTACTGCTTTCTTTTGCTTTGGTGTATGGGGTATTTTTATAAACCTGCTGTGTAAACAAATTTAATTGCATTTCCGATGGCATATCAATAATGCTCATCGTGCCCTTAAATAAACCACCTATATACTGTACTTCTTTTTCCTTTTCACCACCCTGGTAAGTCACCTTTTGCTTTTTCCTTAGGGGGTTTGGGCCATCGGGATTGGCAAAAGAACTGAATCCCTTGCCATTGGTTACCCATATTTTTTTACCTATAACTTTTACACAGGTTGGATACCAGCCCACCGGTATAAATCCTTTTGATGAACTGAAGCCCGGTTTACTTACATCGAATACTGATAAGCAGTTATTATCGGCATTGGCAATAAACAGCGTTTTATTATCATCACTTAAAGCCAGGCCATTACTGGTACTGCCGGGGGGTGCATCGGGAAACAAGGAAGCAGTAAGGGTTTCAACTACTTTATCTTCTTTTAAATTAATTACAGAAACGGAATTATCATTGGCATTGGCTACAAACAAAAATTTATTATTTTTTGTAAGGCAGATATCATTTGGGTTATCACCTACGGGGATTTGTTTATCGATTTTCCGGTCTTGTGTATTGTAAACAATTAATTTATCGCAGCCCCAGCAACTGATGTAAAGTTCCTTTTTATCAGCCGACAATAAGCAGGTATAAGCTTCCCCGTCTAATGTAACCTGTTGCAGAATTTTTTTTGTACCAAGGTCAATAATATACAATGAATTATCATCCTTGGTTACTACATACAGCAAATGCTTTGCATCATCAATATCAATACCGGCAGGAGATATTTTATTGGGCCATTTTTTTCCGAGTACAATACTGTCTTTTAATTGTAATTTATTATTGATGATGGCGTATTGTAATATCCAGTTATCATTTCCACCACCGGCAAATAAATATTTTTCATCACTGCTGAATTTGAGGCCAAGCCAACTTCTTTTGATCTCAATATTATCCAGTATCTCTTCTGTTTTTGTATTGATCAGTTGCAGGCTTTGCTTGCTTTGCCCGTTATTGGTAACAGCGATCAGTTTTTTTGAATTACTTACTGCAATATTTAAGGGCAGATCGCCCAAAGGTAAACTTCTACCTGACGGGGAAAGCGACCAGCCATTGGGAAGTGTTACCGTTTTTTGTGCCTGGGTATTTATTGTTAAAAGGGAAAGAAAAAAAATTATACAATTTCTTTTATTCATAATAATAATATTAGAAAATCAAAATTAGTAAAAGCATTCTTTAAATTACAACAGCAAACCTTACAAAAGATTATCTTTTTTTTCTTTTTCAGAAAAGAAAAAGCCATATTACTAATATTTTTTATACAGGTCGTAAATGATCTTCCTGTCTGCATCAGTAAGCACCGGCAAAGAATCCTGTTGCACAAAATGTAATTTAAAAGCCCTGATGGCAGCGACAGAATCCCTGGTATCATAACCAATAATACGCAGTGCCTGGATGGCATTAAAATTTTCGGGTTGCTTTACATGTACGGTATCATACCAATAACCAAAACCATTTTTAGCCAGTTGCTGCCAGGGAAAAAACCTGTTGGGATCTACTTTCCTTGATGGCGCAATATCAGCATGGCCAATAAAATTGGCTGTTGGAATGCCATAATTTTTTTTAAGCGCCTTTAATACAATGAGCAGGTTATTGATCTGTGCTTCGGTAAAGGGTTCAAAGCCATTATTATCAAGTTCAATACCGATAGATATGGAATTAATATCCGTAACATTTCCCCACCTGCCGGCACCGGCATGCCAGGCACGTAAATAATCACTCAACATGTGTTGTACGGTTCCGTCTTTACAAATAACATAGTGTGCACTTACCTGGGTTCGGGGCAATGTAAAAGTCCGTAAGGTACTGTCGCAGCCATTTTGTGCAGTATGGTGAATAATTACAAAGTTGGGTTTACGCATGCCAAAATTGGTGGTTCCCACCCAAAGTCCTGTTTTAGTACTGTCAATATCTGCAGGTTGCTTCTTTAATTCATTGGCAAAAGCTTTTGCCTGCTGTTTATAAATCTTATTACTACCTACATATTTACCAGTGCTGCAGGCATTGCTAATGATCAACAGGGAAAATAATAACTGTTTCATACCGGTTGTTTAAATTGAAAGTTAAGTAAAACAAATTATTCGTTTGAGCATAAATGAAAAAGCTGCCAATGTTGGCAGCCTTTTTTAATAGTATGATGATTTTGACCTGGTTAATTAAAGCGTTGCCATATCGATCACAAACCTGTAGCGCACATCTCCTTTCAGCATTCTTTCATAAGCTTCATTAATATCTTTCATGGCAATTACTTCCACATCGCTTACAATATTATGTTCGGCGCAGTAATCCAGCATTTCCTGTGTTTCTGCAATGCCACCTATTAAAGAACCGGCTATACTTTTTCTGCCAAATATTAAGTTAAAGGCGGGTACCTGTGCCGGTGATGGTGGTGCACCTACGCAAACCATAACACCATTAACACGCAGCAAACCCAGATAAAAATTGTAATCATGATCAGCGGAGACGGTATCCAGAATAAAATCAAAACTGCCCATTACTTTTTTAACCTGCTCAGCATCACTGGTAAGCACAAAATGATGTGCACCCAGGCGTTGAGCATCTTTTTCCTTGGAGGCAGTATGACTGAGCATGGTAACATCAGCACCCATCGAGACTGCCAGTTTAACCCCCATGTGCCCAAGCCCCCCCAGGCCAAGTACTGCAACTTTATGCCCTTTCCCAATTTTCCAGTGGCGTAAAGGAGAATAAGTGGTAATGCCGGCGCAGAGCAATGGTGCTACAGCTTCCAGCGATAAATTATCAGATATACGCAGTACAAAACTTTCATCAACCACAATTGATTTACTATAGCCTCCATAAGTATTTCCACTTCCATCTTTTTGCTGTCCGTTGTAGGTTCCTACCATTCCATTAAGACAAAATTGTTCCAGTCCTTCATTACAATTCTCACATTCACGGCAACTATCAACAAGGCAACCAACGCCTGCAGTATCGCCTACTTTAAAATTTTTAACATGGCTGCCAACGGCCGTAACCTTGCCAACAATTTCGTGGCCTGGTACACATGGATAATTTGTACCACCCCATTCACCACGAGCTGTATGCAGATCGCTATGGCAAACACCACAGTATAAAATTTGTATTTCCACATCATGTGGTTTGGGGTCTCTCCGGCTAATTGTCCAGGGCGCAAGCGGCGCGGTTGCATCCTGTGCTGCATAAGATTTAGTTGATGGCATATTGGTAGTTTTTAAATTTGATTCCAAATATAAACTTTTACAGATTGCTTTCATACATGTATTTTAAAAAACCAACTTCTCATTCATTATTTATACCTTTCGGCAACAATAAATAAATATGAAAAAATATTTACTGATCGCTTTACTCAGCTTCTTTTCGGCCGGCATTGTTGCACAGCAAAAACCGGCTTACGTTTTATACAATGCACAGGGCAAAAAAGTATCGTATAAAAAGATGATAAAGCAACTGGCCAAAAAAGATATTCTTTTGTTTGGCGAATTTCATAACAATGCCATTGCACATTGGCTGGAATTGACGGTAGCAAAAGATCTAAGTGAAAAACGGAACTTAACTTTTGGGGCCGAGATGTTTGAAGCAGATAACCAGCAGGCATTAAACGATTACCTGGCGGGAAAAATAAGCGCTAAAGGGCTTGACTCTGCTGCCAGGCTATGGAGCAATTATAAAACCGATTATGCACCCATTGTAGATTTCGCCAAAGAAAAAAATGTCCCTTTTATTGCCACCAATATACCGCGCCGTTATGCTTCACTGGTTTCAAAAAAAGGATTTGAAGGGTTGGATACTTTATCTGTCCTGGAAAAAACATGGATGGCTCCCTTACCGATGGATTATGATGCAACATTGCCCGGTTATGTAAAAATGCTGGAGATGATGGGCGGGCATGGTGGCGCCAATATGCCCAAGGCACAGGCAACCAAAGATGCAACCATGGCCTGGTTTATTCTGAAAAATTTTAAACCGGGCTCGCTCTTCATACACTACAATGGTTCTTTTCATTCTGATAATTATGATGGCATTAACTGGTACTTAAAAAAGAAGCAGCCCAACCTGAAATATGCAACCATAACTACCGTATCGCAAAAAAATATAAAGGAACTGCTGGCCGAAAATAAAAGCAAGGCGGATTATATTATTTGTGTAGATGAGGATATGACGAATACCTATTGATAACACCGCAGGATCGAGGCAAAAAAGAACAAATGATCATTATTTTTTTTAAACAGGCACGTTTGTTGCCATTTGATATATACAGCACAGTGTATATGCCTCAACTATCCACGTGCTCATATTAATTCCACCAATAAAACAATTATAATGAAACAATTTATTTACACGCTATTTCTTGTATTATGCATCAACAGCCTGTTACAGGCTCAACCTTTTCCCGCCCAGATTAATTATGACAAGGCTATGCAACCGGGCTTGAAGCTGGAACTGCCATATACAACCGAAGTTTCTGAAGCCACCATTTTAAAAAAACTGGAGGATATTGGTTATAAGCCGGAGACCAAAGGCGAACTATTCTGGAAGAAAAATACCATTAATGGTTTTTATGTATTTAAAGGCGTATCCCTGCCATCGCTAAATGGTTTTGGCGTAGACCTGTATTTTGATGTAAAACGTAAAAGCCGTAAAGAGAGTGACAAGTCTGTTATGAGTTTGCTGATCAGTAAAGGCAGCGGCAGTTTTGTTTCGGCAGAAACTGATTACAATACATTTAATGCAGCAAGTGGTTTTTTAAATGGATTTCTTTCCGAAACAGAAGCATACAAACAGAATCTTGATATCAACAAACAGGATGAGGCTGTAAAGGACTCAGAGAAAAAACTTGAAAATCTTAAAGATGAGGAGAAAAAACTAAATAAGAAAATTGTAGATACACAACGGGATCTGGAAGACAATATTAAAAACCAGGGAAAACAGGTACAGGAGATAGAAAACCAAAAGCTGAAGCTGGAAGAATTAAAAAAGAATGCGAAGCAATAGATTTAATAAATAAAGTTTTATCGTATAATTAACAGCCATGCATAAAAAACATGGCTGTTAATTTTTTGAAAAATAAGTAACAGCCATGTTGCATTGCACTTTAAATTCAGGAGCTTGCCATATGAGGTTGAGTTTCATTTTTATTTCCGTATTCTTCTGTCCCGTACTTTTTTCACAAAACGGCGCTATTAGTATTACAACAAATTCGCCATTGTCTGTTTACAGTGAAAAATGGAATGACGTGAAATATGATGCCTGCAATACAGCCGCCAATGCCAACTACCTGAGCAAAAAGGAAAAAGATGTCATTTATATTTTAAACCTCATCCGCTGCTACCCTGCGCTTTTTGCCAAAACTGTACTCAAAAAATACCCGGCTTTATCAGGTAATGATTACCTGGCCAACGATGCTTATTACTTTAAATCGTTGGTTGATACTTTACTTACACTGCCGCCAAAACAAATACTTTACTCCGATAATGATTGTTTCATCAGTGCCAAATCCCATGCTTACCAATCCGGTATTACCGGTTATGTAGGTCATGAACGCAAAACACCCGATTCTAAAATAAAGAAACATTATTATGGCGAGTGTTGCGATTATGGGCATACCGACCCGCTCGATATCGTTTTATCCCTACTCATTGATGAAGGAATTGCCAACCTGGGCCACCGGGTAGTTTGCCTGAGCGACTATGCAAAGATTGGCGTATCACTGCAACCTCATAAAAAATACGGCAGCAATGCAGTGCTTGATTTTTACTATTAAGTGCTTTTTAGGCTTATTTACCGCAGGATATACTATCTTAAAAAATATTTAAGCCACTTTAAAACATTTTTAATGTCCATTCGTCTTTTATAATATAGAAAGATGAAGCAATGACATTAGCCATAGAAATGACGGCCGAGCGTAATAAAAATATTACCAACACTATTAAATCGATCAGCAACCGTTTGTTTGGATTTATCAAGCAAAGGGTAGCCAGTACCGAAGATGCGGAGGATATTTTACAGGAAGTTTTTTACCAGTTTGCCGGCAATACCCAGCCCATTGAGCAGGCTACAGGTTGGTTGTACAAAGTGGCCCGCAACAAGATAACCGATAATTACCGCAAGCATAAACTGCCGTTGGTCGATGATATTTTCAACAGCACAGCATCTGATGAAGACAATTTTAACTGGAAGGAAATGCTGTTGCCATCAGACTCAACCCCGGAAAGCGAATACCTGCGTAATATTTTTTGGGAAGAATTAAAAGCTGCGCTGGATGAATTGCCGGCTGCACAGCGGGAAGTATTTATTCAAAATGAAATAGAAGGAACACCGTTTAAAGATATAGCAGAACAAACAGGTGAAAGCGTGGCCACGCTCATCAGCCGTAAACGATATGCTGTACTGCATTTAAGAGAGCGGTTACAAATTATGAAAGATGAGTTATTAAATTATTAAAATTAAAAAATTATATACAATGAAAAAAATCTGGATTAAAAAAGGATTAATGATTTTCTTTTTTGTTATTGTGGCCGTGCTGGCATTTGGTTTCCTGGTGATGACCTTATGGAACAATATTTTACCGGTGGTACTTGGTGTAAAAACTATAACATTTATGCAGGCGCTGGGCATTTTACTCTTAAGTAAAATTTTATTCGGCGGCTTTGGAGGCAGGGGCCAGCGTCATCGGGGAAAATGGATGGCCATGAAAGAAAAGTTTTCAGGCATGACTCCGGAAGATAAAGAAAAATTTAAAGCTGAATGGAAGACCAGGTGCGGCGGCAGGTGGGGCATGCACTCAACTACAGACAGTTCTTCGGGCATGGCAGCAGAATAGAAAATATTTAAAAGTGCTTCTCCTTAAATTAGGGCAATATGGAAATACTTGTTTTTAAAACTAACCTCAGTAATACGGATCATATTGGTAAAGTAACCCTGCCATTAAATCACCATCCGCATATACTGGAATGGAATGTGGACCTTAACGACTGTGATAAGGTACTTAGGATTGTTGCAGAAGACATACCTGCCAAAGAAGTTGAACAACTCATATTTAATGCAGGTTATTATTGTCGTGAACTTATTTAAGTTCATATAGTATCCCACTGAAAAGCAGCATCAACAGCCATTCAGGCAATTTATCCCCGTTTTATTTTGCAATTGAAGATTATTTTATCTTTGCGATTATTTAATAAAATCATTAAAATGAAAAAAATCTTTACCCTGCTGGTATTACTATCCACTGGTTTTTCTGTGTTTGCGCAAAAAACAGATGCCGGCAATTATGATGACCTTATGAAACAATCCCGCAAGGCCAGAACTACCAGTACCGTATTTGTTATAGCAGGCCCTGTTGTGGCCGCAGGTGGCATTGGCACTTTGATTTATGGGTTGTTGTCAAATGAAATAGAGAGCGGAAATCCGGTTTATGATAACAATGGTAATTTTTTAGGCTACGAGAAAAAAAAGCATACCACGGAGATCATAGTTGGTGCTGCAGGTGCTTTGGCTGGAATAGCCCTTGCATTAACCAGTATTCCTTTTTCTAGCAAAGCAAGCGAATTGAAACGTGAAGCGAGGAAGGCGAAATTAAAAACATCAATGGATCGTATCAATATTCCGGGATTTCAAAACAGCCTTGCCGGTACAGGCACCAGGCAGTATAAACTTTCGCTGGTGATCCCTTTGGGCAGATAAAAAATATTCAGCATTTCGGTTGGTTAAATATTATCCGATAAAAAATGCCATGAGGTTTAATTATTATTCAAAACAAAGAAGGCTGAATTTTTCAGCCTTCTTATTTCAATCACAAACACCCTTTCAACTATCTAACTATATCAAAACCCATTAATCCCAAAAAATTATATTTACCGGCAATGCCTTTACCATCTGCTGTAGTAGTAAGAATAGTTTGCTTTTGGTAAGTAATGTTATTACCATTTATATCAAACCTGTTTATAGAAAAAGACTGAAAAGCACCAGTGTTGTATAAAAATTTGCTATCTGGAGATGCCCATAGTTCTTTAGAATCTCCATGTGGTGCAAGCTCGCCTCTTGCTACATTTGACAAATAACTTAAGCTGCCACCTGTTACGTTGAAAGCTGTAGCCAGGTTTGTTTGAAAACTGGCTACATATAATTTATCTCCGTTTGTATTTAATGTTGTCCAGCAGGATTCATTAATTGCACCAGCAGGTGTAGAACCAGAATTTGCTGTTTTGGTTACCGTACTTCCATTATCTGTTAATACCGTAACGCTGTTGTCTAATTTTGCCGGTATAAGGTTAAAGTTTGAAACATATAATTTTGCATTGCTGCTTTTATCCCAGCTAAACCCGATGGTACCGGCGATACCCGTTTCTTCGAAATATCTTTTACCGCTTACTGCACCATTTAAAAAATTATACACATATACCCTGCTTGGGCGCTGCTCAGCCACCGAAGTAAGCTGCGTATCAAAATGTGCAATGCCCCAGGTGCTTACCGCCAGTTTGGTCCCATCCGCACTAAAACTCACACAGGTAGCTCCACCATTTTGCCTTACATATTTATCCAGTTGAGCCACACTTGTTAAAGCACCACTTGTACTGTTAAAACTAAAAAGCTGAATGTTTCTTTCATTATCGGTAGCATCAGGCAGCGTAAGATCCTGCATGTGAAAAGCATTATTTGGATAACGCTGAATGGCAGCTCCGTCTTTTTGAACATTTGGATTGTTCCATTGGTTACCCACTACAATCCAGTATTCATCGGCACTACCTGCCTTTTTTGTGTAGGCAATACTAACCGGGCGTGTACCTCCAGAGTTTGTATTGCTTTTAAAAGTAAGGTCACCGTTTGTTCTGTCTAAATTAAAAACAGATACCTGGTTACCTCCTGCATTCACATTAAGCAGATAATTACCAATTATCTGTACGCCACCCTGCGAATCAAAATCGCCATGTGCATCGCCACCGGCAGCCACATTTGCGCCGCCCATGCTGTTTGTAGTATATGCCCTTTCATCTGATAGTGATCCATCATCGTGCCGGGTAAAGCGTACCACGCTATTGGTATTTTCTCCATTAGTGGTAGTGTACAAATAACCCGCAGTATCATTGTTTCCGCTGCCTCCATTATTTTTTTTGCAGGAAGAAAAGCTTAGCACTGCCGTGAGCGCTGTTAAGCTTATGATTGAAAAAATAGTTTTCATTGTTTGTGTTTTTTAATTGTTAGATAATTGATTGTTTTTATTTTTTAATGATCTTTAAATACGAGGAGCATTTTTTTTTGCACGGCTACAGCAGCCATTGCTTCGCCGGCAGTATAAATTGCGGCACCCAGTAATACAATATCTTTTATAAGAAACTGGCCGGGCATAGGTGATATAAATGGAAACCCATAACCTTCCTGTATTACGCCCGGTGTAGAAAATAATAAAGTGATGGTAAGGCAAAAAGTAATTACAGCCCCAATGCTGCCCCACGCAGAAAGCCTGGGTGCAAAGGCACGGCAGCAAATGAGTGTACCAAGTGTAATTTCAATAACGCCAAGCAAGGCGGCAAACCCGTTTGCGCCAATTAAAGGAAACAGCCACGAGAAAAAAAGACTGTGTTGTCCCAAAGGTTCTACTCCACCGGCTTCGTAACTGGTAAATTTTAGTATGCCTATCCAGATAAGTACCAGCGCCAGACCATAACGTATAACTGAAACGCCAAGCCCCTGAACCTGTGCGGCCCGCTTGACTTTTCTATTGTCTATTGTATCTTCCATATTACTACTTTAAAAAAAACAACATCGCTTTTTTAGTTGGTAGTAATTAAGGGCGAAACCTTACAAAAAATATTTTTTAAAAAAATGGGGGAGAAAATGCGGCGTGCAGAGAGATAGCTGATAATTATTTCTTGTCGAGAATTTCGTCTATTTTAAATTTCATGTTTTGTTTAAAATTTTCATCAAGCTTAAGGTTTACGGGCATATCCTTAAGTATTTTATCTGCCATATAGTTTATAACGGCGCTTTGTTTTTGATAAGTACGGCATACTTCGCAATTTGCGAGGTGTATTTTCATATACAAGCTGTCCATTAAACTTAGGGGGACTGATTGTTTTTTTTCAATCAGTAAAGTAACTTTTTCGCAGTTGGTATTGATACTTTTTTTCTTACTCATGGGTATAAATAGGTTTTAAAGCCAGTTCTTTTGCAGGCATGCTCTTATATTTACTTTAGCCCGGTGTATTATTACCCAGTAATTACCGGAGCTTATTTTTAACTCACTGCATATTTTATCAGCCTTTTCATCATCAATAAATTTCATGTTAAAAATGGCCATCCACAAAGCCGGCAGTTTTTGCATACATTTTAATAAGATGCTTTCAAACTCTTTTTTTTCTAATTTATCTACCTGCTCTATGCCAAAAGCACGGGGCCTGTCTTCAACATTCCAATGCCCATCTTCCTGAAAAAAAGCTTTGCCGGCAATGGCATCCGGGCTATTATTAGCAACAGCGCCTTTCGACCGGTTTCGGTACACATCAATGATCTTATATTTTAAAATGGCAGTTAGCCAGGTCTTTTCTGAACTCCTGCCTTCAAATTTATCTACACCTTCCAGTGCTGCTAAAAAAGTTTCCTGCACCAAATCCTTTGCCATTTCTTCATCTTTTAACCTGTACATAGCATAGTTGTACAAATAGTCTGCGTAGCAATCAATCCATAAATGGGGTTGTACTTTTAAACGATCATTATATAGTGTTGTTTCTTTTACTCCTTTCATAACTGCATATCCCTTTTTGTACCTGAAAAAGCTACAAAGGTCCTCTTTTGGGTGATTTTTATATATTAGTCGCAGAAACCCCGATTACCTTACAAGGAAAAATATTTAGTATTATTTTCACCTACAAACTTTTTATAATTATACAATTTTAATTGTTGATTGTTCGAATTAGCTTTTATATTGTTTGCAAATTCTTTGGAAAATTTGAAGCGGTTTACTGGTACGCTTCTTGAAAACAAGGCGTTATGATTGTAAAGTGTTTCAAATTTAAAAGAATGGAAATGCCTTCACCGGAAAAAATTTTATGGAGTTGGAGCGTTTGGATTTAAGTAGCTCAACTTAATAGCGGCGGGTCCCACAACCATGCACTGGCCCGGCGTGGATACTCGTCTGAGAATCTTAATTTTGAGCGGGAAAGCCGTAAGGAACGTAATTTTATAATTATGCAGAAATATGCTATTATTATTTTATAACTTAAACGAAGTAATCCTATTTTTGAAATATTGAATTGTGCCTATAATAGGCAGTTAATTTTCGTTTACAGCTTTTTTTTAATAGATAAAGTAATGAGCAAAAAAGATAAAAAGGCAAAGGTTGTTGAAACAAAAGCCACATCTGTTGCACAGCCCAAAAAAATAAGCAAGGGATTGATCAGGGGTATTTTGGTTGTAGTTATATTGATACTTTATGGTAACAGTATTAATTATGAATTTACCGTTGATGATAATATTTTTTACGCTAACCATAGTTCTGTACAAAAAGGAATACCAGGTATTGGTGAAATATTCACCCATGGCAGTCTGGAAAAATACAACGGCATGACCGGTGTGCAGCCTTACCGCCCGGTAACGCTAACTTCATTTGCCATTCAAAAACAGCTTTTTAATAACGACGCAGCAAAAGCACATTTAGTTAATGTGATTTTATATGCCTTACTGGTGCTTGTGTTGTTTAATGTGCTGTTGAAATTATTTCCTGCAACCAACCCAATAGTTAGCGGTATTGTTGTGCTGCTTTTTGCAGTACATCCTATACATACCGAAGTGGTGTGCAGCGTAAAAAGCCAGGATGAGTTATTATCGGCCCTGTTTGGTTTACTGGCATTATCTTATGCTGCATCTTTAGTTAAGGCAGAGAAATATTCTGTCAAATACGGCATACTCAGTATGTTTTGTTTTGCGTTGGCACTGCTTTCAAAAGAAGGAGCTTTTGCCATGATACTGATTTTCCCTTTGTTGTTTTGGATATTGCTGTCGCAGTCAATCAAAAGATCTATTATTTACTCGTTGCCTTATGTTGGCATAGCGGTTATATTTTTACTGGTAAGATCAGCCATATTATCCGGACAGGCACAAAATTATCAAAACACGGTTTTAGAAAACGTGTTGTATAGTGCTTCCGGTTTTGCAGAGGCCAGTGCAACAAAAATGGAAATATTGTTTCATTACCTGCGCCTGTTATTTGTTCCGTGGCAACTTTCGTGGGATTATTCTTACAACGAAGTTCCGCTTGTTAACTGGAGTTCGGCTACCGCATGGATCGGTTTATTGTTGTATGCGGGTACGCTGGGCTTTGCGGTAGTGAATGTAAAAAAGAAACCGGCGATTGCTTTTGGAATATTTTTCTACCTGATCATGCTTGTGCCTACAAGTAATTTATTATTCCTTGTAGGTGCCACGCTTTCTGAGCGCTTTTTATTTTTTCCTTCGGTCGGTTTTGTAATTGCGTTGGTTTATGCTTTAGTCGCAATATTAAAAGTTAATGATTCAGATTTTTCGGGCACCCTACGAAACCGGTTTATTGGAATAGTTGTTTGTATTTCCGTTTTATTTATTGCATTAACAATTTCACGATCCGGCGACTGGAAATCGAACGTTACTGTATTTGAGTCTGGCGCCAAAAATGCGCCCAACAGCAGCAGAACTAATTCGGCTTTAGGCAATAAGTACCGTTTACTGGCTGGCCAGGAGGCAAACCCCCGGCAGAAAAAAATCTATTATGATAATGCCATTAAATTTTCACAAATTAGTCTCAATATTCTGCCATCCAATAAGGTGGCCTTATATACTATTGGCTCAATTTATTTAGAAATACGCAACTTGCCGGATGCGAAAAAAGCTTTCCACAATATGCTAAACTATTATCCTGACTTCAGGAGTGCGTTAAATAACCTGGGTACAATTTTTATGCAGGAAAACAATTTAGATTCCGCATATTTTTATCTGAAAGCCAGTTATAATGTTGACACTGGTTTTGCTAAGTCTTCTCAAAACCTGGCTATATACTATTTTCAGGCTGGTAATTTTGAGCAGTCAATTAACTTTGCCCGCAATGCAATACGCCTGAACCCCAATATGAAAATAAGTTACGAGGTACTTATAAAAATATACCAGAATGCAGGTAATAAAGCAGAAGCTGAAAAATACCAAAACCTTTACAGGGAGATGCTTGCGAATGCTCCGGAAGATAATAGTGCAGAAATAGAATAAATTTTTTCTTTCAGACCAATTTCTATAACGGATTTTGTGCGCTGCCTTTAATGTGAAGGTTCTACTGACAATATAATGAGATTGCAAGATGGAGCCGGCTGCCTGCTTAAACCCTGCTCCTACATATTTCTTCTGTACTGTCCGCCTACTGCATACAATGCATTAGTGATTTGTCCAAGCGAACAATACTTAACCGTTTCCATCAACGCTGCAAAAAGGTTTTCATTATTTACAGCAGCCTGTTGCAAACTTTTCAACATATCAGCACTTTTTGCTGCATGCCGGATATGAAATGCCTGCAATGTTGTTATCTGGAATTCTTTCTCTTCGGTTGTAGAACGAATAACTTCGGTTGGCAAAATGGTAGGACTACCTTTTTTATTCAGGAAAGTATTTACGCCTACAATCGGATATTCTCCTGAATGTTTTAAGGTTTCGTAGTACAAACTTTCTTCCTGTATTTTATTACGTTGATACATGCGCTCCATAGCACCCAACACACCGCCCCTTTCTGTTAAGCGGTGAAACTCAGCCATCACAGCTTCTTCCACGATATCGGTTAGAAACCCGACTCTTTTCTTTGGTAATTAAGAGCAGGCTTATGCTTCCCGCTTGTCGGGAGACAAGGCGAGGCTTTAGGGATAGTGAGGGAAGACCCACACCGGTAAAATAAAAATTTAAAAGCTAAATGTTAAGGCGTCACGTGAGGGTTTTTAATTTTAAAAGAGAGTCGGATAAAAAAAATATATTAAACTAATTTGAACAATTAATAGTACTTTTATTCATATCTCACTTTAACCTAAGCAATGTGAATAAATTCCGTACTTACAACTTTTACATTTGCCTGCTGGTAACATGCTTAGTATATTTAAATAGTTCCTGCAAAAAAAACGACCTTTACAACTCTTCTGTAAAACAACAAACAGTTTCAAAAAACTTAGAAAAAGAATTTTTTAAAATCCCTGCTAAAACATCGCCAACCGTACAAAGAATAATTACCCGCATTGCAGAACAGAATAATCAATACCACTTTGTAAATGATGTTGCAAACAGGGAAGGTTTACCTGTTTGGAATAAAGCAAGAATACAATTACCAGGTAAATCTACTATTACAAGTGGCTTTCAGCATGGCAACTCTGCTAACCAGGCAAATGGTGGTGAAGATACCCTTGTTTTTGTACCACTGGTATTGCAAAACACCATGTTTGTAAATGCTTTTTTGGCATGTGCTGTAGGCGACTCTGTAAATATACGCTTAATACATGCAGGCGATTATGCACAATACGGTTTCAATAATATACCTGACAGTATTAATGCCGACAGGGTTGCATTACAAACCATGCTGCTAGAAATGGATGTATTTGGGCACGATGAATACGAGTTACTGGATAGCAGGTTATTTAATCACGTACAGGACGGTATCACTTACCATCCGCAATTTTGTAAAATAGGCAGTTCTACTACTACTGTTACGCCTTCGTTGATGGTACAGGTTACCAGCTGCACTCAAATGACAATCAGCGGTGGCTGGCTTACCGGTTGTCCGCCTGGAGTTAATTGTAATAATGTAGTTACTTACACCGTTTGCGATACCTATTTCTTTTTTATAGATGAAAATATTGGGGGCGGAGGTGGTGGTTATGGTTACCCCTGGTGGATACCCGGAGGCGCTGGCTCACCACCAAACGGCGGTGGGGGTGGCGGGAGCGGTACCATCGCTTGGGTTTATGTACCACCAGTTTTAACACCTTGCCAGGTTGTAGATTCATTAATGAATATACCCGATTATAAAATATTTTTAGACGATTTTAAAAGCAAAACTGCTGATCATCATGAAACGGCAATTGTAATGCTAGATCCTTTAATTAATCCTATTACTTACGACACTACAACAGGGCCCGAAAATGATTTAGGTGTTAACTACAATCCTCCCATTCCAGTAAATGGCGTATTACACAACCATTATAATTCCCCAGATAGACTGACTATATTTTCTTTAGATGATTTGGTAAAAGTGTATTTAATGCTAACAGACCATGAAATTATAAATGCTAAAACGTTTACGCTTGGCCTTGTAACAGATAGCTCTTCTTATATTCTCATGATTGATTCAACACAATTTAAGCAGTTTGGAGATACATGGTTTAGTGATTCTATATCATTAATAGAGGCTAACAACATTTATTTTAAGAATTATAACATTGCAGCAGGAAACAGTGCAGCTTTAAACGAATATAATTTTTTAAAATTGGTTACTTCATTAAATATGGGCATAAAACTATTTAGGGGTAATTCGACCTTAACACAATTTACACCTATAAGAATAAAAGACGATGGCTTATCAGTGGAAACGGCAACTAACTGTGTGTTTATAGCACCATAAAATAGTAATAAAAATGAAAAAGATAATTATTCCATTAATAGCTACGTTATTTACAACAGGTTGTATGGCACAGTTAATGCCACATCCACAAGGGAGCTATACGCTTAGCCCTTCTCTAGACAAGTTTGTAGGTACTTGGAAATGGGTATCTGGCAATGATACAATGGTACTAACATTTTTAAAACAGAAAGCTCATTTTCGTTCTCCTTTAAATTACGATGTTGATGTGTTAGTTGGCTGGCACAGTTACATTAAAAATGGTACTCTTGTTGAAAGTTCCTTACAATATGCAGGTGCAACTCCATTTTCTTGGAGTGGCCAGTTTACTTTACTTGGGTCGGCCGATGCTGATTATAAGGTAGGGTTTACTACTTTTAAAGACATCACCAAACATAAAACAAGCAGCAATCTTACATTTACTATCAATAAGTTTAACATCAACCAGGCAACCTGGGTGCTTAAGAATTCTCAAGGCATGAAAAATGCTAATTACGACTATGGTTTTACCGTGCCTTTAAATATGGTATTTACAAGGCAGTGATTTTTTTATCTTCAGTTTATGCACTACATATTTCTCCTGTATTGCCCGCCAACAGAATACAATGCATTGGTAATTTGTCCGAGTGAACAATACTTTACTGTTTCCATTAACTCCGCAAAAAGATTTTCGTTATTTACTGCAGCCTGTTGTAACCGCTTCAGCATATCAGCACTTTTTGCTTCGTGTCTTTTATGAAAGGCCTGCAATGTTGTAATCTGGAATTCTTTTTCTGCTGTAGTAGAGCGTATAACTTCTGTTGGTAAAATAGTAGGGCTACCTTTTTTATTTAAGAAAGTATTTACGCCAACAATAGGATACTCACCTGTATGTTTTAAAGTTTCGTAGTACAGGCTTTCTTCCTGGATCTTATTGCGCTGGTACATGCGCTCCATGGCTCCCAGCACACCCCCCCGTTCGGTCAGGCGTTGAAATTCAGCCATCACAGCTTCTTCTACAATATCAGTCAGTTCTTCAATTAAAAAAGCTCCCTGGTTAGGGTTTTCATTTTTTGCGGTACCCAGTTCCCTGTTGATGATCAGCTGTATGGCCATTGCCCTTCTTACACTTTCTTCTGTGGGGGTTGTAATGGCCTCATCGTATGCGTTAGTATGTAAGGAATTGCAGTTATCATAAATGGCATACAATGCCTGGAGTGTTGTACGTATATCATTAAAATCAATTTCCTGGGCATGCAAGGAGCGGCCCGAAGTTTGAATATGATATTTTAATTTTTGAGAACGGCTGTTTGCCTTGTATTTATTCTTCATGGCCTTGGCCCATATTCTTCTGGCTACTCTTCCAATCACACTATACTCCGGATCCATTCCATTACTGAAGAAGAAAGAAAGGTTGGGTGCAAAGTCATCAATATTCATTCCACGGCTCAGGTAATATTCTACATAAGTAAATCCGTTTGATAAAGTAAAAGCCAGCTGCGTAATGGGATTGGCGCCCGCTTCGGCAATATGATAACCACTGATGCTTACGCTGTAAAAATTCTGTACTGCATTTGTAATAAAATATTCCTGCACATCGCCCATCAGCTTTAATGCAAACTCGGTAGAGAAGATGCAGGTATTTTGAGCCTGGTCTTCTTTTAAAATATCGGCCTGCACGGTTCCCCTTACTGTGGCTAATGCTTTTGCTTTTATTTGTTCGTACACATGCGCAGGCAAAACATCTGAGCCGCTTAAACCCAGCAGGCGCAAACCTAAACCGTCATTTCCTTCGGGAAGAAACCCAGCCCCCCTGCCCCCCAAAGGGGGTTCTGCAGAGTCTGATGAATTAATATTTTCATTTTTTTGTAGTGTGTAATGATGAACCGGTTTTCCATCTACCCCAATGTATTTGGGTAAGGTTTCAATATCATACTTAGATTCAATAATCTTATTTACTTCTTCCCGTAAATTATTTTCAAGTATATATTTTTCGCACTGCTGGTCAATGGCCGCATTCATAAAAAATGCCAGCAGCATGGGTGCCGGTCCATTGATGGTCATGCTCACTGAAGTTTTTGGATCACAAAGGTCGAAGCCGCTGTACAGTTTTTTGGCATCATCCACGGTTGCAATACTTACACCGCTGTTACCAACTTTACCGTAAATATCCGGGCGGTGATCCGGATCTTCGCCATATAAGGTAACGCTGTCAAATGCAGTGCTCAGGCGCTTTGCAGACTGGCCAACGCTTACATAATGAAAGCGCCTGTTGGTTCTTTCGGGCCCACCTTCGCCGGCAAACATCCTGGTAGGATCTTCACCTTCACGCTTTAATGGAAACACACCTGCGGTGAATGGAAATTCGCCCGGTACATTTTCCTGCAACTGCCATTTTAAAATATCGCCCCAGTCTTTATATTTTGGTAAGATAACTTTTGACAATACAGTGCCCGATAAACTTTTATAGGTAAGTGGTTGTTTGATTACTTTATCTCTTACTTTAAATTCGTAGAACTCTTTTCTATAACGCTCAATCACTTCAGGCCAGGATTGAATTAATTTTTTACAATCCGGGCTGAATTGTTCTTCCAGTAAAACTTTTATTTGTTGCAGTTCTTCTCTTACAACCGCTGACAGGGCTGAAGCCGCTGTCAGGGTTCCATCAAGCTGGTATAATTTTGTTGCTATAACGGATTGTTCAATAACCCAACTATCGTATGCCGAAATAGTTTCAGCGATCTCTGCCAGGTATCTTACTCTTTTAGGTGGAATGATCGTTGACTGGCTGAATGTTTCTTTTGTATGTGCATGATGTGCGATCTCTCCGGAAAATTTTACCCCACATTTTTCTGATACTTTTTCCATCAGCCTTTCAAACAATTCATTTACACCGGCATCATTAAATTGTGCGGCAATGGTACCAATGACAGGTAATTCTTCATCCTTTGCTGTCCATAAAGTATGATTACGTTTGTATTGTTTGCGTACATCATGTAATGCATCCAATGCACCGGCTTTATCAAATTTATTTACACAAACAATATCAGCATAATCCAGCATGTTTATTTTTTCCAATTGAGATGCGGCACCATATTCCGGCGTCATCACATACATGCTGATATCCACATAATCTAAAATAGAAGCATCACTTTGTCCAACACCGGCACTTTCTAAAATAATAAAATCGTATGCGGCGGCTTTGCAGATATCAATGGCTTCCTGCACATATTCACTCAGCGCTTTATCACTTTCTCTTGTTGCAAGGCTACGCATGTAAGCTCTTGGAGAGGAAATAGAATTCATTCTTATCCTGTCACCCAGTAAAGCACCTCCGGTCTTTTTCTTGGAAGGATCAACAGAAATTACAGCAATCGTTTTATCCGTGTAGGCATTTAAAAACCGGCGAACGATCTCATCAGTAACAGAAGATTTTCCTGCACCACCTGTACCGGTAATTCCAAGAACAGGAGCCCCCACCAAACCTCCCCCCACAGGGGAGGCTTTGGACTCTGATAACTTTAAAAATTTTTCTTTTATTTTAGCAGTAACGTTATCTATACTGTGCAGCACCTCATTATTTGTAAACCTAATTACTGTAAAACCCAATTCATTCAATCTTGCAGTCCGTAGGTCATCATTTTCTTTATTATCCGGTAGTTGATGAATAGCTCCATCAACTTCAATGATTAATTTATTTTCTAATGAAATAAAATCGGCAATGTATTTATCAATTATATGCTGCCTTCTGAATTTTATTCCATCCACTCGCTTATCTCTTAAATATTGCCATAAAATATTTTCAGCTTCGGTTGGTTTGCCTCTATGATTTAATGCGAATTCTTTTAAAGGTTTATAATAAAAATTATCCGCAGTTTCAAAATATTCAAGTGTGGCTTTTCCATTAAACAAATGTTTATACGATTCTCCATTTTCTGCTAAAGTAATTGCATGAGCAATCTTCTTCACATCCCGCCACTCTCCAAGTACATAACGATTGCTGCCGTTAGCAGACTGCTCTAAAGTCCCCTCTTTGGGAGGGGATTTAGTGGAGGCCGGAGTATCGCATTGATGCACCACATCTTCGATCATTCCTTCCAGGCCCATATGTCTTCCATCATCCGGACTGTAAATTCTTGTTATGCCATAATCGTGTAACTCTTCAATTTCGGAAGGAAGAATAGTACCTCCACCGCCACCGAATATTTTTATATGACCGCAGCCGTTTTCGTTCAGCAGGTCTTTCATGTATTTAAAAAATTCTACGTGGCCGCCCTGGTAACTGGTAATGGCAATGCCCTGCACATCTTCTTCAATAGCACATTCCACAATTTCTGCCACGCTTCGGTTATGTCCCAGGTGTATAATTTCGGCACCTTTGGCCTGCATAATGCGGCGCATGATGTTGATGGCTGCATCGTGCCCATCAAACAATGCTGCTGCCGTTACTATCCGTACTTTATGTTGAAGTGTAAAACTCATATAGCAAAAATACAACTAAAGCCATGTAAAATATAGTAGCTTATAAAAAGAGGTGCGTTTCAAATTATACCCTTATTTCGGCCGGTGAGGACACCGCGGCCGAGGCTGGGCGTGGTTGTTGTGCCCACCAACCACTTGTTGCTGCGACGATTGAAATACACCCATAAAAAGAAATATGTGTGCTATTACTATCAACTCATCTTAAAAGTGAGGGCAGCAAAATCTTCCACGCTCAGTGCTTCGGCACGTTTTAAAAATATTTCATCCTGTAAAACCTCAGCAGGAAATAAGCTTTTAACGGCATTACGCATAGTTTTGCGGCGTTGGTTAAAAGCTGTTTTCACTAAAACCCAAAATGCCCTTTCGCTTTTATAGTCGAGCACCGTTGTTTTTCTCTTCATCCGTATAACACCACTTTGTACCTTAGGAGGAGGATCAAAACATTCGTTGCTTACATCAAACAAATATTCTATCTCGTAATATGCCTGCATCAACACACTTAACACACCATACACTTTACTGCCTTCTTTTGATGCAGCCCGTTGTGCCACTTCCTTTTGAAACATACCAATGATACAGGGCACATCATCTTTCCATTCTAAAACTTTAAATAAAATTTGTGTGGAGATATTGTATGGAAAATTACCGATCACCGCAAATGGCGCATCAAAAGGTTTATCCATATCCAAAAAACTCCGGTGAATGATTTTATCTGCCAAGTCAGGATATTTTTGAGAGAGGTAAACCACTTTTTCGTCATCAATTTCTACAGCCTTAAAATTTATGTCAGGTAATTTCACCAGGTGTTTGGTAAGTGCTCCTGTACCGGGACCAACTTCAAGCAGGTTATTAAAAGTATCTTCCTGCAAAACAGTTATAATTTTCTTTATAACCGCTTCGTCTTTTAAAAAATGCTGGCCCAGAGATTTTTTGTGTGTGTACATAATGACAAATGTAGCGTAAAAAAGCCCCTCCATATTAAGGAGCGGCTTTTTATTGAACGTTTTTTTGAATCACTATTTTGCCAATACCAGTTTTTGTGTAATGATCTCGTCATTAACAAATAACTGCAAAGAGTAAACAGCATTATTGTATTGTGATAAACCAATCAGTTGAATGGTATTGTTGCCTTTGCTTACTTTTTTATTTTGCAACATTACCGTTTTTCCCAGGTCGTCGATCAGCCGTATAGTAATGTCAGATTCTTTTTCTGCAAAGAAAACGATCGATACATTATCATTAGCAGGATTAGGCATTATATTTAATCTTGTCCGGGCCTGTTGCCTGTGCATAACCAGGATATTGCTGTATTGTATTTCCCCGGTTTTACCAATCACTTTAACCCGGTAAAAAATAATATCCGTATGTATGTTATCGATATTATCAACAAAAGTAAACTGCTGTTTTACATATAAATTAACTTGTTGCGAAACAGTACCCGCTTTAATAAAGTTACTGTTATCACTACTTCGTTCCACTTCAAAATGATCAACTTCCTGTGATGCTATTACCGCCCAGTTTAATGAAACGTTACCAGACTGCAGCACACCAGTAAGCTGCAGAAACTGAACCGGTAGTACAAATCCAACAAAACGCCAATCCCTGTCCGGTTGCGGAATATTTGTTCGTTGCACGGTTGTTTTTGAGCCCGGGCTTGCATCCCCTGTAAATGTACCGCCATTGCCCATCAGGTATGAGGTTCCTTTAATGTTGGTTACCGAGTTTAATGAATCAAAACGGTTATCAAGCCCATCTCCATCGGTATCAATACCTGTTAAAGTAACATTATCATCAGGCAAGCCGTTCAGGTTAAAATCATTTCCTTCAACAATGTCGGGCAGTCCATCTCCGTCTGTGTCCAGGTCTCTGTAATCGGGTATTCCATCGGCATCGTGATCGTATACAAATATGCCTGAGCCGCCGAAGCCTGCAATATTATCGTATGTATCTACCAATCCATCACCATCAGTATCTATAACTCCCGGAAGCAAATAGCCTGCTGTCGTTTGTCCTTCTATGTTATCCGGTATACCATCATCATCTGAATCAATATCCAGGTAATCCGGTTTGCCATCAGCATCGGTATTTCGTAAATTTAATGCGGGCATTGCCGAAATGGTAGTTGACCAACCGTTGGTTCCAATTACGCCATCTGCAATTCCATTAAAATCAGCATCTGGCAATCCGGCTTCAATTACATCAACAATTCCGTCGCCGTCACTATCAAGGTCAAGGAAATTAGGCATGCGGTCCCGGTCTTTATTTTTGTTGGGATAACTATCTGCTCTTCCATCCGCTGTTATATCTGCACCGGTTTTTAATAAAGCTGTTGCATTAATATATCCATCATGTAAACCATCACCATTTACATCAACAAAGCCATCAATGATAGCGTTATTATTTACATCGGGCCCTCCTGCTTCCACCACATCGGGTATGCCATCGTTGTCGCTATCCAGGTCGAGGAAATTAGGCAGCGCATCCATATCAAAATTTGGTAATCCTAAACCAAGCCCGGTATTATAAGCACCCGACAATGGATTTAGATTTACATCAACATTGTCTGATAAGCCATCTCCATCGGTATCTGTATAATTATCTATTTTACCATCACCATTTACATCTACACCTCCTGCTTCCACAACATCTGGTATGCCATCGTTATCGCTATCCAGATCAAACATATTTATTATGCCATCCAGGTCCTGATCAAACCTGTCGTCTACACCATCCAGGTTAACATCAACACGGCCGGGGAATGCAGGATCCAGGTAATTTGGAATACCATTATTATTGATATCACCATCGGCCTGGAAATTATCATTTATGTAATCATTATTATTATCTACAAATCCCGGGTATGTAGGATCGTAGGCATTAATGAGGCCATTGGCATTGGCATCCTGGAAGGCCAGCGGCATATTACTTTCAACCCAATCGGGTATACCATCTTTATCCTTATCAATATCGCAGGAGATGAATACAGTTACCTGCTGGCACGCAGTAATATTGCAATCTCCCTCTGCCCTTACATAGTAGGTAGTTGTTACTATTGGTGTAACAGTCAGGCTGTTTCCGGTTCCTGCTAATGTAGTACCACAGGCACCTGTGTACCATTTCCAGCTTGCATTAGTTCCTAAAGTACCACCGGTTATGCCAAGGTTAACAGGTATGCCGGGACAAATATTATTTTTGCTTTTTGTTGCAGCGCCTGCAGCAACAGAAAGTGTTTTACCAAACAGTTTAATTCCCGGAGATATATACTGGCATGTAAGATTACCAATATTGCCCTGGGCAGCAACTATAACACGGTAATACTTCCCTGTATCTGCCGGGTTAACAGGGTTGATTGTATAGCTAACTGCAGTAGCACCGGTAATACTTGTCCACGGGCCCGTGCCCGGGGCAGGAGACCATTGCCATTGATAATCTTTAGGGCCCGGTATAACTATGGTGTCTGATAAAGCAGCCGTGAATGTAACAAAAGAACCAAGGCAGGTACCCGCCGGATTATTTAAACTAACGGTTGGCGCCGGATCGCAGATACCGTATTTTATATCATCTATGGCAACATCATTGCCGCAACCACCAGGGGCTGCGTTAAGTATTTCTAAAATTACATTTGTGTATCCCGTAGGCATTACCCACTTCATGCCGTGCAATTGCCATGAGGTTAATTTTATAGTATCAGAAGTATATTGCGTAATTACGAGCCCGGTTAACCGGTCCCGTATTCTAACCAAGAGTATTGGATATTTAAATCCGCCTAAACCATCGCATACAGTTTGATAAGCAGCATTACCTACAAAAATTGCCCAAAACGATACTGAATATTGTTGTCCCGAACATGATACAGGCAGTGTATCGCGATACAAAATATTTGCAGATGCATCAGCATTAACCAGTAACATTCTTCCATTTACGCCACCGGTATGATCGGTAAGATTTAACCAGTTGGCAGGGTCACCATTATTCGCATTATTAGTAACCGTAAACGTGTTTATTGGTAAAGGTGCTGTTGCAGTACCAGTATAAGTTGAGCTTGCAGATGGAACAGCAATTGAAGCAGGAATGGTATTATTCAAACCTGTACCATTACCAAAATCCTGGAAGTACAAAGTTGTATCAAGTACTGAACATGGTGGAGTAATTGGTGTTAATAATATAACTAACGGTGTTGGCTGGCCTTCTCCCGCATCATCCGTTTTATCATTCTGGTTAAGATCGGGGTTGGATCCATTGGTTGATGAATCTCTTAATGCTACGTTTTTAAAACCATTTGCTGTGGCAATGGCGCTGTTATTATATACAACCCCGTTTAAAAGACTTGATAACCTGCACGAAATACGGATAGTGAAATTATTATTGGCTACCGGGTAGCAGGGAAGTGTTTGACCGGCCGCCAATAAGTTAATATTAGTTGTACCATTATAAGCCCCGTTAAGTACAACGCCCGCCGGGTTACTTACAAATGTTGTTGTAACATTAGCTACATTTCCAATGCCGTTTATGGCTGCTAAATTATCAGTAACCTGCACATTGGTCAATCCAACGGTTCCATAATTTCGGGTATAAACTTCGTACACCACACTATATTGACCAGGCGTACCGGTAGGAGTTACTGAAATTAATTTTTTTGCAGGGCCGATACCGGAATTAATTTGTGTCATATCGGTTGCATATATACCCTTATTGGCTGCATAGGTGTAATTTATACTGGCCGTATCGCCTGTGATTGGGTTAATCTTTTTAAAAATGCAACCATTACCCGGACTGTAAGATGCGATCAAATCGCCGCTGCCAAAAGCCAGTCCCGGCAAGCCTGTTTTTCCAGCAGGTAAATGTACTGTATCAATGTAAGTGCAGGTTATATGTTTGGTAGGGCCACCTGCACTTCCATAATCGGGTGTATATAATTTATTATTAAAGACAAAATACATCTGTCCACTGGGTGTTAAAGTAATATCTCCTGTACCCACGTTCCAGAGTTTTTTTCCGCCAGTGAGGTCCAGCGTATCCGGGATACCCACCGTACCGGTTGAAAAATTTACCTGCCTCAACATACCTTTAAAAGGCGCAGGTCCGATAAATTCAAGCTGCCAGGCAATACCGTTAGCATCAAAAGTTATTCCGCCAATATCTGTTTTAAAAGTTCTGAAGGTATCTAAGCCGGGAGCAGCAGGGGTTGGGCATACTGTTGGGCTCCACCGCCAGATATAGGATTTATATGGAGGAGCAACATTATAATCTGTCCACACATAATATATCATTTGATCGGCAGGATTAAATGCAATACTCGCATTAAAAATAATAAACGGTTTGTTGGCAGCAGAATAACCCGAAAGCGGTGGAAAGTTGGTTCTCAAAACCGGCCTGCAGGCTGTTATGGCTGTACCTGAATTGGTAAGGTTTGGCGTAGTGTAATTTAAATAATAAAGAGAATCCACGCCACCGGCCTGAGCACAATTATTTCTTCCTATACCCAAAGGGTTGCTGAAAGTGGCGGGCTGTGCCAAGGCATATGGTGCAATACACAGTAAAAATAAAAGTGAGGGTAAAAATTTTCTCATAATGGTAAGTTTTAATAAAGGATATCGGATCAATTAAATACATTAATGAACCACAAGAAATTTACCGGTATATGTTGCATTTCCTGGTTCTATTACCTGTGCTACATACACACCTGCTGATAAATCACTCACGTCAAAATGTATAAAATCGTTGTTGGTTGTTGATTCAATAACCACTTTCCCTGCTGCATTTACTACACGTATTGTAAGCTTCTCCCTGTTTGGGTTACTAAAATTTATTTTAACTACATCAGCAGCAGGATTAGGAGATACCGTTAGCTCTTTATGCAGTGATTGTTGAACTTTTACAATAGTAGAATATGCTTCTTTAGTTCCTGAATAGATCTTAGCCCGGTAAAAAGTTACTGGCGAAAAAGGCAACACATCATTAAAACCATAATTATTTACTGCGCCTGTTGCATTTGTTAATGTCATTATCCCGGCATTAGTAAAATCAGTTCCGTTCGAACTCTTTAATACAATAATTTTTTCTACCGGTTCGGTATAGGTTAAGGATAAGTTTACCTGGTTGCCAACAGTTGTTTTATTTGCATTAAAGCTTATTATGTTTATGCTCAACGGACTGGTGACCGGGGTTAATGATCCTGCTGCCATGGTTTTATTATCAGGATCGATGTTAACGCTGGCCGGCACAAAAGAAAGCGCATAACTGATAAAATCATTACCCTGCAGGCCTATTCCATAATTATCACCTGCATAACCAAGTTGTGTTGCTGAGTAATGATATATCACAACACTGGTATCGTATGTATTGGCAGCATTGGCTATTTTAATTACAACCGGCATGGGCATGAATGGGTTGCCGGCGGGGTTTCTAGTTTGATTTAACCTGATCTGAATTGACTTTCCGTTGATATAATAATTTCCTGAATAATCAGTCCGGCCCGTACCGTTTACCCAGGCTGTAAAAAAAGGAGTAAGATCTACACCAGACAGTTGGTTTTCCATATTTCTTTGCAGGTCAGCAGTCACAGCCGATTTATATGCTAACAAAGGATCTGAGAGGTAATCCTTGCAGCCCTGGAAAAATTTAGCATCTCCCATCATAGCCCTCAGCATAGACACGATCATTGCGCCACGTTTATAAATTGCATTGTCGTTATTTGTTGTCCAGATGGCATTGGAGTTTGCAATACTTGCAGCACTTAGTAAAACAGGTGTTGTGTTTGTTGCACGTGCTGTACTTTTTATTCCGGAAAGATGTGAGGCCGGAGTTACACCAATTGCCGGAACCAGTTCTGTTGCCAATACCTCGGAATATTGTGCAAAACCTTCTGCCAGCCACAAATGACTCCAGGTAGCAAAAGTTACTTTATCGCCAAACCATTGGTGCGCCAGTTCATGTGCAATTACCGACCAGCTTGCCATACTGCCTCCGCTCATTCCTGAAAAAGTCTGGTGCTCCATTCCTCCTCCCCAATTATGTTGATAGTATCCATATTTTTCATCGGCAAAAGGATAGGGTCCATATTTATTACTAAACTCTAAGAGCTCTGTTCTTGAAACATCCATTTTGGCAATTGCATTTGTAAGCGTTGCGCCCGTCATGTTTGGATAGGTATAATACATCACCGGCACATTTTTACCGGCTATATTAACTGACCCTCTGTATTGGCGATTATACTTTGCAATACCTAACCCTACCAAATAAGATGCTATAGGATATCGGTGTTTATATTTAAAAGTTCTGTTAGCACCATTAATGGCAGAGTCTACCAGTTTTCCGTTTGCAGCAACCCAATAGCCGTTTGGTACTGTTACATTTATATCCATCGAATCTGCCTTGTCCTGCATATCTGCTTTGCATGGCCACCAGTCTTTATCCTCATACGATTCTGAAAGCGTATATATATACCAGTTACCTGACCCTGCCGGCAGTTCACCACGTTGAAACCCTTCCGCCTGGCCATTTACAGCCGGTGGCGTACCGGAGTAAGTTATACTCACAGAATCATGTGTACCAATTGTTGTAATCGCCGATGCTAATGTTATGCGGAAAATATCGGTTGAAGGAAATGAACTTGTACAGGTAATACCATGATGCTTTGCAACGGGTGCACCAAAGACCGAACTGTTAAGATCGAATGTTATTTGAGATACAGAAGCTACCGTAGTTTTAAAATAAACTGTTACTGTACCTGAAATATTTTTTGAAACGCCGGGGTCAATTACCCAATCACAACGATAATAATCCACATTAATATTTGCGCCTGTGCCACTGTTGCCTGTACTATTTTCTGAATTGGGAAAATTAAGATTACCGGTGCTGCGGTGAAAGGCTTCCTGTGCAAAAAGCGTTTGGTGAAGAAATAATACGAGCGTGAATTGGTAGAACTTCTTTTTCATTGGAATTGGATTTATTGGTTATAATGAACAGTGAAATACATTAACACCAAAACAAAGTTTAGCAAAAAGATTCTCTTTGTCATTGCTTTTTTCGCTATTTTTTTACTACCCTTCAATGAAAATACACGCTGTATTTTTACCCTGTTATATGTAATGTATAATCTATCAGACCTTTACTAAACTTAATTACAGCGCATGCATAATTGAGTAACATCCCTTTTTTAAAAATGAATTTCTAAAAAAGGAATGTTACTGCGTTTAATTTTTTTTATATTTTTCGATTTGCATTAAGGGATGAAGCAAATGATCTTAACAGGAAAAATGCAGCCTGCTTACAGCAATGATCTGCTTTTAGTTACAGCCAGGAAACAAACAAGATTAAAAAATTAATGCGGGGGAAATTTTTAAATTAACATTAATAAAGGAATTCAACAGGTTACAACTTATTCGTCAGGCTAATTTTTAATAAACCTGAAATTTTTTAAACTAAAATTTTTACTGGCATTTATAAATAAAATAATACAGCATTCCGGTCCGCATTATTTGTATAGGTACAACATAATATTCTTTATACCTAATTGATACAATGAAATAATACGCGCCAATAATAATTTCGTTTTACTATGGCATTAAAAGCATTTCCAGGTTATAAATTTCTTTCAATAAATTTTAAACCTCTGTATAAAAATTTGATGGCGCAAACCTGGCCTGTTTTATTGCATAAGATATAAAAGCAGTTTGCCCCTGCCAGAATAGGCAAGGGCAAACAGTAATTTTAATCAGAAAAAAAATTACCTTTCCATCGTTAACTTTTTAGTTAACACTTCATCATTTACAAACACCTGTAATGAGTAAACCCCATTACTATATTTATCAAGTGCTGTTAATTGTATTACGTTTTTCCCTTTAACCGCATTAACCACTTTGATAAGCTCAATTTGTCCTAAGTTATTAATCAACCTGATAACAACCTCTTGATTTTTCTTTGCATTAAAACTTACGGAAACGTAATTGTTTGCTGGGTTTGGACTTATTGTTAATACTGTATTAGTCTGATTTAACCTGATCACAACAATATTACTATATTTAGTTTCTCCTGCTTTACCAATTACTTTTAAACGATAGTAAATTACCGGAGCATTTACATTGCTGATGTCATCTGTTGTATAAAAGGACTGCTGTATATTTATTGCCACATTTCCTGTTACTGTTTTTACTTTATTA
>JBBRQF010000003.1:0-158181 GCA_038226715.1 Chitinophagales bacterium
ATGCCTTTCACAATGGCCTCGGCACGTTTACCATGATGGTTTATTTTTTCAAGATTTTGTTTTACATCTTCAGCAATTGCTTTTGCTTCGGTAATATCTCCTTTATCTAACTCAATATTCATTTCATCAATCAACTCATTACTTACTTCACTAAAATTATTCACAAAGTTTAATGGGTTTTGAATTTCATGTGCAATGCCGGCAGTAAGTTCTCCAAGACTTGCCATTTTTTCTGATTGTACGAGTTGGGTTTGGGTAGATTTTAAATCAGTTAATGTTTTCTCTAAAATTTTATTGGCTTTTTGTTTTTGCCGGTTGTTGCGGTAAAGAAAAACAGCGAGTAAAAGAAAAATAGTGGCCCCTCCCAGTAAAAGATTATTCCTGATTTTATTTTTATAACTGATGCCTTCCGCCTCAATATCCCTTTTACGTTGGTCTTCCTCCATCGTCATCATCTGGATTTGCTGATTGGCCTTTGTACTGTTGAGGCTGTCGTTGGCCGCTGAATACACTTTCCAGAATTTTACCGTGCTGTCCGCATTTTTGTTTTGATAATAATCAATCAACATCCTGGCCGGCTTAAGCGACATGTAAGCTGACGGTGTTTTTTGTACCGCTTCAACCGCCATTTTGCAATACCATGCAGCGGAATCATATTGCTTGTAATAATTAAAATGTTCTGCAATGGCCACATAGCTCATATTTAAAAATCGGGGAGATTGTGTATTTTTTGCAATAGTAACTGCTTCAGCAAAATATTTTCGTGCAGCAATTGAATCCCCGCTTTTACTGTACACGCTGCCCATTATCGACTGCACGATAGAATTAGTCCCCATAACCTGGTCTTTGTTTGCACTCTTTAGTGCAGTTTTGGCATAAAACAAAGCGGAGTCAAGATTTCCGGCATTGAGAAAAGTAGCTGCCAGGTTAGTAGTTGGAAACCACCAGTTAGCGCCTTTTGATCGATTTGCATAATAGAGTGCTGCCCTGTACAAGCTAAGTGCCTTATCATTTTCCAGCCTGTCTTTATAAATATGCCCCATTTGATTAAGGGCAAACCACAAGAATGCATTGTTTCCTGATTGTTCGGCAAGCGCAACGGCTTTGCGATGTAGTTCCAATGCCTTTACATAGTTACCGGTAAGCCGATACCCCTGTCCTGCTGCACTCCATCCGGCTGACTCTATCATTATATTTTTTCTTTCCCGGCCCAGTGCTAAAAGTTTTTGTCCCAGGTCTAGTATCAAAAGGGGGAAGCCATCTATGGATGTAGTGTAAAACGCCACATTAAGGGTTGCCATTTTATCCGGATCGGTTTCCTTTCTTAAAAGGGAGAAAATAGAATCACAGGTTTTCGTTATTTTAAATGTTGTACTATCCTGGCTGATAGCAGTATAATTAAATAAAACAATACCTATTAGTAATAGTATTTGTACCTTCTTCATTTTAGTTGGTTGCATTTATATTGATATTAAAACTTGTTCCCTTAATTTTTTTCGTCTCTATCTCCACTCCGACAACTATCCGGGCAACACCATGCCTATGCAGGTAATATGATTGTAAATTCAGTTCCTTCCCCCTCCTTCGTATCCACTTTTATCTCTCCGCCATGTGCTTTAATAATATCATAACTTAATGATAAACCCAATCCTGTTCCCTTGCCGGTTGGTTTAGTAGTAAAGAAAGGTTGAAAGATTTTATCTAATACTTTTTGAGGGATACCGTTGCCGTTATCTCTCACTTTTATTGTGACCTCACCCCCAGCCCCTCTCCCAGGGAGAGGGGAGCGGCATGTGCTGATTGTTACTGTTGGCTCATATCCAGGACTGTTCAATTTCTTCTTTTCATCAACCGCATAAAAAGCATTGGTGAATAAATTCAATATCACCCTGCCAATATCCTGCGGAATCATATTGATGTTACCAATGCTGTTATCAAAATCTGTTTTCATGGTTGCATTAAATGATTTGTCTTTTGCACGCAGGCCATGATAGGATAGCCGTAGGTATTCATCAGCCAGCGCATTGATATCGGTGGGTTCTTTTATAGCACTGCTGCTTCTTGAATGTTGCAGCATTCCTTTAACAATGGCATCGGCTCTTTTGCCGTGGTGATTAATTTTTTCAAGATTCTGAATAACATCATCAGCAATTTCTTTGGCATCAACTGAATCGCCTTTGTCCAAAGCAGTTTTCATTTCATCCAGTAACTCCTTGCTTACTTCACTAAAATTATTTACAAAGTTCAACGGGTTCTGTATCTCGTGTGCAATACCTGCGGTCAATTCTCCTAATGAAGCCATTTTTTCTGATTGTATCAATTGCTTTTGTGTAGCTTGTAATTCTATTAAAGCATCTTCAGCTTTTTGTTTGGCTTCTTTAATGGCTATTAAATCCTGCTCGGCCTGTTCGGCATGTGCCTCAGCTATTTTTAAATCATTGAAACGGGTAAAGGTGAGATTGAATAAGGCTGCAAAACGTTCAAGTAATTGTATAGTTTCAGTTCCCTGTCCATCTGGCGAAGCCATACCAATAAAACCTTTGGAGAAATACGCCACACTCTGCACCCGTCTTTTTTGCGTAAGTCCACCCTTGAAAGGGATATGCATTACTTCATTCAGATAATGAAAATAAGCCTCCAGCTCCTTTCCCTCCATATCCACTATTACCGATTTTTCTTTTGCAGCCCAGCCATCGTATAATTTTTTTACCGAAACATTTTCATTTTTATTGAACATGAATTTTTTACCCACCTGTGTACCGTCTTCATCCGTTGCCCACATTTCCATATCACCGCTTTCATCTTTTATGATGCCGATGTATAAACGGTTTGGTTCAATACCAAGGCCAATCAGTTGTTTAAATACTTCGGCGGCAGTTTCGGCAAGCTCATCACTTTTTTGCATGGCCAGCGTTCGGCTTCGTACTTTTTCTAATCCTGTTTCAATTTGTGATTCCCTTGCCTGTGCTTCTGCTTTTTGCAAATCGAGGAAACGGGTATAAGTACCATCAAATACAGCAGCAAAGCGTTCCAGCGTTTTTACCGTTTCTGCCGGTAAGGGCAGTGGGGATGAAAGAGAAAGGTGCCCTTTTGAAAAGAAAGCGATGCTGATAACCCTTCGGCCTCCGGCATCTTTACTTGAAATGGTGGTTCCCGTCATTATATTCCGGTAGTTAACCCATCTTTGCAGTTTATCACCGGTAAGATCTATTACCAGAGATTTTGCTTGTGCTCTCCATGCGGTAACTGCAGGTTTTAGCAAAGTGGGTTCTTCCATACTTCCATAAGATGGCCGGTCTATCTGCTGTCCATGACCTTCCCAGTCTGTTGCACGGAATTCTATTTCATTGTTGGCTTCATTATAAATACCAATGGTAATTTGTATAAGTTCCTGTTTTTCAAGTTTATTAAATTCCTGGAAAAGTATTACAGCAGTTCCCGATAATTCATCGCTTCGCTGCATCGCCATTGTTCTTGACCGAACTTTCTCCAGGGCAGTTTCAATTTGTGCTTCCCTTGCCTGGGCTTCTGCTTTTTGCAGATCGAGGAAACGGGTATAGGTGCGTTCAAATTCAACAGCAAAGCGACCAAGTATCTTTTTTTCGTCTTCAGTCAGATCGCTTTCAACCATTATACCAAAGCAGCCATATTTCATAAAAGCCTCTACATAATAAAGTCCGTTCTGGAAATATTCAGGCTTCAGCTTTTCAACTCCCTCTAATAATTCTGCCCATACGGCAAAGTAATTTTCTACTTCTTTGGATGGCACAGCGTATGAAACAACAGACTCATCGCTTTTCCAATCAATAAGACATTGCTTAGTTGCAGGTTCATTTCTGTCAAGGGGATAATTAATAGCTTTGTTTTTAAAAACAACTGAACCGTTTTTATTTTCTTCCCAGATAGCCCAGAATATATGTTTGTCTTTCTCTTCATCCGGCAACCATAAAAAAGAAAAAGCTGAATTGATGCCAAGTAATTGAACCTGCTCATGAAAAACACGTAAAGTATTATCCAGCTCATTTGAATGTTGCATGATCATACTCTGTGTTCGGGTACGTTCCAATGCCGCTTCAATCTGTGCTTCTCTTGCCTGTGCTTCTGCTTTTTGCAGATCGAGGAAACGGGTATAGGTTTGCTGAAACACTTTTCCAAAACGCATGAGCATAGCATTGTCTTCATCTGAATAAGGAATGCCTTCAAAATTTTCGATGTACAAGCCAACATTCTTTAATAATACAGTGGATGCTGCAAGGCCCGGGCAACTAAAATAAAATTCCTTCGCTCCTTCCGTCAATCCAGGGATATGCTTTAAAAGATCCTGGTAGAATTTGTTCTTTTCTTCAAAATTCAAATGGGTGGCAAAGAAGTCAGCACCTGTTTCTTTTGCTTCATCAAATTGACCTGCCCAAACAGACTCAAAATACGGATGCGTTATTTTAGAAGGAATATCCTGCTCATCAGCGATCCAGAAATGCCAATTGCCTCCGGGTGTATAGTCAACAACAAAACCTGCATGGTCAAGATTAATTTTTAAAAGAGTGAGTTGTTGGTAAACAATTTTTATAACTGCTTTCAGCTCTTCACTTTTTTGCATACCCATGCTGCGGCTTCTCACTCTTTCCAGTGCAGTTTCAATCTGTGCTTCCCTTGCCTGTGCTTCTGCTTTTTGCAGATCGAGGAAACGGGTATAGGTGCCATCAAAAACAGCCGTAAATCTTTCTAATAATTTAATAGTTTCTGCAGGCACATTTTCCAAAGAGGAGAATGACATCCAGCCCTTAGAGAAAAAAGCACAATTCACCACCCATTTATTATCTGCATCCGTTTTGTTGAATTTAATTTTACTTAAACTATTTCTGTAAGCGTTATAATCTTCCAGGTCTTTTCCTGTAAGTGTAATAACGATAGATTTTTTATTTTCTTTCCATGCTGCATAAGATTTACTAACTACAAATGGTTCATCCAGTTTAATAGTATACGTTTTTTGTAATTGACTGCCGTGTAATGTAACAGATAGATCCATCGTTTGCTCCGTTTCATTAAGAATACCAATGGAAAGCTGATCGGCGCTGGCGCCTAATTCTTTTAATTGCTGAAAAAGCAGATAAGAAGTTTCGGCCAACTCCTCACTTTTTTGCATGGCCATTGTTCTGGCACGTACCCGTTCCAGCGCTAATTCAATTTGCGCTTCCCTTGCCTGTGCTTCTGCTTTTTGCAGATCAATAAATCTTTTATAAGCGATGTTAAAAGCTCCGGCCATTTTGAGTACAATAGCTTTTGTGTCTTCGGAAGGCGGAACCATCAGATCAATACCTAATACCCCGCCAGAAATTTTTCCAAATGCATTCCATTGATGCTTTAAATTCCCGCTTTCCAGGGCTTCAATAACAGCATTGGCGATATTAATATCGATCGCTTTAAATTCCTCAACAGCACGTTGTAATTTTTCCAATGGGTAATCCATTGTAAAGTAATCGCCGGAATTTTTAAATTGTTCCCACAATTCTCCCAGGATGGCATATTTTTTCGAACTGAATTTGAAGTTATAACTATTGGGATCACCGATATTCCCGGGGCTTGAAAGGTCCCATACTTTCACTTCACCCACCTCATCAAGAAAATAAATACTAACCCCTGTGAGGCCGTCAACATTAAGCCGTTGTAATTGATTCAGTAATTCTTTGTTCACCTTATCCAAATCAGTGGTTGTATACATCGCCATCGATTGGGCCCTTATCCTTTCTACCGCAGCTTCTACTTGCGATTCTCTTGCCTGTGCTTCTGCTTTCTGCAGATCAAGAAAACGGGTATAGGCCTGTTCAAAAACTTTTGCAAAACGTTTACTAATGTCGCCCATTTCAGCATTGGGTTCTTTCGTTATCAATAGCAAATAACCCTGCTTAAAAAATCCAACATAATAACATTGCCGGGTGGGAAGTAATAATCCTGCATCTTCCAATTGTTTGATGGCTGTTGCAACAGAAGGAATGCCCTGCAAATAGTTATAATGTTTTTCAAGTGCTTTTCCTTCCCAGGTTTTTTCATGTGACTCTTCTCCGGTTAAGGAAGCCTTGTATATATCATGATGCGTTGGTTCTTTTTTATATGGGATCTTCATGGGAGGTAACAGTCCGCCGGAATCTGCGCCCATCCATACTTCCACTATTTCATTTTGTTGCCAGGTACAAAAACCGCAACTCCAGGTTTCAAAGCCAAGTCCTTTTACCTGCTGAAATAAAACAGAAGAAGTATCAGCCAGCTCTTCACTATGCTGCATGGCCATCGTTCTTGCCCTGACTCTTTCTAATGCTAATTCAATTTGTGCTTCTCTTGCCTGAACTTCAGCTTTTGCCACATCAATATACCGGGTATAACAGAGTTCAAATACGTTTTTAAAACGTTTCAGCATTTGGATCTGTATTTCTGTAATGGCATTAAAAGTTGAAATACCGATATGCCCGATACCTATTGAATATAAATAGAAACACATAGAGGCAGCCGATGCTTCCCGGCTATCTGCGAATGGAGATAAGCCTTGCCGCCATTTGCGCCAGTCATTAAATTTCTTTCCCGAAAATTCTCTTTGATAGAAAGCATCTTTAGATTGTTCCAATTCCTGGTATAGGTCCTTTACAATTGGTGAGCTGTGATAATGTGCCTCCCCAAAGATCACTGATTCGTTATCCGAATAAACGGAGATAGAATAGGATTGCCTGCTATCATTTTTGAGTGCGATCTGTGCATTTCGGATATTGGTAAAACCCAGAGATTGCAGTTCTTTATACATTACTTCGCACACATTGATCACTTCATCCGATTTTTTCATCGCCATGGCAACGGCACGAACTCTTTCCAATGCTGTTTCTATCCTTGCTTCTTTCGCCTGTGCCTCAGCCAATGAAATGTCAACGTACCGCTGGTAGCAAAGACTGAATACGTTCCTGAAACGTTTCAGCAATGCAATTTTTCCGGCATTAATTGCACCAAAAGTGGAAATCCCAATTGACCCGATACCAATAGAATAAAAGTAATAATACAAGCCTTTATTATCATCAAGCCGCGGGTCATCTTTTTCACCAATACGTTTCCTGAATTTTTTCCATTCTTCCAGATCTTGGCCGGTAAAATATGTTTCTGAAAAGGCATCGTTGGCACTCCGTATCTTCTTTATTTGTTTTTCAACCAGCGGATGGATATTATACAGGAGGTGATTAGTGCTTTTGCCAATAGCATCAGAATAATCATAGTTTATGAAAGATCTGTCTTCATCATTGTGAATGTTTATCATCGCATTTCTAATCTCATCAAATTCCATCGACCTGAATTCATTAAACAATGTTTCACAAATATTCAACAGGTCACCTGGTTTTCTCATCGCCATAGCAACTGCTCTTACTCTTTCCAGGGCCGTTTCTATTCTTGCTTCTTTAGCCTGTCCGATTGCCCGTTCAATATCTAAAAATCTCCGGTAAGCCAGTTCAAATACATTGCGGAAGCGTTTAAATAAATTGATCTCTTCTTCAGTTAATGGAACATAGGTTGAAATGCCCAAAGCTACCGGCCCCAACGAGTCCCAGTAATAATTAAGAGAGTTTGCTTCTTTAAGGAAATGATCAATAAATACATTGGTGGTTTTCTGGTATGCCAACCACTCTTTCACTTTTTTCCCTTTAATGTGTGAGATAAAAAATTCATCTTTGCCTTTCATCATTTTAATAGCAAAGGCTTTTTGAATTTTATGATTGGTATAATTTGTTTCGGTGATAATATTTTTTTTGTACCGGCTATAATATTCATAATTCATATAAGTGCCACGACTTTCATAAAATATAGCCGTTTGTACATTGCGTATTTCGTTTACACCCAATGATTGAAGTTGCTGAGAAATGGTTTCGCAAACTGTAAGCATGTCGGCAGGTTCTTTCATGCTCATAGCTATGGCCCTAACTTTTTCCAGCGCAGTTTCAATTTCCAGTTCCCGGTTTTTTTCTTCCAGTTCCTGAGTTCTGCTTTTTACCAGTTGCTGTAGTTTTAAATTCTCATTTTTTAAAGTATCAAAAGCAAATGCTTCTCCTTCCTGCGTTTTACTATCGGGGTAAGAGCCATGCTGGTGAAGCACCTTCCAATCGTTATCAATTTTTTGTATTAAAGAGGACAGTCTGAATTTTTGGTAAAAAATAAATTGCTCTTCTACTTTTACATATAGGTCAAGGTACTCATGCACCATGATGTATGGGTTGTAAAGAATAAAATCCCAGGTTTTATTCCTCATCTCTGCCTGGCCCGCCATCTGATCAATCAACCGGTAAGTGTAATCCAGTATTTCCTTTTTATTGCTCCATATTTCTTCTTCGGTACCGCCAATATTGCGGTAGTTTTCTACGAGATAATTTGCCCAGTGTTCCAGGTTGCCGTCAAAATAAGATGCCCAGTAATCATCCATTACGGTCTTAATTTCATTTTCTATTTTTTTTGTGAGTTTCATTATTTTTAATTTGCTGGTAATGAAATGATAAAGGTTGAGCCGATACCTTCCTTTGTTTCCACTTTTAATTCCCCACCATGCGCTTTTACAATATCATAACTTAAACTCAATCCCAGTCCTGTACCCTGCCCTGTTGGCTTGGTAGTAAAGAAGGGTTGAAAAATTTTGTTCAGGATTGTTTGAGGGATACCGTTTCCATTGTCTCCAACTTTTATTTCAATACGGTCTTCCATTTTTTTTGTACTGACTGAAACGACGGGCTCATAACTTTGCCCGGCTTCAGCACGCTCAGCCTGACAGTCTTTTTTCTTTTCAATAACCACATAAAACGCATTGGTAATAAGATTTAAAACCACCCTGCCCATATCCTGAGAAATAATTTTTATTAAGCCGATACTTTCGTCATAATCTGTTTTCATAGCTGAATTAAATGTTTTGTCTTTGGCCCTGAAACCATGATAGGCAAGCCGCAGGTATTCATCAGCCAGCGCATTGATATCGGTCAGCTCTTTTACACCGCTGCTGGTGCGGCTATGTTGTAACATGCCTTTTACAATTTCGCCGGCACGTTTGCCATGGTGATTTATTTTTTCGAGATTTTGTTTGAGATCCTGTGCGATTTGTTTGGCATCATCCAGGTTTCCTTTTTCGATCTCTTCATTCATTTCATCAACCAGTTCGGCACTTACTTCGCTGAAATTGTTTACAAAATTCAACGGATTTTGTATTTCATGAGCGATGCCGGCAGTGAGTTCGCCAAGGCTTGCCATTTTTTCTGATTGTATCAATTGTGTTTGGGCAGCCTTTAAATCATTCAGTGTTTGTTGCAATGCAATATTCGTTTCTTCTACGGCTTTTCTTTTCTGCTCAAGCTCTTCAATGGTTTCTTCTAGTAAAATAGCGGTTGTACGTTTTACTTTTTCGGTACGGTCGAGTTTAAATGCTGTTATTTCTATTTCCTTATCAACTTCCTTTACGTTTTTTAACAATAAAGCTTTTTCATCGTCACTTAATTGTTCCGACTGCTGAATGGATTCCAATAATTGCTGAAGCTTTTGATTCATTATCTTTCTTTTAATACAACACAACAGTTTGTGAGGTTATGCATTTCTAAATTTCCGCCGTTTGCTCTTGCAAGCTCTGCATTTGAGAAAAAGCCGGCCAGGGGTATGTTCCATATCTTTTTTAATCCTTCGATCTCCTGCTGTATCATGGGCCCCAATGCAACCTGCCGGCCCGCACAACTGAATATGATCATTGCATCAGCTTCGGGCATTTCATCATCTTTCAGCGATTGGCAATCAGCAATCACTTTTTCAACCACATCAAAATCGGGAGGTAAAGAAAAACGTACTTTGGAGCCCTGGGGTACCGATCCGCTGCAATAAAAAGAATGATCGGTCCAGTCTAACTTCAGGCCGGGCCTCATCACCGGGTCACTATTTATTCTTTGCATCTGCAGTGGAAAATTGGTGGCGATCTCCAGCATCAGGCCTGAATTTTCTGGATTAACATTTTCAATACCTCCATATTTAGCCGTAAGGTCTAATACAGGAATGTCATCAACAGTAAATACATGGTTGCCCTCACTTTTTGTAACCGTTCTTACCGTGCCCACAGCCTTCCAGCCACAGCTGGCTCTTCCTTTTATTTTGATCTTGTCCTCATCAAGCACTAATACTACTATGCCATTGTTACTCTCCTTGTTATTAGTGAACACAAATTGTTCTGAAAAAGTGTAATTATCGCCGGCTGCTCCGCCAAATACATTCACCTGCTTTCCGATGATATCTTCAAAGCCCAATAGTAGTGCTTCCGCATCTGTTTCAGTATTACTGCAAGAGATCAAAAAGGCCGGATGCTCAAATTTTTGCAAAGCTGTTTTTGCCAACTCAGCGGCCTTTTCACGGTAGTTTTTTTGTGGGTACTCTTCCACCAGGATACTGAAATGCTCCCGGTTCATATCCAGCAGCAATATAGCAGCCTCTCCATGCCCTGTTTCTTCGTCAATAAATTCTCCGTTGGTAGTGGCACCAAAAATGGTAATACCGGCATCGCCAAATAGTTTACCTATTGCCTTGCGATCCAATTGTAAGGAAGCAAAAACTATAGCCAGTGTGGGTTTAAATCCATCAGCCATATTTTGTTCCAGTGCTGTTTTAATTTCTTCTGTTGATTTTCCTTTGATTGATTTTGCTTTCATGTTTTATTAATTAAAATTTTCAACAACACCTACGATTACCGTTGAGCCACCCGTTGCAAAGTTTGACAGGTCTGCCGCCAATGCCTGTCCTTCCGGCGAGCTTAATGCCTGTTGCATTTGTGTGGGTCCGGCAAAATAAAGTTCTGCCATCCGGTAACAGGCTGCCGGTGTATCATCGGCATTAGGCATAAACCTTGTAAATTCCACTTTCTCAATTCCCTGCACTTTGCCTATAAGGGGAATGTGGCTTTCCGCATAATATTTTTCGAATGATTCAGGGTCAGTGGGCTGAGCATACAAGACAGTTACTTTTAGCATAAAATTAATTTTAGTATGAGTGTTTATATTTTGTCATTTTTCTTTTAATACCACCAGGCAGCAGGTATTATTATGATAATCATATTTACCTGTTTTGGACTTTCCATATTCGCCATACGAAAAAAAGCCTGCCATGGGCGCATCCCAAATTTTTTGCACCTGCTCCAGTTCCTCCTTCATTACAATTCCAAACGATAAATATCTGCTAACGCAGGAGAACATGATCAAGGCATCGGCTTGCTGCTGTGCATCGTCTTTAATGCCCTTACATTCTTGAACAACTTTGTCAATGGAATCAAAATCCGGTGGCAACGAAAATTTGATCTTTGCCCCTTGAGGCACTTTTCCAGAACAAATAAGTGAACGGTCTTTACTATTGGCAAACATGGCTGTCCGTATCACCGGATCTGCATTTTCCCGTTCTACCTGCAATGGATAATACCAGGAGCTAAGAAATGTCACGATTTCCTTGTTGTCTTCCTGCTTTATCTCAACACCAAGGTAATTCATCAACATATCCAATGCTGGTTTATCGTCTATGGTAAACACAGTATTACCATCGCTTTTAGTAACTGTTTTTGTAGTGCCAACAGCATTCCAGCCACAGGTAGCGATCCCTCTTACATCTATTTTATCTTCATCAATTATGAGTGCTGCAATTGCACAGTCTTTACTTTTTCTGTTGGTAAAAACAAATGTTGCTTCAAGTGCCAGATCATCGCCTGCCTTACCTCCAAATACGGTTACCTCTCCATCTGAGGAAGATTGAGATTTTCCAAAGCCTTCTACGATGCCTTCAACAATTGGTTCGCCATCTAAGGATACGCCACTGTTTGCTATAATAAATGCTGGGTTGGTAAAGATTTCTTTTCCGGTAACACCTAATTTTTTTGCGTCTTCTAAGATGGTCTCCGGGCTTGTTTCAAAAAAAGCTATTTTAAAATAAGCAGGATTCATATTGAGCAACATTATGACAATACTGCCTGCTTCAATTTCGCCATCAATAAATTCGCCTGCGGTGGTAGCACCAAATATTTGGATGCTTTTTTCGTCAAGTAATTGGGCGATAGCTTCTCTGTCCTGCTTAACAGATATGAATACAATGGCTAAAGTCGGCTTAAAATTGCCGTCTATAGTTTCTGTAAGCGCTGTTTTAATTTCTTCAGTTGATTTTCCTTTGATTGATTTTGCTTTCATGTTTGTTTTTTTTTGCCGGGAAAGTGGGAAGGCGGAAAGAAATTTTCAAAACACTTTAACGACTTAACGGCTGATTATTATTTTTCTCTCAACGCCACCCAACTTACTGTTGTGCCATGAAATTCACACCGGCTTTCATCCAGTTTCCCAAATTCACCCAGTGAGAAAAAACCTACCATTGGCGTATTCCATGTTGCTGCCAATCCTTCTATTTCTGCCGAGATCATTGGCCCGAATGATCCCAGTCTGCCCACGCAGGAAAAAACGATCAATGCATCAGCATCAGGCATATCTTTTTGTTTTGCTATCCTTGTACTTTCCACTACCGTATCAATCGCATCAAAATCTGGGGGCAGCGAAAAACGAAAAATTTCTCCTTCTTTCACTTGTCCACCCGCCATTATTGATTTATCGGATGTATTCCAAAGTAACAAAGGCCTCATTATAACACTTCCTGATGCTCTTTTAAACTGTAAAGGATAACCCAGGTCCGAAGGAATCAATCCTTCTGCTTTTGTATCGAATATTTCTTTCCCCAGAAATCTTTGGATCACATTTATGGCGGGTTCATTGTCGATGGTATATATCCAGCATCCATCGCTTTTTGTAATTTTTTTCTCTATTCCTACTGGCTTCCATCCTGAAACAGCCAGCCCACTTAGCGAAATTTTATCCAGGTCAATTACAAGTGCAATTATTGCACCCGTACTGGATGAGTTATTGGTAAAAACAACACCTGAAAAATCTGCCGGATTACCAGCCACACCACCTATAACAGTAACTTTATTGCCTGCGGCATCTGTCAATCCGTTAATCAACTCTTCTCCCGACATCCTGAAATCAGCAGATGAGATGATGAAGCCGGGATTTTTAAATGCTTGGATGCCTGCTTCACCAACCTGCCGTGCCGCCTCATAGGCAGAACCGGGTTCATAATTCTTTAATACAATGCTGAAATGTTCCCTTTTAATATCCAATAATAAAACAACAATATCATTCGGTTCCATGCCCTGTTCAGTAAATTTTTCTGATGTGCTGGCGCCGAAAATGGCAATACCTGCTGTATCCAGCATAGCACGTATGGGTTCAGCATTTTCAATAGTGGTGATGAAAACGATTGCAAGTGTTGGCTTATATCCATCTGCCATGCTTTGTTCCAATGCCGCTTTAATTTCTTCTGTTGATTTTCCTTTGATTGATTTTGCTATCATTACAGTTAGTGTGATTTTTGCCCGTTAAGTTAACCATCTTTTTTGATGATACCCAATGTGTTACACTACATACAAATACCAATAAATAATGGCTGTAAATAGTATAACAGGTATTACAGGGATTGACTGGTAGTTAAAAAAATAAAATGGAGATAAATGAAATATTCCCTAAATGACGGGCAATGAATTCCGTGCCCCCGAAAATACCCTAAAAGTTCAATATTAAAATCCGTTAAAAGTCAGCATCTCTTGAACTATTCCAATTTTAACGCAAGCGAGTCTTTATAATTTTTACCAACAGGTAATGTTATTAAACCGATTGATACCTCTGCAAGGTTATAAGATGTGATCTTTTCTCTTGCTATAATATAGGACCGGTGTATACGAATGAAGTTTTCATCAAGTAAATCATTTATTTGCCCGATCTGCATTTTTGTAATTTGCCATTTATCTTTTTCTGTATAAATTTTTACATATTCCTTCATCCCTTCAATATAAAGAATATCGGAAAAATTAATTTTTACCCGTCGTTTATTTATGTTTACGTACAGGTGATCTTTCTCATGCGTTTTAAAAGTGCCCGGCTCTTTTTCATCTGTTCTTAATTTATTTACTGCCATTAGAAACCTGGAAAATTCGATTGGCTTAAGCAGGTAATCAATTACCTGTAATTCGTAACCCTGTACAGCATATTCATGGTAAGCAGTGGTAATAATAAACTTAGCCTTGCCCTGGAACATTTTTATAAAATCAGTTCCTTTCAGCCTGGGTAGGTTTATATCCACAAAGAACAGGTCAGCTTTATTTTCCTGCAGGTATTCCAATGCAGTGATACCATCGCTAAACACTGCTTTTAATTCCAGGAATGAAACCTGGTTTATATAATCTGCAAGCACTTCTGCGAGTAAATGTTCATCCTCTATAATGATGCAGCTATATTTACTCATGATTGAGCAATTTAAATTTTAATGTAGCTAAAAATACGTTTTGTTCCCTTTCCAGTTTCAATTGATAACCCGGGTAAATAAGTTCTAGCCGTCTCTTAATATTTGCCAATCCTGTATTGGTACTATCATCACTATAATAAGATTCCTCTACCGAGTTTTTAACTTCAAATACCAACATCCCATTGTTAACAGAAAGATTAATGTTTACGAAAGACTGAAAGCGGCTCTCACCAGGACCGTGCTTAAAAGCATTTTCTACAAAGGGTAACAGAACCAGCGGAGCAATTTGCAGGGCTTCATTGTCAATGCTTTTTTCAAATTTCACGGTGAGCTTGCTGCTGAAGCGTACTTTTTCCAATTCAATATAGTCTTCTAAAATTTTAATTTCTTCAGTAATACCAATTGTTGTTCTCTTTGCTTCAAACAACATAAAACGCATTAATTTGGAAAGCCTTAAAGTAACGTCTGCGGCTTCGGGCGCCTTATTTCTCGATAAAGCATGTACCGAGCTTAATACATTAAAAAGAAAATGGGGATTAATCTGCGCCTTTAAATAATTCAGTTCAGACAGGAGTTTTTCCTGTTCCAGCCTGCGTTCTCTTTCTTTGGATGATTTTGTATAGCGGTACAATTCATATATTATAAGCAGGAAAACGGCAACCAGCAAATCAAACAGGCTTATCACTAGGCTTGACAGGTGGAAAAAATGTGCAGCAGACATATCAACCCTGTATATCTTCGGAAAGATAACATAAAACATAAGGCCCCTGTATAACATGAGCGTGGTAACAGTAGCGATCGTAGCATACAGTACGGAAAGAACAGCGCTTTGTTTTTTAGTGATCAATGGCTTTAACGCAACGATGTATATGCAGTAAAAAAGGATAATCTTAGGAATCAGCAGCAGTAAACTTGTATATAATGCAAGTATGGGATCAGGCGATAAACCTCCAGCCGGCCCTGATAAAGATATTACCGCCTGCAAAACATCCCAGGTCAGGTATCCAATCCAGAATAAAACATGTTGCCGGGTCAAAAGTTTCATAAGCGAATTTCTAATAAAAAATATTCTAATCCATATATAATGCTGAATAGCCATTTAGCGGGTACTAAACATGGTTTCAAAGTGTAAAAGAATACAAACTGTGTTTGTTATACGTTAATGTGCTCTTCTTCTACTTTAAACCATCGTAGATACTTATTTTAAAATATCCGTTGCATATTATTGTATCATTGCTTTGAATCGTTTCATTGCGGCAACCCGGCGTTGCTGTTTAAAATATTTATATGAAATATTTAATTGTTGGATTATTTTTTCTGGCTTCTAATGCTGTTTCTGCGCAATCAGCCAATCCTTATGGTATGTTCCGCGGTAACCTGGCCCACAGCGCAATATATCCGTCTTCCGAAGTCAGCAAAAAAGCAGCGCTTAAATGGAAATTTAAAACAGGCGGGTACATTAATTCTTCTGCTGCAATTGAGGGGGATAAACTTTTTTTTGGCAGCGGCGATGGTTATTTGTATTGCCTGGCTACACAGGATGGGGATCTTATATGGAAATTTAAGACGGGCGGTCCCGTTTATTCTTCTCCCTCGGTTGTAAACGGTGAAGTATTTTTCGGAAGCCATGATGGTAATTTCTATGCATTGAATTCAAAAGATGGCGGATTAAAGTGGGAATTCAAAACAGGCGGAGAAAAACAATACGCTGCGATGGGAATTCACGGTTGGCTGCCTAAAGATTCGCTTTTTACGGATCTTTGGGACTTTTGGCTATCTTCTCCTGCAGTGCAAAATAATACAGTGTATTTTGGTTCAGGTGATGGCAATTTTTATGCATTAGATACAAAAACCGGCCGGCAAAAATGGAAATTTAAAACTAATGGGATTATACATTCTTCCCCGGCAATTGCATTCGGCAATGTATATTTTGGAGGCTGGGATACTTATATGCATGCTTTAGATGCAGCAACAGGTAAAGAAAAATGGAAATTTAAGACCGGAGAAGATACGGTTATATTTAATCAAACCGGTATAACCGGTTCCCCGCTTATAAATGGTAATATGCTTTACTTTGGTTGTCGTGATGCACACCTGTATGCATTGGATGCTTTAACCGGAAAGTTGGTATGGAAAAAATTTAACGACCGCGGTTGGATAAGCGTAACGCCGGTAGTATACGGTGATAAATTAATGTACACTTCAGGAAGCAGCCAAAGGTTTGTTGAATTAAATAAACTTACCGGCGATTCTATTTACCAGGGTAAAACCAGTGCTTTCTTTTCTTCCCCGGCCATTGCTGGTAAAACAATGTATGCCGGAGATTTTAACGGCTTCATGGAGGCCCGTGATATCAGCACAGGTAAACAGATCTGGAAATATCAATTGCCCTCTTCTGTTGCAGATAGTTTACATATACTTAATGCAGACCAGTCCATCAACCAGGAAGCTTTTGAAAAAGTGATTAAAAAATTCGATGGCATTAAAAGGGCCGTGGAACTCCGGTTTTCATTAGGCAGCATTCTTTCCTCCCCGGTTGTTAAAAACAGTGTTATTTATTTCGGCTCCACTGATGGATATTTCTATGCCCTGCAATAAAAATCTTATGCAAATCACCATGAAAAACATTAGCATGAAAATAGGTATAATAGTTTGCCTGCTTGTTGTTTCAGCATTTTCAATTGCACAAAAGCCAACTAAATTTTTCAATAGCAATTCACCCGGTAATTCACCCGAGTTTTTTGCACCCGGTATTGTAAGTGATGAATTTGGAAACCGGGATATGGCAATATCCCCGGAAGGGGATGAACTGTTTTTTACCCTTCAACATTTTGGCGGCAGAATTATCAGCACGATCCTGTATTCAAAACTAATTAATGGCAATTGGAGCAACCCGGAGGTTAGTTCATTTTGCGGTAAATTCAGTGACCTCGAGCCTGCATTTTCGCCTGATGGAAAAAGACTTTATTTTGTGAGTAACAGGCCACTGCATGATACATCAACGGAAGTAAAGGACTATGATATCTGGTTTGTTGAGAAACAAAATGGTAACTGGACAAAGCCCGTGCGAATGACCGAACCGGTGAACTCTGCAAAAGATGAGTTCTATCCTGCTATAACAAAAAGCGGCAATATTTATTTTACCAGGAATATGGATGAGAAGGATGAAGATATTGTCGTCTGTAAATTTCAAAGTGGTAAATATGATACAGCTGTAAGTCTACCCGCCGCCATTAATTCGGCTGGCGGAGAGTTTAATGCATTTGTTGATGCAGACGAAAAGTTTATAATTTTCACAGGCTATAAAAGAAAAGGCAACTATGGTAGCGGCGACCTGTTTATCAGTTTTAATAAAAATGGAATATGGACTGAAGCAAAAAACCTGGGCGATAAAATAAACGGGCCAGGCTTGACTTATTGCCCATATATTTCCCCTGATAAAAAGTATTTCTTTTTTACGAGTAGCCGGGGATACTTTTCTCCGCCATTTGCATATCGACAAAGTTTAAAAGACTTAAAAAAATTAATGCACAGCCCGTTAAACGGTTGGGATAATATTTATTGGATGGATGCAAAGAGTATTATAGAAAAAGAATAGTTTTATTGCTGATAAATTTCAGTGTTGAAACCTTATTAGACAAAGCCGTTTTATAAAATCTTGTATAGAGCAACTTCAAATAACACATGATAGAATAATTTCAAAACACTCATATATAAACTTTAAAAATAATGAAACAATTACCATTGTGTATTAACCACTTTATTAAACATGTATACAATCTTCTGCTCTTATCGTTACTGTTTGTTGAGCCAACAATAGCTCAAAATAAAATAGAAGAACCCTCAACCTATGTTTCATTTATCAAGCAATTTAAAGACGACTTCAATACCGGAAATTATCACCACATTGTAACTTATTCTTCCGCATCATTTTTAAAAAGCGTACCCGAGAAAAGGCTTACCGAGTTTTTATCAGGAATAAGAAATGACTATGGAGAAATAGTAAAACTTAAATTTAAATATTTTGATCAAAAACATTCAGCTGTTTATCATACGGAATTGAAAAAAACCTGGATGAATTTTATAATAGGACTGGACAGTAGCAACATGATAAAACGGTTAGTTGTTCTCGACCCAAATTATAATGAGGATCTTCCGGTGGTTATTAATAAAACCAAAATGCAATTGCCTTTTGATAGTACCTGGTACGTGTTCTGGGGAGGCGAAACAGAAGATGAAAATTATCATGTAACCGTGCGGTCGCAAAAAAATGCTTTTGATTTTGTAATCAGAGATTCTACTAATAAATCTTATAGAACAGATGGTAAAAGTAATGAGGATTATTATTGTTTTAGCCGTGCGATTTACGCACCATGCAGTGGCGAAATAGTAATGGTAACAGATTCAGTTCATGACAACATACCCGGAGAAATGAATCCTGCACAACTAACAGGAAATTCTATTATAATAAAATCTAAACAAAGGGAATATATTTTAATGGCTCATTTTAAGATGAATTCAATTCTTGTAAAGAAAGGAGACAAGATAAAAGCAGGGCAACTTATTGGATTATGCGGTAACAGTGGCAATTCTTCTGAGCCGCATGTACATTTACATATAATGGATGCGCCTTCCTTGAAAGAAGGCACTGGCATTAAATGTAATTTTCAGAAGTTAACGGTGAATGGGGAAATAAAATTAAAATACTCGCCTGTTAAAGGAGAACGAATAAGTAAATTAAAATAGCAGGAACGCACAACATTTGTATTGCGAATAGTGGGACAGATTTAAAAACAATGAACTTTTGCAATTATAAAAAACAAAACGATTATGAATAAAGAACATTACTATAATGCAACAATTAAATGGACAGGCAACAATGGGCTAGGAACCTCTGACTACCGTTCCTATGAGAGAAGTCATATAATTTCGGTAGACAATAAACCTGAAATTTTTGCTTCCTCTGACCCATCTTTTAGGGGTGAAAGGACAAAGTATAACCCCGAAGAACTTTTAGTTGCCTCGCTTTCAAGTTGTCATATGCTTTGGCTTTTACATTTGTGTTCGGACAATGGAATTGTTGTCACAGAATATGTTGATAATCCAACAGGAATTATGATCGAGACAGACAATGGCGGTGGAAAATTCAAGGAAGTTACACTAAACCCAATAGTAACCATTACCGATCACGGAATGCTTAACAAACTTGAAGAATTACATAAAAAAGCGAACGAACTCTGTTTTATTGCAAACTCTGTGAACTTTAGTGTAAAACATAAAGCGACAGGTAAAGCAATAAAAGGATAATAGAAAAATTTTGCCCGTATATCTCACCGGATAAAAAGTACTTCTTTTTCACGAGCAGCCGTGGATACTTTAAGCTGCCCTTTGCACATCCACAAAATATAAAAGATTTTAAAAAATTGATGCATAGTCCGTTGAACGGTTGGGATAATATTTACTGGATGGATGCAAAGAGCATTATAGAAAGCCAATAGTTTTTTATTGCCGATAAATCTTCGGTAATCTACTCTCTAAAAATGGAATTGTATTTAATGGTGCCTGGTTCTTTAAAGCTGCAATAGTTAAAAAGGAGCAGAAGCTGGGCGGTGCATAGCGGCATTCACAATTAAGTAAAATTATACACTTATATCCTGCTGAGGTTTCCTTTAAAATTCAACAATTTTATTTTAACTTCCCCATCCAATTCTAAAATACGCTGCACTTTTTAATCATTAAACCAATTGCAATGAAGAAATTAATTTTTCCCTGTAGCATGGCCTTCTTATTTTGTTTACAGGCTAATGCTCAAATTGATGCCGGCCTTTTTCGTTTTCCTGATGTATCAAAAACGCAGATAGTTTTTACTTATGCCAATGATGTATGGATCATGCCTAAAGAAGGCGGCACTGCCGAAAAATTAAGTTCGCCGGCCGGCGTAGAAAGTTTTCCTAAATTTTCTCCCGATGGAAAAAACATTGCCTTCACCGGTAATTATGATGGTAACCAGGATGTTTATTCCATTCCTGTAACCGGCGGCGTTCCACTTCGCCTTACCGAACATGGTTTTCCTGATCGTGTGGTTGACTGGACACCGGATGGTAAGGGTGTTTTATTTGCATCGGGCCGTGAGAGTGGCCGCAACCGCTTTAACCAGTTTTATACTGTGCCTGCAAATGGCGGCCCTGCAGTAAAACTTCCGTTCGCTTACGCAGAGTTCGGTTCTTATTCACCGGATGGTAAACAAATGGCAGTGGTTTTTGTATCGCAGGCTTTCCGTAACTGGAAACGTTACCGTGGTGGATGGAAAGCCTCGATCCATCTATACAATTTTACCAATAATACCGATCAGAATATTTCGGCCAGTGAAGTAGCAGGCAATGAATTTCCGATGTGGCATGGCGATGATATTTATTTTATCAGCGACCGTGGATCTGAAGAGCGCATGAACCTGTGGAAATATACCGTGAATACAAAAAAATATACACAGCTTACCAATTATAAAGATTACGATATTCATTTTCCTTCTGCCGGGCCCGATGAGATCGTGTACGAGCAGGGCGGAAAATTATTTCTCTTTTCTTTTGCATCGCAAAATGCAAAAACAGTTTCGGTAAATGTAATTATTGATAAAGCCAGCCTTAAGCCACGGTCTGTTACCGTTGATAAGTTTATCCAGCATGTGGGCATCAGCCCCGATGGTAACCGTGCATTAATGGAAGCCCGTGGAGATATATTTTCTTTGCCGGCCGAAAACGGTTTTGTAAAGAATATTACCCGTTCCACTGCATCATTTGAGCGCTATCCTGCATGGTCGCCCGATGGTAACACCGTTGCTTACTGGAGCGATCAAACCGGCGAAAATGAATTGTGGCTGTCGCAGCCAAATGCTGATGCGGTACCCAAAAAACTAACCGGTTTTGCAAAGGGCTTTGGTTATAATTTATACTGGAGCCCTGACAGTAAAAAGATTATTACCATTGACCAGGCCATGAAAATAAAAATGATTGATGCTGCCAACGGCAGTGTAACAGAAGTTGACCAGGCACTCCGCTTTATGCATGGCGGCTGCGAAGGATTTTCTGTAAGCTGGTCGCCAGACAGCCGCTGGTTTACCTATTCCCGTGATCTGGAAAATTATCATAATGCCATTTATATTTACGATGCGCAAAATAAAAAAAGATACCAGGTAACCGATGGTTTTTATAATTGCAATAATCCTGTGTTTGATAATGAAGGAAAATACCTGTTCCTCACTACCAACCAGAATTTTAATCCGTATTACAGCGTTATAGACAATTCATTTATTTATGGCAACAGTACGCAGCTTGCTTCCATCTCCTTAAAGAAAAGTACACCATCTGTTTTGTTTCCAAAAAATGATACGGTTGCAGTTAAATCCGGTGATGCTAAACCCGAAGACAAGAAAAAGGACACGTCTGCAAAAAAAGCAACTGCTGTGGAGATTGATTTTGACGACATACAATCACGCATGGTATTATTGCCAATGGATGCAGGCAATTACGGAAACCTGGCTGCTTCCAAAGGAAAGGTCATTTACCAGAAATTCCCTAACCTGGGCAGCAACGATGCCAAACCTGCACTTAAATATTATGATATTGATAAACGGGAAGAAAAAGAAATATCTGAAAATATAAATGATTTCTGGCTGGCCGCCAATGGCAGTAAAATGCTGGTACAGCGTGGAAGAGATTATGATATTATGAAACCGGAAGAGAAACAGAAATTTGAAAAACCCATCCGCATTAATGAAATGGAAATGATGGTTGACCCTGTTGCCGAGTGGAAAGAACTCTTTAACGATGCATGGCGTATGGAACGTGATTATTTTTATGATCCAAACATGCATCGCGTAAACTGGAACACAGTGAAGAGCCGTTATGAAAAAATGCTGGAAGGTGCCATTACCAGGGAAGATGTTGATTTTATAATTGGTGAAATGATTGGCGAACTGAATGCTTCACACACTTACCATGGCGGTGGTGATGTGGAAAAGCAGGAAAACAAATCCGTAGGTTACCTGGGTGTTGATTGGGAAGCTGCAGGAAATTTTTATAAAATAAAAAATATTGTTCGTGGCGCTGCATGGGATGCGGCCACCCGTTCATCATTGGACCAGCCCGGTACCGACATCAAAGAAGGAAGTTATATACTTGCTGTTAATGGCCTGCCAATCACTACCGATCAGGAGCCTTATGCCTACTTTCAGGGACTGGCAAATAAAACAGTGGAGCTAACGTATAACAGTAGCCCAAATTTTACCGGTGCTAAAACTGCTGTGGTACAAACCATGGATAACGAATACAACCTTCGTTACCTTGCCTGGGTGGAAATAAACCGGAAACATGTGGCAGATGCAACCAATGGAGATGCCGGATATATTTATGTACCCAGCACCGGCACTGACGGACAGGAAGAGCTCACCCGCCAGTTTAATGCACAGTGGGATAACAAGTCCTTGATGTTTTAAAACCTGTGTTTGTTCAAAGGCCTTCATGAACTCACAATAATTGGAGGGATAATCATCTAAGCTGTATCCTTTTGCCTCCGTAGTTTTTTCAAAAATCATTTTGTAAGCTGCTCTGTGCATAATTGAGGGTTTTGGTGATAGGGGGTGGTTTACATTCTCGACCTATCATTAGGTAGATTTAAAAGGAGAGAGAATGGCTCCCATTTAGATTCATGGAAATTCTTAACAGGTGGGAGGGGTACTTGATACAGAAGTTAAATTATAAGGGGGGCCTTTATATGAACCTGTATAAGCGAATCGGACTAGTAGTTTATAATTTTATTTAGCGACTGGAAAATAAACCAAATAAGTTTATAAATAATAGCTGTAACACGCTCCTGTAAGTGAATTAAGGATAAACTAATTCAGTGAAAATTTGCTGATATGGATTATATATTTTAACTTTGTATAAATAGTTATTCGCCTTGCTTTAAAGGCACCCCGGAGAGAGATACAGTGATAAAGCGTATAAAGTTTAACCACAACTTCAACAAAAAGATTCCCCTGTATTAAAAAAAAGATTTTTAGATTTCTGCTTGGTAGAAGCAATTAATTTATTGCCCATACCAGTATGTAGGGTTAAAGATCATGTAGTCTTTTGATTGCCTGAACTAAAAAATTATGTGAAAAAATAAAAAAAATGAGAAATGAATAAGAATAATACAATTTTTGGAAGTAAGAATAAATTTAATGAAGATGTTTTATATTCTAGATCTACATTACCATCTCATTCATTATACCAACCTATCCAATTATCCCCTTCATATTCCTCTCCTTCTTCTCTCATAAACTGTGAAGTCAAAAAAAGAGATACTGTGAAGACTAAAAAGCATGCTGCTGCTGCATCAAGACCAGTTTTTCAGGATGGGAACGAATATGAGCAAATTGAAGATTTGCCGCTATTTTTTAATCAAGGAGAGTTCATTAGAATTCCTAAATCGGTCGAAGCAACGCTAAAAAGAATCCCCAAAGAGTTGACAAAAGCAATTAATCCAAAGAGAAATATTGCTATTGAGATGTGCTTGCTCTTTTTATCAAAGCTTTCCTTGGCTCTATATTATGAAGATGAGAAGGATAGCTGGGTGTTCTGGGGTGCTCGCTATATGAGATCGCTATTTAATGATGATCCTCAAACTTACAAGAATATCTTAGCCGTATTAATATATAATGGCACTTCAGGAAGCATCATTGAGATTGAAGAAGGGGACAACATTGGAATAAAAGCTCACAAGTATAGGTATACTAAAGAATTCCGATCAAGAAAGATGGAAAGAATTCGTCTGAAAACAGATTACGTAAAAGGCCTTTCAAAAAAATTAGTGCTTGAATTATATCGAAAAGCAAAAAAAGATATTATAGGCAACAATCAAATTCAGGTTTACTCATCAATTGCGTTGCCGACTATTAAATCAGCATTTGAGCAAGCTAAATCGCTCATAGCAGTAGGGGAAAACTTCATTAAGAAGGGAAAGAAATTGGTATTCTTAAATAAACATGCAAGATCGTATTACAAAAACCCAAATAATCTCTCATTTATAGAAGAACATATTGAACTCTTTGAATATTTAACGTCAGATGGCTTGCTCGTTCCATCGATCTCTCGCCGTAAAGCTGGTGGACGTGTATTTGATTCACTAAATCGTATGCCCAGGTGGATCAGGGATTTAGTAACGATTGATGGAGAGCCAACTGATGAGTGTGACTTTTCTTGTTTCCACCCAAACCTTGCAATTAAATTATATGGTGGCAAGCAAAAGTATTTAACACACAAAAAGCTTGCTGATGCTACTGGTTTAGATGAAGCTGTTGTTAAGGTTCAACACTTATCTTTTTTCAACAAAACTTATGGGGAAATGAAACAGTCTCCCATTTACCCATATTATAGGGAATATGAACCTGCGATGTTGAACAATATTATTCGTGAAAAACTAAAGAGTAAGAGAGAACACAAAATAACATCTGAGAGATTGTTCACTGCGGAAGTTGAGATCATGAAAAAAGTAATTAGTCTATTAAATAAGGAGAACATTTATACCATCTATGTTTTTGATGCATTGTTTTGTAAGAAACAACATACGTATCGAGTTAAAGAGGTAATGAATCAGGTAGCCCACGAATTTGGTGTTTTTACCACGGCAAAAGCTCCAAATGATAAGTCTTCACTTAATTAGTTAAGTTAAAGTTTCCATCAGCTCATATTATCATTCCGAAGACCATTGAACTCGCATATTGAGTTTTTTTTAAGTGGGTCAGAAGCTTGATCTACAGGTATATCATTAAATTATCCTGTTGTATTTAAGACCCATATTGAAAAATTGAAACAATATGGAAATTGAAAGTAAATGGGTTCCGGTAAGGAATTATGAAAATTATTATGAAATAAATGCAAAGGGAGAAGTAAGAAGCTTACATAAACCAACTTATGGATACATAATGGAGGAAAGGGTTGATCGAGGGGGGTATTACACTGTTAGATTAAACAAGCCAAATATGAAAACCTCTACTCAATATGTGCATAGACTTTTAGGATTTGCATTTCTTGAAAATCCAAAGAATAAATGCTGCATCAATCATATTGATGGAAATAAATTGAAGAATAATCTCGAAAATTTAGAGTGGGTAACGACTTCTGAAAATATGAAACACGCCTACAAATTAGGATTGGTTGTTTCATTACCCGGGCGCTGCAAAAAAATTATAGATAATTGCTCTGGGAAAGTTTTTGAATCAATTAAAAACGCTGCAGACTATTATATGATCCCTTACAGTACTTGCAAGAACTACCTAAATGGAAACAGGAAAAATCCCACCTGCTTAGCCTATTTAGATGCACAGGCAGCAGCTTAATGTTCTAAGCAAATATATTACCTACAGCTTTTAATCTTTCATTTTGACGGCTTCTTTCATTAACGGCATAGTGCTTTAATGTTACAGCCGTTGAAGTGTGAGAAGCCATAGCAGAGGCATCATTAATCCCAAGCAATTCAGCAGTTTCATCCAGATTAAGATGTTTGAGTGAATAAAAATCTTCCTCAATTCCCAATTTCTTTTTTATATGCAGATTCCACCGTTTGGTAATTTGATAAGACTGGATTTCTGTGATACCTGGGATCAATCCCTTTGAAAAAACAAAATCATCTTTATGAGCAGACTCTATGGCTTTTTCCCAATAGTGAAGTGCAATATTTTTAATTGGTCTTTTAACCTCCTTAATAATCCTGCCTTTTTTTATCGTAATTATGAAGTACTGTTCTTGAATATGAACATCGCTTCTCCTTACTTTCATTAACTCGGTAAGTCTTGCTCCCGAATGAAAAAAGATATGCATAAATACCCAAAAACGATATTGATGCTGTTGCAGATATTCATTAATGATTTGCCTGTTTTCATTTGAAGGGAGTTTACGAATTCTTTGAATACTTTTCTTTTTAGACAAATCTCTTAAGGGATTTACTTCCACTGTTTCAAGTTCAATTAATTCCTTGTAAAGTATCATTAAATAGCTTCTTACCTTATTATACCGGTGAGCGCTTTCTCCATTGGTAGAATCAATCTGGGCTAATAGCTGCTTAATATGTTTCCTGCTTATCATACTTATGGGTAATTCTGAATACTCAAGTTGGCCAGCAGCTTTTGAAACATACCTGAGAATACTTCTCAAATCTCTCTTTGTAGAAACAGAAGCTGAAATTCGCTTTTCTGCCAGAGTAAGTGCAACAATAAAACCTGTAGAGGGAGAAATATTTATCTGAGGAGATACAATTTCTGTAGAGCTATTTGTGATGGGATTATAGGCGTTATTCTTGAGTCGATTTAACTCCTGTTCCATAATCACCTTAGTATTCTCCTGGCGTTCACCAATCGTCTTAAATTGATTCATACGTTTAATGACGACAAGTTTACCGTATTTAAATTTTGGAGTATTCAGAAAGTTAGGGTCATAAAACCTGTAATAGACATACCACCCTTTCTTCAAGGAAGCCTTTTGTAATAGCCAATTTTTGGGATAAACTATCAGCTCAGTGCAATAGCACGAAAAAGGTAATTTAATCATTGTTTTAGGATTTTTGTTAACTCATTTGTTAACTGCGATACCTAAAACAACCAAAGTAAAGGGCATTAAAAAAGCCTAAGATACTGATTAACAGACCTTAGGCTTTGTATCGGGGAGCAGACTTGAACTGCCGACCTTCGGGTTATGAATCCGATGCTCTAACCAGCTGAGCTACCCCGACAACTCCCGTATATTTCAACGGGGTGCAAATATAGGCCATTTTACTAAAAGTTAAGTTGCAGATCAAACAGAATTTATTTAAAAGGCTGATCACCCTTACCTATACCCCATTCCTTATTCGGCTCATCCCCCATCACAAATGATAAAGTTCCCCCGCTTTCAATATCACTGTGCTTTATATATGTTTTGGTATATGGCCTGCCATTAAGCTTTACAGACTGTATATAGGTTTTACCCGCATTAGTTACATCAATGCTGAATGTTTTGCCATTATCGAGGTTAAGTATCGTATGCTTCAACAATGGCGAACCAAATACATATATACCACTAGCCGGGTTTACCGGGTAAAAGCCCATAGCACTAAATACATACCAGGCACTCATTTGCCCGCAATCCTCATTGCCGGATAAACCGCTTATCGTATTATCATACAGCTCAGTTAATATTTTATGTGTGTAGAATTGTGTTTTCCATGACTGACCACTGTAATTATATAAATAAGCCACATGATGACTTGGCTCATTGCCATGTGCATACTGGCCAATAAAACCCGAAGCATTACCATTTACATCGCTGTCTTTGGCCTGCAATGTAAACATGCTGTCTAATTTTGTATTGAAAGCATCAGCGCCGCCGGTTAAGGATACCAAGCCGGCCATATCCTGTGGCACATACCAGAAATACTGCCAGGCATTTCCTTCTGTAAAAGGATTGCCGCCATTGCCGCCATATTGCAAAGGGTTAAAAGGATTTATCCAGTCGCCCTTGTCATTCTTTGCCCGAAAAAATTTTGTTTTTGAATCATACAGATTTTTATACCAGCCCGATCTTTCTGTAAAGAAAGCTGCGTCTTTTGTTTTGCCCAATTGCTTTGCCATTTGTGCAACACACCAGTCATCGTAAGCGATCTCCAAAGTTAAGGATACTGATTGCGATTGTATATTCTCCGGAAAATAATGATACTTATTCCAAACACTGAATGGCGCACCGGGATGATCTGTAGTGGATGAAGCAACACAGGCTTTGTAAGCTTCTTCATAATCAAAACCTGTAATGCCCTTTAGCATAGCATCTGCAATAACCGGGATGGCGTGATTGCCGATCATACAATAATTCTCGTCGCCCCACAATTGCCAGATGGGCAGGTAGCCATAAGTTTTGTATTGACGGATCATGCTGTTGATGAAAGCTGCGTCTTTTTTGGGTGCCGTTAAAGTATATAATGGATGTGTGGCACGATAAGTATCCCACAAAGAAAAAGTGGAGTAATGCGTTCCGTCATTTGCTTTATGTACCGAAAAATCTGTTCCCGAATAAGTACCATCTGCATTAGCCAGGTTATTAGGCTGAATAAAATTTCGGTACAAGCCGGTGTAAAAAATTTGTTTTTGTGCTTCTGTTCCTTCTGCATCAATAACAGATAAAGTTTTGTTCCATACTGTTTTTGCTACAAAAACTGCTTTTTCAAAATTCCAGTCGGGCAATTCAGCCGTCATATTTTTATAAGCATCTTCAATACTGGTTGTTGATAAAGCCACTTTCATTTGTACCGTATTATTTTGCCTGGTATTAAAACGAAACGCAGCCTTGGCAGCATTGCCATTAATAAGATTGGCATCGGTAAATATTCTTTTGCCATTTACAAAAATGGATTGCTGAATGGGTTTATCAAATTTTGCAACAAAATAAATTTTACGCAATCTTGCCCAGCCTGTTAATATGCGATAGCCTTCTACGGTGTACGCATCAACCTGTTTCATATGTGCAGCAACAACTTTACAAACCCAGTAAGGCCTTTTTTTATCCAATGTATGATCAAGATCAAACAATACATAAGCGCTGTCCGTTTTTGGAAAACTGTATTTATGAAAACCAACATGCTCTGTTGCTGTTAGTTCAACCTTTACTTTATAATCATCTAATTCAACAGTATAATAACCCGGAGATGCTTTTTCTGTCGCGTGATTAAAAGCAGAACGATAACCGCTCCTTGGCTTTGCTGCCTCGCCAGGTTGCCACAAAGGCATACCGGTAACAGGTTGCACCAATACATCATACAGGTCACCAACACCGGTACCGTTCAAATGTGTATGACTGAAACCTACAATTGTTTTTTCTTTATAATTATAGGCAGATGCCGGATCTTCAGGCGCATCATACACATCCGGGCTTAACTGCACCATACCAAAAGGCACACAGGCCCCCGGAAAAACACTACCCGATAAACTATTGGTATCGGTTGATGCTGTACCAATAAAAGGATTTACATATTGGGTAAAGTCTTTTCTATTAATTTGTGAAAATGCATTGACAAATAATAGAGATAAAAAAACAGTACTGATCAGTTTCATGCGGTTATTTTTATTGATTTTGGTCACATGGAATTCGCCAATAAACATGTTGATTGGTTTAATTTTTATTATGGCTCATTTCATAATTATGCGTTGAGTAAAATTTCTAATCTTGCAGCAACTTTTTCCGCGTTGGGCAACATGGCTTTTTCTAAAATAACATTCATGGGTACTGCCGGTAAATTCAATGCACCTAAAACTTCTACAGGTGCATCAAGTTGTTGAAAACAGGCTTTTGAAATTCGTCCTGCCAGTGCCTCGGCAAAAGAATTGTTTTGTTGCTCTTCGGTTAATACTAAACATTTACCATGCTTTTTTACTGTTGTAAAAACCAGTGCTTCATCCAACGGAAATAAAGTGCGCAGGTCAACCACTTCTATCTGGCCCGGAAAATTTTTAGCAGCAGCCTTCGCCCAATACACCCCCATTCCATAAGTGATGACGCAACAGCTTTCTCCACTGTCAACATAATCATCATCGGCTTGCAAAACAACATTTCCTTTTCCCAGCGGAATAATATAATCTCTTGAAGGCTCAGTCATTTTTGCACCTTCTGTACCGGGTACTTTACTCCAGTACAAACCTTTATGTTCCAGCATCACTACCGGGTTAGGATCCAGGAAAGCTGCTTTTAAAAGCCCTTTCATATCTGCAGCATTGCTGGGATAAACTATTTTAATTCCTTTGATCGTAAGCAATGTACTTTCAATACAACCACTGTGGTAAGGGCCGCCGCCGCCATAAGCACCAATTGGTACACGTATTAAAGTCTGCACCGGAAATTTACCACAGCTTAAGTAACTGCTCTTCGAAATTTCTGTAACCAATTGATTCAATCCCGGGTAAATATAATCGGCAAATTGTACTTCCACGATGGGTTTTAAACCTACCGCACTCATACCAACAGTTGAACCGATGATATAAGCTTCCTGTATAGCTGTATTAAAAACCCGGTGGTCGCCAAACTGCTCAGCCAATGTGGCTGCTTCCCTGAAAACACCGCCCAACCTGCGTCCTACATCCTGTCCGTATAAAAGCGATTCGGGAAAGTCTTCCATAATTTCCCTGATGGCAAAAAGACCGGCATCAACCATTAAAATTTTTTCTTTATCAACAGGGGCTCTTTCTCCCAGTTCCTCAGTAACCGTTGTTGGGGCAAAAACAAAATCACTTACAGTTGCCGGATCCGGTTCGGGTGCGGCTACGGCTCCCTGGAAGTGATGAGCAACTGCATCTGCAGTATCTTTTTCAATTTGTATTAATGCTTCTTCGGTAATTCCAATCTCCAATAATTTATTCCTTAGTTTGGGACCGGGATCATCCAGGTAATGCTTGGCAAGATCTTCTTCCGTTCTGTAAAATTCTTTGCGTACACCACTGGTATGATGCCCCAGCAACGGCACTCTTGCATGTACTAAAAAGGGGTGCCGCTCCCTCCTCACTTCATCCACCACATTTTTCATCACATCAAAACTCTGCAAAAAATCGCTACCGTCAATGCTGATACGTTTTATACCCTTAAAACCCTTTACCATTTCATTGGCATTGGTTGTGCGTGCTTCTTCGGATGTTACACTGATACCCCAGCCATTATCCTGCACCAGGTAAATGATCGGTAACTGGTGCAGTGCGGCAAATTGAAATGCTTCACTTACTTCACCCTCGGTTACAGATGCATCGCCCAGGGAACAGATCACTACAGCCCTCTCTATCTCCGCCGAAAGGGGAGGATATGCAATAGAACTCAGCGAAGAAGTTGGATGATCGGAGGATTTTATTTTTTCCAGAAATTTTATACCCTGTGCTATACCGGTAGTGGGTATGGCCTGCATACCGGTTGCGCTGCTCTGGTGAATGATATTGGGTTTGTCATCTCCCTTATAATTCGGATGCGAATAATATTCCCGGCCGCCGGTAAAAATATCATTGCCTTTTGCTAATAATTGCAACATCAATTCGTAGGGTGAAAATCCGAGCCCCAGTAGCATACTTTCATCGCGGTAATACGGACTAACATAATCGCAGGGCAGCAACTGAAAAGCGGTTGCCAGTTGAATGGCTTCGTGCCCACGGCTGGTAGAATGTACATATTTGCAGATGGGCCTGTTATCTTCATACGTATCGGCCATGGCTTTTGCCGTACACATCAGTTCATAGGCCTTTAATAAAATATCAGTATCAATCATTTAAAATAGCAGCATGTTGAATGAAGAATATAAACGAGTGGTAAAGGTATAAATAAAAAATCGCTGATTTGATGAAAGCAGCGATCCAGTTAAAGATGTGAATATATAAAAATTGTTATTTTACTTCTACGCTGAACAGGCTTTGATTTTCAATAAACCCTTCCAGCACATCACCGGTAACACATTCACCAACACCAGCCGGAGTTCCGGTAAAGATTAGGTCCCCGATATTTAAAGAAAAATAATTGGATATATTTTCTATGATCTTATCAATACTGAATATCATCTGACCTGAATTGGCTTCCTGCACCTTTTCCTGGTTTTTTAATAACGAAAAATTAATGCTCTTGCGGTTAAAATCCGGCGTTACCGGTATAAACTTACCTACAACGGCAGAGTTATCAAAAGCTTTGGCCTTTTCCCAGGGCAGGCCTTTCTTTTTTAATTCATCCTGTATATCACGTGCCGTAAAATCAATACCTACGGTAACGGCATCGTAATAATTTGGGGCGTGTTTTTCCTGGATGTATTTACCATTTTTACTTACGCGTAAAACAATTTCACATTCATAGTGCAACTCGTTTGTAAATTCGGGATAATAAAAAGGCGTATGGCTTTGTAAGAGCGCACTTTTGGGTTTCATAAAAATTACCGGCTCATCCGGAATACTGTTACCAAGTTCTTTAACATGATCTGTATAATTTCTGCCAACACAAATAATCTTCATTGCCGCTTGTTTAGGTATTTTATTGTGGCACGAATATAGACAAATAGCGAAAAAAAAACAATTATATGTCTTACACAATTGTATAAGTTTTGCTCAGGCCTTAATAGAGATATTATTAAAAGCAGTCATAGTTAGTTCTATACCTGCCGTTACAAAGCTCTCCATAATTTCCAGGCATTTTTCTATTTTAAGCAAAACCACCGGTTCTTCTGCTTTTAGCCATTTACCCAAAACAAAATCGGCCTGCATGCCTTTGGGATAATTATTGCCTACCCCAAACCGGAGCTTTGGATAGGCATCTGTACCTAATGTATTTTGAATATCCTTTAACCCGTTGTGCCCGGCAGCACTACCACTGCCACGTAACCTTATCTTGTCCAAAGGCAAAGCCAGTTCATCCACAATGGTTAAAGTATTTTCGAGCGGCGCTTTTGTTTTATCCAGCCAGTATTTAAATGCCCGGCCACTCAAATTCATATAGGTAGTTGGACAAATACAAACGATCTGCTTTCCTTTAAATTTTACTTCGGCTACACATGCCAGTCTGTCTACGCTAAAAGTACCCCCATGCTTTAAAACAAAAGCATTCACCACATCAAAACCAATATTGTGGCGGGTATTTGCATACTCGGTACCAATATTACCCAAACCAATAAAAAGAAATTTAGACATAGTCGTGAATCGTGAGGTGTGAATCGTCAGTCGTGAGGCGTGAGTTGTGAGTCCTGGAATGCACCAACTCACGATTCACTATTCACGATTCACGTTAAGCATTTGCTGCAGATCTGCTTCTGTTTTTACCAATACTTCCCTGGCTTTACTTCCCTGGTTGCCGCCAACTATGCCAGAAGCTTCCAACTGATCCATCAGGCGGCCTGCACGGTTGTAACCAAGTTTCATACGGCGTTGTAATAAAGAGGTACTACCCACCTGGCTGGCAACGATCAATCTTGCTGCATCTTCAAACAGCGGGTCTTTATCTCCCAGGTCAAAATCTTTACCCTCCATATCTTTTTCATCAATATATTCCGGTAATAAAAACGCCTGTGGATAGCCGCGTTGTGCACCAATAAAGTCAACGATCTTATCTACCTCGGGTGTATCTACAAAAGCACATTGCAGTCGCACAATATCGCCGTTATAACTGATCAACATATCTCCTTTACCAATTAACTGCTCGGCACCGCCGGCATCCAGAATAGTACGACTGTCAATTTTACTACTCACTTTAAATGCAATACGTGCCGGAAAGTTTGCCTTGATGGTACCGGTAATGATATTTACCGAAGGCCTTTGGGTGGCAATGATCAAATGTATACCCACGGCCCTTGCCAACTGTGCCAGGCGGGCTATCGGCATCTCCACTTCTTTACCGGCCGTCATGATCAGGTCGGCAAATTCATCCACCACCAAAACTATAAAAGGTAAAAACTGGTGGCCTTTTTCAGGATTCAGTTTACGGGAAACAAATTTTTCATTATACTCTTTTATATTACGGCAACCAGCTTCCTTTAACAGGTCGTAACGGTTATCCATTTCAATACAAAGTGCATTTAAAGTATGTACCACTTTTTTGGTATCGGTTATGATGGCATCTTCTTCGCCGGGTAATTTTGCCAGGAAATGATTTTCGATGGTCTTATAAATACTCAGCTCCACTTTCTTGGGATCAACCAAAACAAATTTTAACTGTGATGGATGTTTTTTATACAACAAGGAAACAAGTATCGCATTCAACCCAACCGATTTACCCTGGCCGGTTGCACCAGCCATCAACAGATGCGGCATGCTGGCCAGGTCAACAATGAAATTTTCATTGTCAATTTTTTTACCAATAGCAATGGGTAATGAAAAATTATTATTCTGAAATTTTTCTGATGACAGCAGTGTCTTCATGCTTACAATACTCTTTTTTGCATTGGGCACTTCAATACCTATAGTTCCCTTACCCGGTATGGGGGCAATGATACGGATACCCAATGCAGCAAGGCTTAACGCAATATCATCTTCGAGGTTTTTTATCCTGGAGATACGTACACCGGCTGCAGGAATGATCTCGTATAAAGTAACCGTTGGACCAACAGTGGCATAAATCTTCTGTATCTGTATATCGTAATTCTTAAGTGTATTGATGATCTGATTCTTATTATTCTCCAGTTCATCAGCATCCTGAACGATCTTATCACTGCCATGATTGGCCAACAGGTCCAGCGTAGGGTATTTATAATCCCTCAGATCCAATATAGGATCATAAGGCTTGCTGGCAGCCACTTTTGCAGCGGTTGGCATATCTTCTTCTACTACTTTTTCCGGAACCGATTTAATTTCCAATGACAGATCACTTTCAGGCTCCACATGTTTTACAACAGGGATTACGGGGTCAGTAACCGGTAAAATTATTTTTTCTTCAACAAATGGCACAGCCATTTCTGTTTCTGCTTTTTCAACAATATTCAGATCATGATTAAAACCGGTATTTTCATCTGCAGGAATATTTAACATCGGTCCTACTCCTTTCACTGAATTTCCTTTTGCCGTTTTTTCCGCTTCTTCCCACGCCAGCTTTTCAGATATTTCTTCTTCAAGAGGTACTATATTTTCAGTTGAAGCAACCGCAGTCTTTTTTACAGGCAACTTAAATACCGGGTTAAAACGCCAGATAACATAAGCCAGCACAGCAACCACCAATATAGCAATGGTGCCAAGTTCTCCTACGGTCTTATACATGTAGTCTCTCATCATATCACCGGCTGCACCACCCCAGGGAAATGGATTGCCATTAAAAACAGCAGCAGCAGCCACGCTGATAAGCGGTAAACCAACAACCAGGTATTTGATATTACGGCTAACAGAAAATACTTTCTTTCCAAAGAAAAGGTTAATGCCAAAAACAAAAAAAGTGGTGCATAAAAGATAAGATGCAATACCAAAACCATGACGCACGAATATTTCAGATATAAATGCTCCAAAAGTGCCCAACAGGTTTTGTACTTTAATATCGTTGGCCAGCAACATCCGGTAGCTGAACTTGTCCTGGTCTTCGCCCCAGGTAAATAAGTAAGAAGTAAATGCTATAAAAAAAAGAAATGCCAGGAGCAATAAAATACTGCCGGCAATCTTATGCGTGCGTTCATCTTTCAGTAATTGTTTTACTTCTACTGTTTCTTCTTTTTCCTGTTTTAGAGGTTCAGTATTAGCCGCCTTTGTTTTTGAAGTTTTTAATTTGTTCGCCATGGATAACAAAGATATAGAAAAGCATTACTTCAAATACAGGGAAAATATGGCTTCGGTATATGTGCTTTCATTGAATTTGTGTACGTTTGGTAAAACTACTCCGCATTGAAACGTCTGGTTACCCTGTTGTCATTTTATTTTATCGTATGTTTTTGTAAAGCCCAGGTCATCCGGGACTCTTCTGCCGTACTTATTGCAACCATCAACGAACAAAAAAGCCTGGCAAAAAAAACGCTTGTATATATCGACAGCAGTTCTTCACTTTCGCCGGAAACGGTGCTGCAAAAAACATTTACACCGCTAACCCGTTTTGCTCCCCGTAAAAGCCTTACGCCCAACCTGATTACTTATACATTTTACTTAAAGATATTCCTGTACAATAATACAGAAAATGATATTTCGGGATACATAAATCCCGGGTTTTATTTTAAAGCATTTGAACTGTACAAATTAACCCCGGGTGCTGTAAAGATCACCGCCAATGACGGTATTTTGGGCTACCGGAAAATAAAACTCGTTGCCGGTGAATCCTGTTATGTGCTGGTGGCGTTAAAACCACTTAAAAATGATTTTAGCTTTATTCAACCCATTTTTATTAATGAAGCCTATATCGGTAATTACACTACTTATATTGCCGGTTATAAAACAGACGTACAGATATATGGGTTGGTTTTAAGCGGCGTATTGCTGATGATGATCCTGTTCATGTTCACCAATTTCATCATCAGCCAAAAGCAGGAGTTTTTGTACAATGCCATGTATTCGCTCTGTATGTTCCTGCTGATCTTTTTTAATTCAACCATGGCGAGGTCTTCATCAGTTTTTACTAACTTCTATTATAGTTATTTTGATTTTTTCCTGCTGGTATCAGGCACTATTTTCTACATCGCTTTTACCAGGAAATTTCTGAATACAAAAAATAATCATGCATTACTCGACAGGATCTTAAAGTATGGAGAAAGATTTGTGCTGCTGCTGTTGGGTGTTTATACTTTTTTGAATTTTTTTACCCCAACATACCTGCCGCAATACTACCTCGAAACCTTTGTGAAGGTTTTTATACTGGTTATCGGCCTCACATTTATATACCTGGCCCTTAAACAAAAAAACAGGCTTTTTACTTATATAGCTGCCGGAAATGCCATGCTGGTGGTATTTTCAGCCATATCGTTGATCATCTTATTGCTGAAGATAAGCCCATCAAAAATCTACTTCTCTGCCCTGTTTTATTACAACACGGGAATTATATTTGAGCTGATCTTCTTCATGCTGGGCTTAACTTATAAAAACAGGAGTGAACTGATAAAAGGTATTAAGGAGCAGGAAGCGTTAAAGCTGGAAGCCGAGAAAAAAGATTTTGAAACACAACTGGCCGTAATAAAAGCACAACAGGAAGAACGGAACAGGATAAGTGCCGATATGCATGATGATCTGGGTGCCGGTATGACAACCATCAGGTTGTACAGTGAACTGGCGAAAAGTAAATTAGTGGATAAGCCTATACCCGAAATAGAAAAGATATCCTCTTCGGCCAATGAATTATTAGGTAAGATGAATGCCATCATCTGGAGTATGAGCAGCAGTAATGATTCGCTTAGCAATATGATCGCTTACATACGCAGCTACGCATTGGAATATTTTGAAGACACGGGTATTAACTGCAAAATAAATATCCCTGAAAAACTTCCGAATATTGAAGTGATCGGTGAGATCAGGCGAAATGTTTTCTTGGTTGTAAAAGAGGCTTTAAATAATATTCTTAAACATGCCAAGGCTACAGAAGTAAGCATCACGTTGGTGAGGGTTGATAATGGTTTGACTTTATATATCCAGGATAATGGCACGGGTATTAACCTGGACAAATTACGCCAGTTTGGCAACGGGTTAAAAAACATGAAAAAAAGAATGGCTGATATTGGTATTGAATTCAATATTGAAAATAAAAATGGCACACTGATAACATTACACCGGGAAGTAACAACCTTTTAATTTCTCTTTAGTATCGCCCAAAAAAGCATTACCCAGCCTGCAATAAAAGCAGCGCCGCCTAATGGCGTAATAGCGCCGATCCAGTTTAAAGACAAGCCTGCATATTTTACATAGCATAACAGGTACAGCGAGCCGGAGAATAATAGTATGCCGGCAATAAACAGTTTGCCCGCCCATTTCATTAATTTACCCGGAAACGCCTGGTACAAAATACCAACTGCCAGTAAAGCAAAAACATGGTAAAACTGGTACCTCACTGCTGTTTCAAAAATTTGCAGGTTATCTGCAGCCAATACTGCTTTTAAGCCATGTGCTGCAAATGCGCCAAGCATTACTGCCAAAGCTCCGCACAATGCTGCTGTCTTTAAAAATCCTTTATGCATCTTTATTGAGTTTTAATGGAGAGAGACTTTTCTCATTCAGTTCTTCCACCGGCAAAATAATTTTTGCCTGTGTGTAAAAAGATTCGCGTTCTTTTAATTTTTGCTCAATAAAAAATAACAACTCCGCTTCATTAAGCTTTTTTATAAGTGGGCGTTTAGCCTTTTCGTCAATTACATGGTTAAAGATATATTGCGGAGTTGCTGAAAGGTAAATGGTGATCCCATGAGCATTCATCCATTGCATATTTTCATTAAAACAGGTGGCTCCACCACCACACGCAACAATGCAATTATCCTTTCCGGCAAAATCATGCAAGGCTTCAGTCTCCAGTTCCCTGAAAAAAGGCTCCCCTTCTTTTTCAAAAATGGCTGCAATAGTTTTCCCTTTTTTTGTTTCGACGACCTCATCCAGGTCGTAAAATACCATGCCCATTTGTTGAGCCCATATCCTGCCCCAGTGCGACTTACCACTACCCATAAAACCAATCAGGAAAATATTCATACCTCCTAACCCCGCGCCCGCAGGGTTCTGTGAAAAGGGGGAATTATCCGAAGCGTTTGTCATAAAATAAATCCTCTTTGTGGTAGCAAAGAAACAAAATCAAAAGAATAATGCGTGCATTTAAGTTCCCCCTTCAGGGAGCGGAGGGGGTTGTATTTATTTCTTACTCTTATAATCGCCCCTTTTCCAGGCCTTGATAAACTCGGCCCAGGCAAATGGATTGAAAATATTCATGGGAGGTGCCTGTCCGGCATAGTAAGCTTTATTAGCGTTCTGCCTTAAATAGCGGCTACTGGATTCACGCCCGTCGGTTGGAAGGTTGGCCACCAATGCCCTGCGGGTAGCTTCACTATTATTTTTCCGGGCAATGGTGATATAATCATCAGGCACATCGGTATTCAGAAAGTCACGCTCAAATTGTGCACGTGAAGGCCTGGCCTTGATGATGGTAGCAGCAAGGTAAACCGTATCTGTAACCATTAATTGTATAATGCTGTGCTGGTTTCCTTCGAGGTTTGCAGGTATTACTATTGATTTGGGTTTATACCCAATGCTGGTAAACTCTACCTGGTCGCCTTTTAAAACCACGATACTGAAAACGCCTTTGTTATTGGTAATAGTACCACGGTTCTGTCCTTTAATAACAACACTTACAGACTCCAGGCCTTTTAAACTATCGGCCGTCATAACAATGCCGTAAAGTTGTACAACAGAATCTTTAAATGTTTCAAACTGTGCTTTGGCAGCAACAGGTAACATGAGGGTAGCAATAATAAAGTATGGTATAAATTTCTTCATCAATAAAAAGTTCAAAAATGGTATAACAGTCCAAGGGTGTTCTTCGTTCATCAGGATAAACTGTGCCACCGAAGTTAAATAGAATTAATGAAGCCGGGTATATAAAAAACAAAACATACGCTTCGCTGGATTCTACTAAATTTCCCTCCCTTTTGGGGTTCCGTGCTAAGGGAACGAACAAAGTTCAGGTGGGGCTTTCCCAATTTAATAAACAAAGTAAGGGCATCAATGTTTAATTTTGCTCTTCAACCGGTTTTTTAACAAATAATTGAACGATGACGAACGAGGATATTTTAAAAGCATTGAGTAATGTGCAGGAACCTGATCTTGGTAAAGACCTGGTGACATTAAATATGGTAAAAGACATTAAAATTGATGATAATAATGTCTCTTTTACCGTGGTACTTACCACGCCTGCCTGTCCGTTAAAGGATTTAATAATGAATGCCTGTATTAATGCGGTAAAATTATTGGTTAATAAAGAAGCCATTGTTAAAGTAAATTTTTCCAGCAACACCAGCAGTAACCGCAAGGATGGCAAGACTATTTTAAGTGGCGTAAAAAATATTATTGCCGTGGTTAGTGGAAAAGGTGGCGTGGGCAAAAGCACCGTTGCATCCAACTTTGCATTGGCATTGGCCGAAGGTGGTGCAAAAGTAGGTTTAATGGACGCTGATATTTACGGTCCCAGCCAGCATATTATGTTTGGCGTTCGTGGCGAAAGGCCATTGATGAGAGAAGTAGATGGTAAAGGATTTATTGTACCCATAGAAAAATTCGGCATTAAAATGATGAGCATTGGTTTGCTCATTGATGAAAAGCAGGCGGTAGTTTGGCGTGGCCCGATGGTGAGTAGCGCCATCCGCCAGTTTGTAACGGAGGTTGATTGGGGCGAACTGGATTATTTAGTGATTGATATGCCACCCGGCACCGGTGATATTCATTTAACCATTGTACAAACGGTGCCTGTTACCGGCGTAATTGTAGTTACCACGCCGCAAACTGTTGCCCTGGCCGATGCCAAAAAAGGTATTGCCATGTTTGGACAGGCACAATTAAAAGTGCCGGTTATTGGTTTGGTGGAAAATATGAGCTACTTCACGCCGGCAGAGTTACCGGATAATAAATACTATATTTTTGGAAAAGACGGTGGTAAAAACCTGGCAGAAGAATTTGATATCCCTTTCCTTGGACAAATACCAATTGTAGAAAGCATTCGTGAAAGCGGCGATATTGGCGTGCCGGCAATGGTTGGCGATGACAATATCACCCGAAAAGCTTTTATGGATTTTGCATCCAATGCGGTAAGAGGAATTGCTATGCGTAACGCAAACATGGAGCCCACAGAGATACAGGAGATAGTTGCATAAACTTTTGTTTCCCCTGCAGGGAAATCAGTTTACCAATGAAGCGCTGAAGCACAGAAAAATACATTCCCGATTCTGTGTCTCTGTGTTTCTGTGGCAATATTTTTTTTGCCAAAGGCAAATGGTTAAGATTTATTTCTATTAATGTCTTTTCATTTACAATATCATTGATTGGTTTCTTATTTTCGCAATATGTCATTATCACATCAACAACTATATACCCTTGCAACAGAATTTGGTACGCCACTCTATGTTTATGATGCAGCCCACATAACCGCACAATACGAGAAATTAACCAATGCTTTTGCAAAAACCGATACCCGGTTCTTTTATGCCTGCAAGGCACTGACCAATATCAATATCTTAAAACATATTAAAAGCATTGGCTGTAATGTAGATTGCAGTTCTATCAATGAAGTAAAGCTTGCATTTGTTGCCGGCTTTGAAGCAGAAAATATCCTATATACCAGTAACGGTATTCATTTTTCTGAAATAGAAGAAGCACAAAACCTGGGTGTACATATTAATATTGACAGCCTGAGTAATCTTGAAAAGTTTGGTACAAAATTCGGCCATAGTTACCCGGTAGGCATAAGACTGCGACCCAATATTATGGGCGGTGGCAATCTTAAAGTTTCTACCGGTCATGATAAAAGCAAATTCGGAATACCGGTTGACCAACTCGATAAAATACTGGCACTCGTATCGCAATACAACCTGCACATTCAAAACCTGCACATACATACCGGCAGCGATATAAAAGACGTGGATGTTTTTGTAAAAGGAATTGATGTGTTGTTCGACATTATCCCTTCTTTTACAGAGCTGGAATCTATTGACCTGGGCGGCGGTTTTAAAGTGCCTTACAAAGATGGCGATGGCGAAACGGATATGCCCTTGCTGGCGCAAAAAGTAAATGAGGCTTTCAGCAATCATCCCAATCCTGATGGAAAACACCTGCAGGTTTGGTTTGAACCCGGAAAATTTTTAGTAAGTGGTGCCGGTTACCTGGTAACAGCAGTGAATGTTATAAAAGAAAATGCAACCACCACTTTTGTTGGCATTAACAGCGGACTCAACCACCTGATACGGCCTATGTTTTACGATGCTTACCATAAAATTGAGAACATCAGCAACCCTACCGGCGAAGAAAAAAAATATGCAGTAACCGGTTATATCTGTGAAACCGACACGTTTGCCTGGGACAGAAAACTGCATGAAGTAAGAGAAGACGACCTGCTGGTTTTTTACAATGCCGGCGCCTATGGTTTTGAAATGAGCAGTAACTTTAACTCAAGACTTAAACCGGCGGAAGTGTTGGTTAAAGATGGCGAAGGTATATTGATAAGAAGAAGAGATGAGTTTGAGGATTTATTGAGCAACCAGGTGCTATCAATTTGAGATAAATAAAGTAAATTTGTTTAAACAAAAAATTATGGCAGCATTGCAAATAAAGGAAACGCTCCATGAATATATAGATACAGCCGATGAAAAAAAGTTGGAAGCTATTTATATCCTCCTGAAAGATAGTATCAATCCTGATTTTGAATACAGCAAGAATGAACTCTCTGCCATTTATACCCGCAGGAACGAATATAAAAACAACGAAGCTGAGACACTTGTTGCTGAAGATTTCGTAAACTATGTTCGTCAAAATAAATTATAATGGCTTACCGGCTAATTATCCTGAAGGCGGCAGCAGAAGATACTAAAGAAGCTTATAATTATTACGAAGATATTCAACCTGGATTGGGAGATCGTTTTTTAGCTGAGCTACTTGTTAGGTTTAATGAGATCAGCAGGCATCCAAAATACTACGGTTTTATTGATGAGCATCATCTCATTAGAGATATAAAGCTAAAAAGTTTTCCGTACCTGGTTGTTTATGAAATTGACGCCGAAACAATAGTTATTTATTCAGTACATTGTGCTTACAGAAATCCTGATAAACGAATCAGAAAATAAATTAAGACCTTGAAAAAGACTCCGCTGTTTTTATTGCTTCTTGCTTTCGGGCTAACAGCTTTCAGCCAAACCCCTGACTGCAGCAAATTCCATGAAGGCAAATTCCGTATAGCAGATACTAGGGCCGGTGTAATTACCATTGCCGACAGAACCAGCATGTACCAAACCGAATCAAGCGAAACTTTAAAAGCAGTTGTGCGTTTCCGGATCTCCTGGCAGGATAACTGTACATACACGCTAAAACTGGACAAAGTGATCAGGAATGAAAACAAGATCAACTTCCCTGCCGATATGGAAGTTCATGTAAAGATCGTTGAAACATCGGCCAGTGGCTATACACAGGAAACATCATCATCGCTCAGCAACGGAACTTATAAAGTTGCAGTAACCAAACTCAATTAAAAAACATTTTTTGATTTATAAATTGTTTAACTAAAATTAATTTCTTAAGCTATTGGAGATATCAATTTTTCTCTCCACATTTACATAGCAAATAAAAAATGCCGATATTGGTGATTCCACCAATGTCAACCAACTTCACAATCAACTTCAAATTTATGAAACCCGACTCAAGCTGTCGTACCAAAAAGTTCAAAGCAACTTTTTTACACTTACTGCTACCCGTAACTTTAACCCTGCTGCTTTTTTCCTGCAGCAAAAAAGACAAATGGATCGATGTAGATCCTGCATTCAGCAAATACATCGATGCCTACACAACTGGCACCATTTCCAAAACATCCACCGTGCGTATCAAACTGGCAGAAGATGCCAACAGCACACATGCCGTTGGCGAAGCGGTTAAAGAAGATCTGTTCGACATCTCCCCTTCTGTAAAAGGAAAGGCTTTCTGGCTGGATGCCCGTACCATTGAATTTAAACCCGACACCTGGTTAAAACCCGACCAGATGTACCAAGTAAATTTTAAACTGGGTAAGGTTACTAAAACAACCGGTAAATTCTCCGAATTCAAATTCAGCATGAAAACCGTTAAGCCGTCTTTTAAAGTAGGCAACGATGGCTTACGCAGCAACGGTGTAAAAAATAAAATGAGTCTTGGCGGCGACCTTGAAACCGCCGACATTGAAGATGGAAAACTGGTTGAAAAATTATTATCTGCTTCTCAAAATAAAAACGTACTTAAAATAAACTGGCAACATAATGATGCCACAAAAACACATCATTATACCATCGAAAGTATCGATCGTTTAAAATCGGCGACCAATGTAGACCTGCTTTGGGATGGCAAACCAATGGATATGGATGTAAAAGGAGAAGCAGCTGTAGCAGTGCCTGCCGAAGGCGATTTTAAAGTGTTGGATGTAGTAGCTATAAATGATGCACAACAATATGCTTCTGTGCAGTTCAGCGATATGATCGCCCTTGGGCAGGACCTGAACGGATTAATAACCATCAGTGGACAATCAGATATTTCTTATACCATCAGCGGCAGCGAAGTAAAGGTTTTCAGCAATGGCAAACTGGATGGCAATTACACCGTTAATGTAAATGCAGGTGTAAAAAATACCTGGGGCGATGTGCTGGACAAAGGCTTTGCTTCCAACATCAATTTCCAGAACAGGATGCCTTCCGTAAAAATTCATGGCAAAGGAAATATATTACCCAACAGCGGCAGATTGGTGCTGCCATTTGAATCTATTAATTTAAATGCAGTTGACATCAGCATCATTAAAATATTTGAAAATAATGTACCCCAGTTTTTGCAAGAGAATGACCTGGGTGGAAATACAGAACTCAGAAGAGTTGGTAAACCCATCGTTCAAAAAACATTGAGGCTTGATGATGACAAGACTTTGGACCTGCATAAAAGACAGCATTTTTCTTTAGATATTGACAAGTATTTAAAAACTGAACAGGGTGCTATTTATAAAGTAACGATCGGCTTCAGGCCTGAGTATTCTTTGTATTTGTCTACTGATACCACAACTAAAACCGAAGCCGATGGTGGAGAAGAAGAAAACTATGGCGAATACAGCGAAAATGGTAAAAGTGGCGTTGATGAGGACGATGCCTTCTGGGAAAGATATGATACTTACTATCCTTTTGGATACAGTTGGGAACGCAGGGATGATCCAACCAGTAAATCTTATTACAACAAAGACCGCTGGGCAACCAGGAATATCTTAGCAAGCAATATCGGCCTTACCGCCAAGCGTGGTAATGATAACAGCCTGATGGTTGCCGTTAGTAATATTCTTACCACCGAACCCATGAATGGTGTTGATATCGAGATCATGGATTACCAGCGAACCATTATCAACAAAGGCAAAAGTGATGGGGATGGCTTTGTAAATATCGACCTGAAAAGAAAACCTTTTTTACTGATCGCCCGTAAAGGCAATGAAAGGGGCTATTTAAAATTAGATGATGGAAGTTCGCTGGCGCTTAGCCGCTTTGATGTAAGTGGCGAAGAAGTGAAGAACGGCATCAAAGGATTTATTTTTGGTGAACGTGGTGTTTGGCGCCCCGGTGATACCATGTTCCTTAATTTTATTGTGGAAGATAAGCAGGGTAAATTACCCGAAGACCATCCTGTTGAGTTTAGCTTATTTACCCCGCAGGGACAATTGTACAAACACACGGTGCAAACCAATGCCGAAGATGGATTCTATCTTTTTAAAACCAATACCGATGCTTCCGCTCCTACCGGTAATTGGCTGGCCAAAATAAAAGTTGGCGGTGCCGAATTTGAAAAAAGAATTAAGGTAGAAACCATTATGCCAAACCGGTTAAAAATAAACCTCGACTTTGGTAAAGATCCCGTGCTGGGCAAAGGCAATACTGAAACTGGCAACATCAATGCCAAATGGCTGTTTGGTGCATTGGGTAAAAATTTAAAAGCCAAGATTGATGCATCGCTTTCATCAAGAGGTACATCCTTTCCAAAATTTGCAGGCTTTGAATTTGATAATCCCACATCCAAATATGCAACACAAAGCAAAACCATTTATGATGGCACACTGGATGAACAAGGCAATGCGGCGCTAAAAACAAATTTTGAAATTGATGAAACGGCACCGGGCATGCTGAGTGCCAATATGATGGTAAAGGTTTTTGAACCGGGTGGAAGTTTTAGTGTTGATAATGTTACAATGCCTTATAGTCCATACAGTAGTTATGCTGGACTTAAGTTACCAGATGGTGAACAGCCATTTGATTATTTAATGGCCGGTAAAAAACATACAGCACAAATTGTAGATGTTGACAGCAAAGGAAATTTGCTTGCCGGCAACAGCGATGTGGAAGTACAATTCTACCGCATTCAATGGCGCTGGTGGTGGGATAATAACGGCGATAACCTCAGCAACTTCACGCAGGATGAATACAATAAACTGCTGAAGACCGAAACTGTAAAACTTACCAATGGCCGTGGACAATGGACTTTCGGCACATCAGAAAATGAATGGGGCCGGTATTTAATATTGGTAAAAGATCTTAAAAGCGGCCACACCACCGGATCTATTTTTTATATTGAAGATGCTTACTGGCAAACACGTGCAGGCGAAGAAGATCAAACCGCTGCATCTATGTTATCTTTTAAAGCCAACAAAGAAAAATACAATGTTGGTGATGAAGTTTCTTTGGCTATCCCCAGCAGTAAAGGCGGACGGGTTTTGGTAAGTATTGAGAATGGAAGCAAAGTGATCAAATCTTTTTGGCAGGAAACCAAACAGGGAGAAACACAGGTTAAGTTTAAAGCGGATGCCGATATGGCACCGAATGTTTATGCAACGATCAGTTTATTGCAACCACATTCGCAAACCATTAACGATCTGCCCATTCGAATGTATGGCTCCATTCCCATTTTTGTAGAAGATAAAAATACCGTATTGAAACCGGTGTTAAATATTGCAGCCAGTATCAGGCCCGAAACAAATGTTTCGTTCTCTGTTAGTGAAGAGAACGGAAAAGAGATGACTTACTGTGTTGCCATTGTTGATGAAGGCTTACTGGATCTTACCAGGTTTAAAACACCCGATCCGCATGAAGCATTTTATTCCCGGGAAGCATTGGGCGTAAAAAGTTTTGACCTTTTTGATTATGTGATTGGTGCCTGGGGCGGAGACCTGGAGCGAATCTTAACCATCGGTGGTGATGGTGAAGCAGGGCCGGGTAAACAAAAAACAGCTAACCGTTTTAAACCTGTTGTAAAATACCTGGGGCCATTTCATTTGAACAGGGGCCAAACGCAAAAACAATCTTTCACCTTACCGTCTTACATTGGTTCTGTGAGAGCGATGGTTGTTGCGGCTCACAATGGCAGTTATGGTGCTGCAGAAAAAACTGTGGCTGTTAAAAAACCGCTGATGATGCTGGCTACCATGCCAAGGGTACTTGGTCCCGGCGAAACCATTAAACTGCCGGTTACTGTTTTTGCCATGGAGAATAATATTAAGAAAGTGAATATTTCGTTGCAATCAAATCCTTTCCTGGAAGTAGTTGGCAGCAATGCACAAGCTATCAATTTTGCACAAACCGGCGAACAGATGGTTTATTTTGATGTGCGTGTTAAACCAAACGTAGGCATCGGTAAAGTAAAACTACTGGCAAGTTCCGGTAGCGAAAAGGCCGATTATGAAGTAGAACTTGATATTCGTAATCCCAATCCGCCGGTTACGCAGGTAACCGAAATGACTTTAAGTGCTGGTCAACAATGGAAAACAATTGCTGCTCCTATTGGCGTTGCATCTACCAGTACGGCCGTGCTTGAAATTTCAAGTGTACCATCCATGAACCTGCAAAAGCGTTTGAATTATTTGATCGAATACCCACATGGATGTATTGAACAAACGACTTCAGCCGTTTTTCCGCAACTGGTATTAAATCAATTGACCGACCTGGATGAAGTTAGAAAAGCACAGGTTGATAAAAACGTAAAAGCCGGTATTGGCAGACTGCAGAATTTTCAGCGGCCAGACGGTGGCTTTAGTTACTGGCCCGGTGGCAGCGAAAGCGATGAATGGGGTACAAACTATGCCGGGCATTTTTTAATTGAAGCACAAAATAATGGTTACCTGGTTAGTGATTATATGTTGCAGAACTGGAAAAACTTTCAGCGTGGAAAAGCAAATAGCTGGGCACCATCCACCACAAATTTTTATGGCGGCGATCTTACACAGGCATACCGGTTATATACACTTGCATTGGCAAAAGCGCCCGAGCTTGGTGCTATGAACCGTTTGAAAGAATTCAAATACTTATCTGCCGAAGCAAAGTGGCGGCTGGCGGCTACCTATTCACTGGCAGGACAGGAGAATACGGCACTGGACCTGATCAGCGGCCTGGCTGCATCTTTCCCTGTGAGAACAAGTTGGGGTAATACATATGGCTCAGATACCAGGGATGAAGCCATGGTATTGGAAACCTTAACATTGCTTAAGAAAAAAGCAAAGGCAGAAGAATTATTAAGGACCATTTGTGCCAAATTATCGCAGGATAATTGGTACAGTACACAAACAACGGCATACAGTTTAATTGCCATTGCCAAATTTTGTGGTAAAAATCCATCTGGTGCAAAAATTATTGCAACCGGAAATATTAATGGAAAAAATGTTGATGTCAATTCAGCCACCTATATCAAACAGCTACCTGTTTTATTTGCAAATGGCAGTAGTAATGTGATTATCACCAACAAGGGCAGCAATACTTTGTATGTTCGTTTGGTTACACAGGGGCAACCATTGGCCGGCGACAGCCTTAAAATAAATAATAACCCGGATGTACTGAATATGAATGTGAGTTATGTTACCCAAAATGGTACAGCCATTGATATCAACAAACTTACACAGGGCACCGATTTTGTGGCGAAGGTTGTAATAACAAATCCCGGTAAGCGTGGTTATTATTCGCAAATGGCTTTGTCGCAGATATTCCCCAGTGGCTGGGAAATTTTAAATGCCCGGATGTTTGATGGCGAGGGCACATTTAAATCGTCTCCATCAACTTACCAGGATATCCGTGATGACCGGGAGTACACTTATTTCAATATTGGCAGCAGTCAAACATTCACGTATTATATACAACTGAATGCATCGTACCTGGGCCGTTTCTTTTTGCCCGGCACCTATTGCGAAGCCATGTATGATAACAGTATCACTGCAGGTGTAAATGGGAAGTGGGTGGAAGTTGTGAATCAATAAAGATAGAAACACAGATGACACGGATCGATCTGATAAATACGGATCAATCTGTGTTCATCCGTTTTATCAGTGTCATCAGCGTTTCTATAAAAAATGAACAAGCGTTTTCAAAATATACTGACGGGATTAAAATCCATCAGCACTAAAAACAAGATCATCTTGGCAGTGCTGATGGGTTTATTAATATGGTTTTATTTCTCCCTTCCTTCAAAATTATTTCATGCACCAACCTGTTATGTTATTGAAGATAAAGATGGTAATCTTTTAAATGCAACGATTGCTGCCGATGGACAATGGCGTTTTCCGTACAATAAAAATGTACCGCAAAAATTTATTGATTGTATTACCACTTTTGAAGACAAGCGTTTTTTTAAACATCCCGGAGTTGACCCGGTTGCCATTGGCAGAGCGGTTATAAAAAACATTAAAAACAAAGGCGTAGTTCAGGGCGGCAGTACCATTACCATGCAGGTGATCAGGCTTTCAAAAAGAGATGATAAAAGAAGTTTATGGAACAAATTAAAAGAAAGTATTCTTGCGGTAAGACTGGAACTATCTTATTCCAAAAAAAATATTCTTGCCCTGTATGCCAGTAATGCGCCTTTCGGCAGCAATATTGTTGGATTGGATGCAGCAGCATGGCGCTACTATGGCCGCAGCGCCGATAAATTAAGCTGGGGCGAAATGTCGGCACTGGCTGTTTTACCCAATGCGCCTTCGCTTGTGCATCCCGGAAAAAACAGGGATGTGTTGCTAAGAAAAAGAAATACACTGCTCGATAATTTACAGGAAGCTGGAAAGATCGACAAAGCCAGTGCCGAACTGGCCAAACTGGAACCATTGCCTGACGAGCCTTTGCGGCTTCCTCAAAATGCTTCGCATTTATTACAGCGGTTTATCAATGATAATAAAATATGGAAGCAGGAAACAAAAATAAAAACAACCCTTGATGGCAACCTGCAAAAAAATGTGAGCATCATCCTGCAGCAACATCAAGCTGTTTTAAAAGGCAATGGCATTAATAATGTTTGTGCACTGGTACTTGATGTGGAGACTGGAAATACATTGGCCTATGTGGGAAACATTAAAGACGCAGCAAACAAAGAAATGGAAGCTGATGTGGATGTGATTGCAGCACCACGCAGTCCGGGCAGTACGCTTAAACCAATTTTATATGCGTCCATGTTAAGCGATGGGTTGATCCTACCCAATTCAATAATTGCCGATATACCCACACAGATCGGCAGTTATGCACCAAAGAATTTTGACCTGAGTTATGACGGTGCCGTTCCTGCTAACCGGGCATTATCCCGTAGCTTAAATGTGCCTGCTGTAAAAATGTTGCAGCAATATAAATACCAGCGATTTTACGAAACGTTGCAGCAGGCCGGTATAACAACGCTCAATAACAATGCTGATTTTTATGGCCTGAGTTTAATACTCGGCGGATGCGAAGTAACGATGTGGGAGCTGGCGGGCGTGTATGCATCCATGGCACGTACTTTAAATCACCAGACAAAAAATCATGGCAAGCCGGATGCAGGGGATTTTCATGCGCCCAATTACATAAGCAAGGAGTTAGGGATTAGGAATTCGGAGAACACTGGACCAGCTAACCCCAATTCCAAATCCCAAATTCCCTTAGATCCAACCAGCATCTGGTTCGCATTCCAGGCTATGCAGGATGTGATGCGGCCGGGCGAAGAAGGTTTGTGGCAGCAATTTTCTTCTTCTCAAAAAATTGCCTGGAAAACGGGAACCAGCTTTGGTTTCAGGGATGGCTGGGCAATCGGGCTTACACCAAAAAATGTAGTGGCAGTATGGGTTGGCAATACCGATGGCGAAGGAAGGCCGGGATTGGTGGGTGTGCAAACTGCGGCGCCTATACTCTTTGATATTTTCAGGTTATTACCTAATAACAAGTGGTTTGAAAAACCAACATACAATTATGCGTATGTGCCCGTGTGCAGACAAAGTGGTTACCGGGCTAATATTGATTGTCCGGATGTGGATACTTTATTTATGCCGCCCAATGCAACAAAAGTTGCACTTTGCCCTTACCATAAATTAATTCACCTGGATGCAACAGGAAATTTTAGAGTAACAGCGGAATGTGAATCTCCCGCAAACATGCTGCACAAAAGTTGGTTCATCTTATCGCCGGCGATGGAGTTTTATTACAAACAACGCAACATAGATTATATACCCCTCCCACCCTTCAAAGCTGGTTGCAACTTTGCAGAAACAGGAAAATTAATTGAGATCATTTATCCGCAGCCTGATGCAAAAATTTATGTACCCCTGGAGATAAATGGCGAAAGAGGTAAAACGGTTTTTACTGCTGCTCACCGCCGGGCAGGTGCAAAAATTTTCTGGAGCCTGGATGATGAATTTATAGGTACTACTCAAAACTTTCACCAGATAGGATTAAATCCTTCTCCCGGAAAACATATTATTACCTTAGTAGATGAAAATGGTGTCAGCGTGTCGAGGCAGTTTGAGATTTTGGAAAAAGAGAAATAGCTGAACAAAAAAACTACCTATGAAATTGATATTTAAAAGGGAATGTACGATTGTTGTGGTTCTGACCATGTTGTTGTTTAGCAATGTATATGCCCAGCAGGAAGAGAAAGATCTTACAGCAGCAGATTCTTTATTAGATAACGGTCAGTTTGAAAAATCAATTACACTGCTTGATAACCTGATCGCTACCTACGGTGAAAAAGAAAAGTATTTAACCGGCAGGGGATTTGCGTATGCACAACTTAAAAATGTACAAAAAGCAAAAGCAGATTATCAACGGGCACTTGCATTAAATGCGCTATGTTCTAAATGTATCGGTAATCTCGGCATGATCGAATCAGATGCCGGAAACTATAACGAAGCCATAAAAATCTTTGAAAAATATATAAAACTGGAACCTGCAAAAGCGATGGGCTATGTAAAAAAGGGCGAATCAGAATTTCAACTGGGCAAATACAATGAAGCAATAATTGATTTTAATAAAGGTTTGGAGCTGGATGTAAATTCGCCTTATGTTTTTCTGTGGTTATCCATGACAAAGCTGGCGCTGGGAGATGTAAAACCCGCACTGGATTTTATCAACAAGTCTATTCAATATCAGCCTGATGCAGAGTATGCTTATTTTGTTCGTGCCAAATGCTACATACAATTACAACAATACCAACTGGCATGGCCCGACCTTGCTTCCTGTTTAAAAAAGAATCCGAAGTTTAATGAATACCATACTTATGCAGGCATTGTATTATCCCAGCTAAACCAGGGTAGTAAAGCCATGCAAGCTTTTAATGAATCTATACGTTTAAATGCAGACAGTTACCTGCCTTATCTGCATCGCTCCTATTTACAATACAATGCAGGTAATTTTGAAAATGCCTGTGCAGATAAATTAAAAGCAAAAGAAATATTGGCAAAAAATGCTACGGACCCGTTAACCATAAAACAAATAGATAATGAAATAGACAGTTACTGTAACAACAGCAGGATCAGTTATTACACAAGCATGGGTGAGACAGCTTTTAACCTTGGTAAATTTGATAAATCCAGATCGGTTTTTGAGGAAGGTTTATTAAAATTTAAGAATGATCCGGTATTACTTAATGGAAGAGGTAATACTGCTGTAGCATCCGGAAATTTTAAAGAGGCAATTCAGTTTTACCAGGCCTGCATTGAAAATATCAGTCAGCTTAACCCTTCATTGCTGGTAACAAATCAAAATCCTGCCGGTAAAACTGCAACCGCTTTTTTTAATGCACAATTGTATAACAGTATTGCTTTTGCACAGGCAAATCTTTTGCATTTTGATTCAGCAGTTATTAATTTAAACAGGGCAATCGCTGCGCTTAAGACTGATCCTGGTATTCATGACCAACAACTTATTTTATCAGACTACCTGGCCAAACGAAGCCTTTTCAATTCGTTTCAGAAAAAATATAAGGAGGCTGATAAAGATATTGATGAAGCTTTAAAAGCAGATCCAAAAAATGCAACTGCCTTTTTGAACAGGGCCACAAATCTTATTAATAAAAATACGATCGAAGACAAAAACGCAACCGGGATGAAAGCTCTTTTTCAGCCAGGCAACCTGCAGCATACCATTTTTATAACTACCCCACTAAAAGACTGGGATCTTAATGAGATCATAGCCGCTGTTAAAGACTGTGACACAGCAATAAATTATGAACCCGGAAATGCAAATGCGTACCTCACCAGGGCACAGGCAAATATCATTCTTAAAAAAAATAATTATTGCGAGGATATTCTAAAAGCAAAAACCTTAGGTGTTACTGAGGCAACAGCTATGCTGGGTGTGGATTGCAAATGATTCCTTGATCCGGTTTGTGCAAATCAGTAAGGTTGGTAAGATTTGTTGATACATAGTGTTCATTTGTTTTTACCTTAACACAAAGCAATTACCCAAATTCTTCTTATTTTTAAATATCTTTTTCATTTAAAATATTCTTACTATGCCAATACGTATGGAAGATGATCCATCGGATCAACAAGACTTTGACGACAGTAATACCTCAGGAGGAAGAACAACAGGCGGTGGCGGTGGCGGCGGACTGTTAAGTTTTTTACCCATGATCCTTGGCCTCTTCAGCGGCGGTGGCGGCGGCGGCAAAAAGATACTCTTATTATTATTAGTTGGAGGTGCTGCTGCTTATTTTTTCTTTTTTAGGGGCGGCTCGGGCGGTGGCGGAACAGACATTGTGAAAAATCTTTTTTCGCAAAGCGGTTATAGTTATAGTCCGGCCGAATTTAAAAAAGCAAATGTGTACGAAGGCTTGTCCGACGACAATACTAAAAACCCATTACCCGAAAGTGTTTCACTTTTAAAATTTGCACCCGACAGAAAAAACCAGGGTCAACAGGGATCTTGTGTTGCCTGGAGTAGTGTGTATGCTGCCAGAACAATTGTAGAAGCTGCATCAACCGGACAAAGCGGAAACAGTACCGCATATAGTCCGGCTTTTGTGTATAATCAAATAGGATTGGAAGGATGCCAGGGAGCATATATTCAAAACGCCATGGAATTTATGGCAACCAAAGGCGTGGTTCCCTTTACTGCTTTTCCTTATGATGACCAGGATTGCAGCAGGCAACCTAATTCAAGCATGAGTAGTGAAGCCGCACAAAATAAAATGCATGGCTTTACCAGGTTAACCACTGGTGAAAGCACAGACGGTATCAATGTTCGTGCAGTAAAAGAACACCTGGCAAAAGACGCACCAGTGGTAATTGGCATGATGGTAGGCGGTAGTTTTATGCAGGATATGAAAGGAAAAGATATGTGGGCGCCAACCGATGAAGACCGCACACAGGCTGGTTTTGGCGGGCATGCCATGTGTGTTATCGGTTACGACGACCGCAAGCAGGCTTTCCAACTCATGAACAGTTGGGGACCCGAATGGGGAAATAACGGTATTGGTTGGGTTCGTTATGCCGACTTTAAAGAATTTGTACGGGAAGCTTATGGCATTGATCCCATGCCCAAACGCGGCGCAGCAGTCAGCATTGGTTTTGAAGCTGCCATTGGCCTTGTAAAAAATGATGACAAGCAATATATTCCTTTAAGATTAAAGGATGGTAATGTTTTTGAAACCGTGAACACGGTTGCACCAGGCACCAAATTTAAAATGGAGATAAAGAATTCGACCGAGTGTAATATTTATATTTTCGGACAGGAAACAGATGGCAGCAGTTATACTTTATTTCCGTATCCATCAAAAGAAGATGCAACCAAAACAGCCTTCTCTCCTTTTTGTGGTATTACCGGTTACCGCTTATTTCCGCGGGGAAAAAGTTTAGTCCCGGATAATGTTGGTAACAAAGATGTGTTTGCGATCGTAGTAACAAAACAGGCCATTGACTGGTATGCTGTTAATAATACAATCAGCAAAAGTACAGGTGCCGATTATGCAGCAAAAGTAGCCGATGCTTTAAAACAAAATGCAGTTGCAGGTGTACAGTTTGCTGCAGGTAGTGGCGGCACTATAAATTTTAAAGCAAATAATGCCGGACAGAATGCTGTACTTTGTGTGGTAGAAGTTAAAAAATAAAACAATATTTCATATGAAAAAATTGATCGTCATTGCTTTTTGTTTGATAACAATTTTAAGTAATGCCCAAACAGAAGGAAATAAATTATACCATCCGGATGCTGATGCAGCAAAGGATATAGCTGCGGCTGTTAAAAAAGCAAAGTCCGAACATAAATATGTATTGTTGCAGGGAGGCGGTAACTGGTGCAGTTGGTGTATTGAGTTTGCACGTTTTTGTAAAGCCGATCCAAAAATTGATTCGGTGCTCAATGCCAGCTTTGTTTGGTATCATTTAAATTATAGTAAAGAAAATGAGAACAAAGCCATATTTGCAAAATATGGATATTCCCAGCGTTTCGGTTTCCCAAATTTCATCATCTTAAATGAAAAAGGCGAACGCATACACACGCAAAACAGCGAATACCTGGAAGATGGTAAAAAAAGTTATGACCAGCGTAAAGTACAATCCTTTTTAGAAATGTGGAGCCCAAGGGCCTTGAATCCGGAAATGTACGGAAAGTAATAACTGAACATTGAATATTGTTTGTTGAATATTGGTAATTTTTATCGTAATGTTCAATATGCAATGTTCAACAAACAATTTTCAATGTCAAATACTGACCAATTTCTCCAACTTATAAAGCATCCTTTAAAATTTAAATTGTACATGCTCTTCAAATTACCGAGCGCATTTTTTTGCGGGGTAAGGGTTGTTGCTGCTGATGAAAATAAATGCTCGGTAAAAGTGCCCTACAAATGGTTTAGTCAAAACCCGTTTAAGAGTACCTATTTTGCCTGCCTGAGTATGGCTGCCGAAATGACTACCGGTCTGCTTGGCCTTATGCATATACATAAAAGGCAACCGGCTGTAAGTATGCTGGTAGTAAAGATTGAAGGCAACTTTATAAAAAAAGCAACCGGCATCACTGTTTTTACCTGCGAGGATGGTTTAATGATAAAAAAGACGATCGAAGATGCAGTCTTCAGTAATGAGGGCAAAATAGTTACGGCAAAATCTTATGGCCGCAATGCCGCCGGTGAAATTGTAGCTGATTTTGCCATTACCTGGAGTTTTAAAGTTAAGTCTAATATAACCTGATATAAGTTTACTATCCCCCTATTTATGTAAATTGCACTTCCCTGCAATTTATTTTTTTAAATTATAGGGGCTAAAAAGCTGAATTGCATTGCCACAGTACAAGCGTGCGACGCCAATGAAGCTAAATAGAAAACAATATGCTTGGCTCAAAAAAAATAAAAACATAATCTCCGCTAAAGTCTTCTACATTTCCTCCCCTTTTGGGGGAGATAGAGGGGGCCGGGGTTCATCATTATGGCAAAAGACTTACGTAAACAAGAAGCTTTAGACTATCATTCAAAAGGGCGTCCGGGTAAAATAGAAGTTATACCCACCAAGGAGGCCAAAACACAAAGAGACCTTTCACTTGCATACTCACCCGGTGTTGCAGAGCCCTGCCTGGAAATTGCAGCTAACCCCGAAGATGTTTATAAATATACCGCCAAGGGAAACCTGGTGGGCGTTATCAGCAATGGTACAGCCGTTTTAGGCCTGGGTAATATTGGCCCTGAAGCCGGTAAACCGGTGATGGAAGGTAAGGGCGTTCTCTTCAAAATTTTCGCTGATATTGATGTGTTTGATATCGAGATCAACGAAACCGATCCTGAAAAATTTGTGCAGATCGTGCAGTCTCTTGAACCAACTTTTGGAGGTATAAATTTAGAAGATATTAAAGCACCTGAGTGTTTTTATATTGAGCAGGAATTAAAAAAGCGTTGCAAAATACCCATCATGCACGATGATCAGCATGGTACGGCCATCATCAGCGCTGCTGCTTTATTGAATGCACTCATCATCCAGAAAAAGAAAATAGATAAGGTGAGATTTGTAGTAAATGGCGCCGGTGCCGCTGCCATGGCCTGTATACAGCTGTACGAATCTTTGGGCGCAAAACACAACAACTTTATGGTATTTGACCGCAAAGGTATTTTATACAAAGGCAGGCCAGATGTAGAGGAAATGAAACTAAAATTTTGTGTGGATGCCAAATATAAAGATTACGACCTGGCAAAAGCTTTTAAAGATGCGGATGTGTTTATTGGTTTAAGTGCGGGTAATACCGTAACACCCGATATGGTGAAGAGTATGGCTAAAAATCCCATCGTTTTTGCCATGGCAAATCCTGAGGCAGAGATCAATTATGATGTAGCGGTGGCAACCCGTAAAGATATTATTATGGCCACCGGCCGCAGTGATTATCCCAACCAGGTTAATAATGTACTGGGCTTCCCTTATATTTTCCGTGGCGCATTGGATGTAAGGGCCACTGCCATTAACGAAGCCATGAAACTGGCTGCAGTAAAAGCTTTGGCCGAACTGGCAAAAGCACCTGTGCCGGATATTGTGAACCTGGCTTACAACGAAAAGACGATCACTTTTGGCCCCACTTATATTATTCCCAAACCATTAGACCCCCGTTTATTATCTACGGTAGCACCTGCCGTTGCCAGGGCAGCTATGGAAAGTGGTGTGGCCAAATACCCCATACTTAACTGGGATAAATATGTGGAAGACCTGAACCATCGCCTGGGACTGGATAACCAGTTAAGCCGTGTTATCAGTTCCAAAGCACGTAAAGATCCCAAGCGCATTGTTTTTGCCGATGCAGAAAATATCAAGATATTAAAAGTTGCCCAGTTAGTGATGGAAGAGCATGTGGCCTACCCTATACTGTTAGGCAAGGAAGATAAGATCAGGAAACTGGCTGAACAAAATGGCATCGACCTGGAAGGAATGCCTATTATGAATCCTGCAGATGACGAGCATGAGGAGCTCAGGAAACATTATGGTGATCAGTTCTTTGAAAAAAGGCAACGCAAAGGTGTAAACAAATATGAGAGTTACAAAGCGATGAAAGACCGCAACCATTTTGGTTGCATGCTGATAGAGAACGGCGAAGCCGATGGTATGATCAGCGGTTTGAGCAGGAATTATCCTGACACCATACGCCCGGCTTTGCAGATAATAGGTACCGAACCCGGTGTTAGCAAGATCGCCGGCATGTATATCATGTTCACCAAACGTGGGCCATTGTTTTTGGCAGATACAACCGTTAACTTTAATCCAACTGCCGAAGAACTGGCTGAAATAACTTTCCTGGTTGCCAAAGAATTAAAACAGTTTAATATCAAGCCAAGGATCGCTATGCTCTCCTATTCTAATTTTGGCAGCAGCGACTCGCCCGAAGCAAACCTGGTTCGCAAAGCAAGGGCCATTGTAAAAGCAAAAGACCCTTCATTGATCTGCGATGGTGATGTACAGGGTATCCTGGCATTTAATAAAGAAATTCTAAGAGAGAATTATCCCTTTACCGAATTGCTGGATGGAGATGTGAACACACTCATCTTCCCGAATTTAGCAGCAGGCAATATTGCCTATAATTTATTACAGGAAGTTGCGGGCACCGATTCCATTGGCCCCATTTTACTGGGCCTGAATAAACCTGTTCACGTTTTGCAATTGGGAAGTTCTATCCGTTCTATATTTAACATGGTATTGATAGCTGTTGTGGATGCACAAACTAAATGTAAAACCAACACCAAAGAAGTGGTGAAGAAAAGTAAATGGTGGAAACGCAAAAAGAATATTGCACAGGAAATGTAAATTAAGAGGTACGATGTTTGATGTACGATGTTTGATGTTCGATGTACGTCTGCATTAGTAATTAAAAAAATATACCATAAATATGAGCTATTAAGGTGAACCTGATATCTTGCATAATTATGCATTCGTACAGCGTACATCTTACATCCAACATAGATTAACATCAGCAGTTTAATTAATCTTACATTCGTACATCTAACATATTTTTACAGATGCTTTTTTTTAACCATTTTGGCCGATACCTGATGATGCTGAAGGGCATGTTTACCAAACCGGAAAACATGCGCATGTATTGGAAAGAACTCATGCATCAATGTGTAGAGATCGGTATTGGTTCTCTCGGCATCGTACTTATCATTTCTGTTTTTATGGGTGCGGTTAGTGCCGTACAAACATCTTACCAGTTGGTTAGTCCGCTGATACCCGCCGCCACCATTGCCCAGATTGTGCGTGATACGGTAATACTTGAATTTGCACCAACAGTTGTTTGTATCGTACTGGCCGGTGTTGTGGGCAGTAAGATAGCCAGTGAACTGGGTAATATGCGTGTGAGCGAACAGATAGATGCACTGGAGATCATGGGTATCAACACCAAGGCTTACCTGATCATGCCCAAAATTGCAGCCTCTTTAATTACCATTCCCATGCTGGTGGTTTTGTCTATGGTATTGGGTATCATTGGCGGCAGGTTAGCAGGTGCAGCAACGCATATCATATCTACGGATACATATGATATGGGCCTCTTACTTAACTTTGTTCCTTACAATGTATTTTTTGCATTGATAAAAGCATACACATTTGCATTTATCATCAGCACTATTCCTTCTTACTATGGTTACTATGTAAGTGGCGGTGCCCTGGAAATAGGAAGAAGCAGTACAAAAAGTGTAGTGGTTAGTTGTATTATGATCTTATTTGCCGATTATATTTTAGCAGCATTGCTGCTGGATAAGTAACAGGTTGCTCCTAACTCCTAAAGTGGAAATGGGAAAAGACTGAATTTTATTTATAACACTCTATATAGTATGTAGAGACTAAAAGCCCTTTAGGGGTTGGGGCATGATTGAGTTTAAAAACATAAAGAAGAGTTTCGGCGACAAAGTGGTACTTGATGATGTAAGTCACATCATGCAGACCGGTAAAGCTAATTTAATTATTGGCCAGAGTGGTAGTGGCAAGACCGTTTTACAAAAATGCCTGGTGGGTTTATTTGAACCTGATGCCGGTGAGATCATTTACGATGGCGTAAGTTTTACTGATATGAATATTGAGGAACGCAAAGAATTGCGCCAGCAGATCGGTATGCTGTTCCAGGGCTCTGCGCTGTTCGACAGTATGACCGTTGAACAGAATATCATGTTCCCTTTAGACATGTTTACCAAAAGCAGTTTTAGCGAAAAATTAAAAAGGGTTAACGGGGTTTTAGAAAGGGTTAATTTAAAAGATGTAAATAAAAAATACCCGGCCGAATTAAGTGGCGGTATGAAAAAAAGGGTGGGCATTGCCCGTGCCGTAGTGCTAAACCCCAAATATTTATTTTGCGATGAGCCAAACTCGGGACTTGATCCGCAAACCTCCATGGTGATAGATAAACTGATCCTGGACATTACCCGTGAGTTCAATATGACAACCGTAATTAACACCCACGATATGAACAGTGTAATGGAGATCGGCGAAAACATCCTCTACATGTACCTCGGTAAAAAAGAATGGACAGGTAATAAAGAAGATATCATCTTCTCCAAGAGCGAAAGGCTGAACGATTTCATTTTTGCTTCTGAATTTTTACAGGATGCCAAAGATATGCGTATGCTGGAAATGAAAGGAAAGATCAGCAACGACAGGGATATGGATGCGATGTTGAAGGGTGATAAATTAGATTAGAAGAGAAAAGATAAAAATAAAAAATCTGGAGCAAGTTTTTACCCCAGATTTTTTTATTCAAATTTTTTAACCCAGATTTTTCAGTTGAAATCGTAGCGAGAATTTCAAATACAAAACTGGTAAGGGTTTCAGGTTATTTTTTGGATGAAATAATAGTAAACTATTCTGAATTCAAAAAATGTTCTGAAAGACTTTGCTGTGAAGGATTTGGAAGCCGCAGTAGGTTTCAACTGCAAAATCTGGGTTTAATCTCATCTTAATACATCCTACAAAATAAGGCGAAAGCCAAACCCCAACGAATTTAAAAACGAAGACGTTATATTGGAATTAAGACTAAACCGATTGTCAGTTGCATTTATTCCTGCAGATGTTTCTTTTTGCACTGAATACTGAACACTAAAAATCCTTGGAACAGAAAGTTCTACATTAAGTTTCTTATATATTCTATAAGAAATACCTGGTGTTATGTGCAAGTCTCCACCGTTTGTTATGTATTTGGTTGTAACATTTCCGGGCATGTCAATATCTGTTTCAGATGAGCCGAAGTAACCTGTACCAACTTCGCCAAAAAAGTAAAAATCTTTTAGCAGTTTTTTATATTTTCTTGCAAAAAGACCCGCATTATAGTTATTCCCTTTTTGGTTTCTGTTATAAACGAATCCGTTATAATTATAACCAAAATGGCTGTAACCAGCATAAATACCAACAACCAGGTTTTGCTTTACAAACTCTCCGGCCGAAATATTAAAACCTATAGAATTGTTTTTGTAACCTGGCCCATTGCTACTGGTATCTTTTTTTTGGCTATAGGCTGATATATCTCCTCCCAGGTAAATAGAGCCTTTTTTAATTTGTGCTGATGCTGTTAGGTTGCAGATTGTGATAATTGCAATAAGCAAAAATGTTTGTTTCATAAAGTTAGTTTTGATTTTTTTGTTTAGACGTAAAGATAAGATGGGCTATAAAAATGGATGTTAATGCCTTCCCAAATAATGTTTTATAAAATGTTAATTAGCAGGATTGTGTAACTAATGTAAAAACATTGTTGTTTACAAATACGCTTCGATAAAAGATAAATCATAGCCCCACTTTTAAACGGAGTCCTTCATGCCTATGGATAAACTGTGCCACTTCTGCCCAAACAAGGCCCAAAAGCCGGTATCCAAAATATCCCTTTCGCCAATCACTTCATCTCCCCTATCTTTGCGGCATTCATTATCATTATTTAATTATCAATTATCCATTAAACGATGTCTGTTTTAGTTAATAAAGATTCCAAAATAATTGTACAGGGTTTTACCGGTACAGAAGGTACATTTCATGCTACACAGATGATCGAATATGGTACTAATGTAGTTGGTGGTGTTACGCCGGGTAAAGGCGGCAGCACGCATTTAGACAAGCCCGTGTTTAATACCGTTGCCGATGCTGTTAAAACAACGGGAGCTAATGTGAGTATCATTTTTGTACCACCAGCCTTTGCTGCCGATGCAATTTTGGAAGCTGCCGATGCAGGCATTGCCTTGGTGGTTTGTATAACCGAGGGTATTCCGGTACAGGATATGGTGAAAGTGAAAAATTATTTAGGCACTAAACATACAAGGCTGATCGGGCCAAATTGCCCGGGGGTTATTACGGCCGACGAATGTAAAGTAGGTATCATGCCGGGCTTTATTTTTAAGAAAGGCAGGATTGGTATCGTATCTAAATCGGGTACCTTAACATACGAGGCTGCCGACCAGGTTGCTAAAGCAGGACTTGGAATTTCTACAGCTATTGGTATTGGTGGCGATCCCATTATTGGTACAACAACCAAAGAAGCTGTTGAATTATTTATGAATGATCCGGAAACCGATGCGATTGTTATGATCGGTGAGATCGGTGGTGGTATGGAAGCAGAAGCAGCCAACTACATCAAATCAACCGGGAATAAAAAGCCTGTTGTAGGTTTTATTGCCGGACAAACAGCACCTCCCGGCCGCCGTATGGGCCATGCCGGTGCCATTGTTGGTGGTGCCGATGATACTGCCGCTGCTAAAATGAAGATCATGACGGAATGTGGTATTCATGTAGTTGCAAGTCCGGCCGACATAGGCAAGACAATGGCTGAAGTGATGAAGAAGTAAAAGTTATAAAAAATAAAATAAGTTAAAAGTTAAGCCCGGCTGTTTGCCGGGTTTTTCTTTTTTATAGATTTCATTGTACTGCAGGAATGCTGTTAAAATACCCTGTAGTGGGTAGATTTTATATAAACTGTTTGTGCAATCTTTATTGCTTAAAATATAAACCATGATCATCGTAGTAAATCACAGCATCAGCAACCCTACCGACTTTTGGGCATCAGCTCAAAAAAGTTTACCCCAGTTGCCCGAGAACGGCGTACAAAAAATTATGCAGGTAATGCCCAATGCAGCTATGACCCAGGCCACCTGTGTATGGGAAGCCGACAGTATTGAAGTACTCGATACATACCTGCGCAGTAAAGTACACGCATGGAGTACAGAAACTTATTATGAACTGAATACAGCCGCTGCGATGGGCATGCCGCAATAATTTTTTACACCCTTCAATAATACCCTTCAGCATTCCTTTCCCCTCTCCTTTGGAGAGGGGATAAAGGGGTGAGGTTGTTGTAAAAAGGAACCGGGGCTTACGCCCCGGAACCTCAAAGTATAGCCATGAAAGTTTAAATAATTATTTTCCACCCCGTATATAATTCACCAGTCTTTCTTTACTGTCGCTGAAAGAGAAGGTATCTTTTATTGAAATTTAATTTCCCTTGTCAACGGTATAATCGTCTCCATACCTGCAAAAATAAAATTTGTTATTTTCAAAACTAAATAGTAGAACAAATTCTTTTACATGTGCTTCTTTAAAATAATTTGTAGTCATATAATGCTATGCAATTTCTGTGCAAATACAATTACCAAAAAACAGACCTACGTTAAAAGAGTAAATATTTTTTTCATGCTGTTTAGGTCTTATACCAAAGTAATTTCAAATGCTGTGCCGTTCTATTAAAAAATAACCATAATGAAAAGTTAAAGAAAAAAGCAGCACAAAATTGTGCAAACAGCTTTATTATTACATCATAGACCCCGATAGTTTATTTTACACACTGCAGTATAACTGCACATAACAAATTGTATCTTGTAATTAAATACCCGATTATGTTTATAAAGAAATTGTACCTGGTTATTTTATTGTTAACCACCACTTCGTTAACCCTTATGTCGCAAATAAAAAATGATTACGCAAAAAACTGGAAGAAGGTAGAAGAGCTGGAAAAGAAAGGCCTTACAAAAACGGCGCTACAGGAAGTACTGGTTATTTATGAGCTCGCCATGGCAGCAGGCAATGATGCCCAGCAGATAAAAGCGGCCATGTACCAGGTTAAATACCGTAACCTGGTTGATGAGGACGGACAGGAGAATAATATTTTTTTTGTAGATACATTGATCAATAAAGCTAAAGCGCCTGCAAAAAATATTTTACAAAGTATGCAGGCCGAAATGTTCTGGCAATACCTGCAAAACCATCGTTGGCAGTTTTACGATCGCACCAAACTGCAAAATGAAAAAAGCAAAGACATCACCACCTGGAGCATTGATAAATTGTATGCAACTATTTCCAGGCTTTATAAAGCTTCTTTACAAACTGAGTCACTTTTAAAAACCACAAAATTAGAAGGACTTGATGCCATCATAATTAAAGGAGAGAATACCAGGCAACTTCGACCTACCCTGTATGATTTTTTAGCACACCGGGCATTGGAATTTTACATGAATGATGAAAGCGATATTACCAAACCGGCTTACCAGTTTAAAATAGATGACGCTGCAGCTTTTGCAAAGGCTGATGATTTTGTTAAGGTTGCTTTTAAAACAAAAGACACAGCATCGCTGCAACACAAAGCCTTACAGCTTTTGCAGGATATTTTAAAATTTCACCTGACAGATGTAAACCCTGATGCACTGATAGATGCAGACCTTATACGATTAAATTTTGTTCACAATAACGCAGTGGTCGAAGAAAAAGAAAAATTGTACGAAGCAGCTTTATTACATATTGAGCAGCAGTACCCAGTATATCCGGCTATAGCCCAGGCCATGTATTTACGAGGTAATATTTATGTAGCACGTGGACAACAATTTGAAGCAAATACCAAAACCGCTAACCAGTACGAAATAAAAAGGGCCAGGGAATTATTTGAACTAACCTACAGCAGGTTTCCAAAAACAGAAGGCGGTATCAATGCAAGAAATGCCATCGGGGAACTTGAGCAACCATCCTTAAATATTGAAACAGAAAAAGTAAATGTGCCGCTGCAACCCTTCCGCAGCCTGGTTACTTATAAAAACATTAAAACCATTTACCTGCGTGTAATTAAAACGAACCGTGATGAAATCAAAAATCTTGACAAAAGGGACTATGAAAAAACATGGCAGGCTTATACAGACATGAAACCCGTAAAAAGCTGGAGCATCAACCTGCCCGACCTGCAGGATTACCAGCAGCATGCCGCAGAAATAAAAATTGATGGTTTACTCAGCGGTACTTATTTTATACTCGCCAGTATTGATCCCGATTTTTCACTCACCAAAAACATCATTGCCAAACAACAAACCTATGTAAGCAGTATCAGCTATATACATACTAATACCGGGGAGTATTATGTACTTGACCGTGATAATGGCCAGCCATTTGCCAATGCCCAGGTACAGGTATGGGAATCTAAATACAATTATAACAAGAGTATTTATGAAGATGTAAAAGCAGAAAAATACACATCCGATAAAAATGGGTTCTTTAAAATGAAAGAAACAAAAGAATACCGCAATTTTCTAATGCAGGTGAATTATGGCGCTGATGAATTGTTCATGGACGAAAATAATTCTATCTACAATTACAACAGTTACTCGCCTGACTATAAACCACAGACATTCTTATTTACCGACAGATCTATTTACAGGCCCGGACAAACCGTCTATTTTAAAGGCATTGTTATTTCCAGAGAAAAAGACATTTCAAAAAGTAACGTGATACCGGATTTCAAAACAACGCTTCAGTTAAAGGATGCCAATGGACAAAAATCGGCAGAAGTAAAAGTTACCACCAATGAATTCGGCAGTTACAAAGGAAGTTTTAAATTGCCCGAAGGCACCATGAACGGCAATTTCAGCCTGTATGATACAGCAACTAAATCTTACATCAGTTTTAGTGTAGAGGAATACAAACGACCTAATTTTTTTACAGAAGTACAAAAACCAAAAGGTACTTACCGCATTAATGACAGTATTGAAGTTACCGGTACTGCAAAAGCTTATGCCGGCAACAATATTGATGATGCCAAAGTTAGTTATCGTGTTGTACGTAAAGTGCGCTACCCCATATGGTGGGGCTGGGGTTATGCAAAGCGATACCCAAATGGCAATAGCGAAGAAATGGAAATAACCAACGGCGAAACAAAGACAGATGCCAAGGGCGAATTCAAAATAAAATTTAAAGCCATACCCGATGAGTCGGTTGATAAAAAAGACCAGCCTACTTTTTATTATGAAGTGAGTGCCGATATCACAGACATTAACGGCGAGACAAGAAGCGGCAATACTTCGGTGGCCGTGGCTTACCAGGCATTGCAGCTTACTATTAATATGCCTGAATCCATACCGGCAGACAGTTTGAAAAACTTGCTAATCAGCAGCACCAACCTTAATGATATTTTTGAAAAGGCAAATGTGAATGTTACGATCAGCAATGTAATTTCACCAACCAAAATTTACAGGGAAAGATATTGGCAGATGCCCGACCAGTTTTTAATGAGTAAGAATGAATACGAAGGCTATTTTCCCTATGACATTTATAAAGATGAAGACCAGCAGGCGAAATGGCCGTTGGGAGAGAAAGTGTTAGATAAGACAGACAGCACAAAAGAAAATAATCAATATTCAATACTCAACGCTCAATTTTCAAGTGGCTGGTATAAGATCATTGCCACTACTAAAGACAAGTATGGCGAACTCGTTAAAGCAGAAAAATATATTCAGTTAACCGGCAACAACGCGAATGAAAAAATTTACGATGCAATTAAACTTGATGTAATAAAAGGCAATGCAGAGCCTGGTGAATTTATCAGGTACAATATTGCAACGGGCTTCGATAATATCTGGCTGATACATTCCATCAGTAAAATGGATAGACCAAATATTTTAACCTATAAAACAATTACAAATACCCAGGCTGCCCCTTTTGCACATGCTGCAGAAGAACAAGACCGTGGCGGCATGGCGATGAGTTATGCTTTTGTAAAACATAACCGTGTGTATAAAGGCAACGAAAGTTTTAGCATTCCCTGGAGCAATAAAGACCTTAATATCAGTTACGAAACCTTCCGGGATAAATTATTACCCGGCGCTGAAGAAAAATGGAAAGTAAAAATATCCGGCAATAAAGGAGAAAAGGTTGCTGCTGAAATGCTGGCTGCTATGTACGATGCAAGTCTTGACCAGTTTAAACCACATAGCTGGAGCAGGCCGTATATCTGGCCGGGCCTTTACAATACTATTAGTTGGGTTGAAAATGGATTTACAAAAGTAAGCTCGGAAGAGTTTAACAAAAGGGAATATGATTACCTGACTGCAATAGCTAAATCTTATGACAAGCTTTTTGAATTTGAATTTTGGTCACCTGGAGGGGGTCTATTATATTCTGTAAAGGCCAACACAGCTGTAGGAAGTGTTGCTTTTAAAATGACAACCTCCAACGCATCTCCTCAAATCAATCAAGTAAAATTCACTCCCCAAAAAATTGTGAAAGATGAAGAAGTTCGTGCCGAATCAAAAGGAGATCGGGTTATCGTACCAATCTATGATTCTCTTGGCAATGCGATATTAGATCCTTATGGTAAAGACATTAGAATCAAAACCAATAATCCAGAACCACCAAAAGTCCAAGTCCGCAAAAACTTCAACGAAACCGCTTTCTTCTTTCCCGATCTTAAAACCGATGCCGAAGGCAACATTGAATTTAGTTTTACCATGCCCGAAGCATTAACGCAATGGAAGCTGATGACACTGGCACATACCAAAGATGCAGCAAGTGGTTACAGCGAAAAAACGATTGTAACACAAAAGCCATTGATGGTGCAGCCCAATGCACCCCGCTTTATGAGAGAGGGTGATAACATGGAGTTCAGTGCAAAAATTGTAAATCTCAGCGATAGCGAAGTTACCGGTATTGCCACGCTTGAATTACTGGATGCCGCTACCAACAAACCCGTTGATGGCTGGTTCAAGAATGTTTTTCCTTTACAGTATTTTACTGTTGCAGCCGGACAAAGTGCCGCAGTAAAATTCCCAATGGAAATACCGTTCAATTTCAACAGTGCAATGATTTACAGAATTATTGCAAAATCTACGGGTAACTCCCCCTCAGGGGATGGGGGCTTTTCAGATGGAGAAGAAATGGCCATCCCCATTTTAACCAACAGAATGCTGGTTACAGAAAGCATGCCGCTCAATCTCCGTAATCAAACAACAAAAACATTTAAGTTTGATAAATTACTCAACAGTGGCAGCAGCACAACCATTACCAACCATGCACTTACTGTTGAATACACTAGCAATCCTGCCTGGTATGCTGTGCAGGCATTACCTTATTTAATGGAGTATCCTTACGAGTGTGCAGAGCAGACTTTTAACCGGTATTATGCAAATACACTGGCTTCTTATATTTCTAAATCAACACCAAAAATTAAAGCCATTTTTGAACGGTGGAAAGCTCCCTCTCCTTTGGAGAGGGCGGGGGGTGAGGTCGCTGCTTTACTTTCTAATCTTCAAAAAAATGAAGAACTAAAATCGGCCTTATTACAGGAAACACCGTGGGTGTTAGATGCACAAAACGAAAACCAGCAAAAGAAAAATATTGCTTTGTTGTTTGATATGGTGCGTATGAGTGCAGAGCAGGATAAAGCATTTAACAAGTTGAAAGAAATGCAGAGCATCAACGGCGGTTTTACCTGGTTTAAAGGCGGAGCAGATGACCGCTACATGACGCAGTACATTGCAACCGGCATTGGTCATTTAAGAAAATTGAATGCTTTAACAGGAGATAATTATCAAACCATAAAAACAATTATTGACAAAGCAGTTCCTTATCTCGATAAAAAAATAAAAGAAGATTACGATGATCTCATTAAATACAAAGCAAAACTCAGCAACAATAATTTAAGCGATATTCAAATTCAGTATTTGTACATGCGCAGTTTTTTCAGCGAGTATAAAATTGCTGCAGCTTCACAAACAGCTTATAACTATTACACTGGACAGGCAAAAAAATACTGGCTAAGTAACAGCAAGTACATGCAGGCAATGATCGCTCTTGCTTTGCACCGCAGCAATGATGCAGCAACGCCACAAGCCATCATCAAATCTTTAAAAGAAAATGCCATCAATAAAGAAGAGTTGGGCATGTACTGGAAAGAATGGACTACCGGCGGTTACTATTGGTACCAGGCTCCTATTGAATCGCAGGCTATGATGATAGAAGCTTTCATGGATATTGACAAGAACAACACAACCGTTGATGACCTGAAAACCTGGTTGCTAAAACAAAAGCAAACGCAAAACTGGAAAACAACCAAAGCCACGGCAGAAGCGTGTTATGCATTGTTACTAAGCCCCCCCGCCCCCCAAGGGGGGAGTAATGCAAGTTCCTGGTTAAATGAAGAGAAAGATGTAACAATAACTTTGGGCAATACAACCATCAACAGCACCGATGAAAAAACAGAAGCAGGCACAGGTTACTTTAAGAAAAGAATCGAAGGCGACAAAATAAATCCCAACATGGGCAATATTACAGTCTCTATAAATTCAGCAGACTCCAAAAGCCCCCCTTCGGGGGGTTGGGGGGCTCTCTACTGGCAATACTTTGAAGATCTCGACAAAATAACGCCCGCCGAAACACCTTTAAAGCTGGTGAAGAAATTATTCATCGAAAAAAATTCAGACAAAGGCCCGGTGCTGGTTGCTTTAGAAGATGGCGCACAATTAAAAGTGGGTGATAAAGTAAAAGTTCGTATCGAATTAAAGGTTGATCGGGATATGGAATACGTACACATGAAAGATATGCGTGCTGCCTGTATGGAACCAACCAATGTACTCAGCGAATATAAATACCAGGGCGGACTTGGTTATTACGAAAGCACCAAAGATGCCAGCACCAATTTCTTTTTTGGCTGGCTGGCAAGAGGCAGTTATGTTTTTGAGTATCCCATGTTTGTAACCCATGCCGGTAATTTCAGCAATGGCATTACCACCATACAGTGTATGTATGCGCCGGAGTTTACATCGCATAGCGAAGGAATAAGCGTTACTGTAGAAGCACAGTAATAGAAATTACTAAAACTAAATAATATTATATTTTTAAGTAAATTAAGGCTGCTTTTGCAGTCTTAATTGTTATTTTTCAGGATGAACTCAAAACTATTATTCATTTTTCCTTTAACCTTGCTTATATCCTGCTCCTATAGTAGGAAAGAGAAAATTGTCAATAAAAAATTTAAGGAGAATGATACTACGGTGGTTTTGACTACGGAATTTGTTCTTAAACAAATAATGGATATAACAGAAGTTGTACATGATAAAAAAGATGGAAAATGGATCTTTTATCATGAAAGTTTTTTTGATAAGAATCCGGGATTTACTATTTTATCTACGCTCAGACAGGTTATCAAAATCGATAGCTCAGTTACTGAATTAGCCAATATGGAAAGAGGATTTACTGCATATAGAAAATCCAAACAATACCAATGGATTATTCAAAAACAGAAATAAGGGAATTGATCATCTAAGAGTAGAATTACAAATGTTGAAGCTACAGTAGTATCAAAGCCCAACGTAGCTGCTTCCCGAAATCGGGCTGTATTCGATTTCGGGGCTCCTTTTTTGGTTCTTTTTTGGAGAAGCAAAAAAGAACAACAAAAAACCGTGAGCCGCACGAAACTCAGCACTCGATAAATACATTTTTAGTCTACTACCAACAACAATTTATAAAAACCCTCATAAAGAGCAATCCATTTATTAATTCCGGGGAATACTTTTGTGGCAGCATATATCAGCAATAAAAAAACCGCTATAATAGCGGCTTTTTGGTTTTTTAGGATTTTGGATTCTGGATATTTAACTCATGCACGCTCTTCTGATATAAATGTACCGGTAGCACTGAAAGTGGTTTCCCATTGCACGCCATTGCGGGCAAAATGAGCTTTCCAGGTGCCATTGTTGGTTAATTTCCACTCCCACACATTATCATTCGGGTTCCGGGTTCTGAATGCTGTTAATACCACCTGTGGCACAGCGGCATTAATACAGGTAACATGATGTTCGCTTTGATGACCGCTGTCGTCAAAACTGGCTGAATGCCTTTGGCTCAACTGGTTAAATTCTGCTTGGAACGTACTTCCACTTTTATGCCACTCCACTTCTGTAGCCCCTGAAAAATTAGCAGTAAACGTTGCAACCACTGCTGGAGGAACCGCACTTTGAGGAATTACAGTAATAGTTTGGGGCGTAGTTGGTGAAGCTGCTGTTGTATCTGCCTTTTGGCAGGATACAAAAAACAATAAAGTGAATGCTGCTAATACTGTGAATGTTTTTTTCATGATCTATTTTTTAAAGGTTAAACACGATTGTTATACATATTGGTAAATGCAGGGTTAAAAAATGTAACCGGCAATTTTATTTTTTTTCGATATAAGTATTTTGCACGTCTAAACACTACTTACTTAATTACCCTCAGGGTTGCCCGGCAGTGTTTATAGTATTTTATCCTTAAATTAGTGCCGGGTTGATTAAAAATATTTTTTAGTAACCCGGTTACAAAAACGACTTCATTATTTACTATTAATTGTGTACTGAATGAGCAGAACGGGGAATTACGATGATGCGGAACTTATCAGGGGTTTAAAGGCAGATGCAGCTTCGGGCAAGGTGATTGAATATTTGTACCGGGCTAATTTTGAAGCCTTAAGTATTCACATACAGCAAAACCAGGGAAGCCGGCAGGATGCAGAGGACATTTTCCAGGAAGTTATTGTGGCTTTTATTGAGCTGGTACAAAAAGATAAATTCCGGGGAGATTCAAGTATAAAAACGTTTTTATTTTCTATTAATAAAAATATGTGGCTTAATGAATTGAAAAGAAGAAACCGGTCTGTGGTGAGAGAACAAAAATTTGAAACGGCTAAAGATCTGGTTGATGCTGACAGCAACGATTATATAACCGCAAGAGAAGCCCGGCAGCAGGTAATAGTAGTAATGGACAAACTGGGTGATGTGTGTAAAAAATTATTATTGACCTTTTACTACGAAAATCAGTCAATGAAAGAAATTGTACAAACCATGAGTTACGAAAATGAACAGGTATTGAGAAATAAAAAACATAAATGCCTTAAAAGACTGGAACAGTTATTAACCGCTGACCCCGCTTTGGCGAAAACTTTAAAAACCGCTTTGCAACATGAGCAATAATATATCACAAACCGAAAGGCTGATAAGCTATATAGATGGAGATATGGGCGATGCAGAAAAAATTTTATTGCAGCAGCAACTGCAAGCTGATAAAGCCATGCAGCAGGAACTGGACAATCTTTTACTGGCAACTGATGTGGTAAAAAACTATGGCTTATCAAATAGGGTTGCCAATATACATACAAAGATGATGAACGAAATGGCTGCGACATCAACGCAACAAAAAGCCATAGTAAGAAGTTTACCCAAACTCTTTATGAAATATGCAGCAGTAATTATTTTATTAGTAGGCATGTTTGGACTTTACCAGTATTTTGCAGTATCGGCAGATAAATTATATAGTGAACAATACAGTGCATACACCCTTACCACATCAAGAGGGAATGAAACTTTACCGGCAATAGAGCAGGCGTACTCAGAAAAAAAGTACAATGAAGTGATTGCTGCCTTTAAACAACAACGGGATGCTTCTGTAAAAGAAAATTTTGTTGCCGGGCAGGCTTACCTGGCTGAAGCAAATTATGCAGATGCTATTAATTGCTTTAAAACTGTGCTTGCAAAAAACAGCAGTACGCACACAGGCTTACTGTCAGATGATTCGGAGTATTACCTTGCTTTATCTTATTTAAAAAACAATGAAACTGCTGAAGCATTACCTCTGTTTAAAAAAATACACAACAACAAAGAACATTTATACAACAGTAAAGTGAGTGCCTGGTTTTTAAGAAAACTGCAATTGCTTTCCTGGAAACAATAATCTTTTTCAAGACTGCTTTCTGCTGTATTTACGATAGAAAAAAAAGACCGCAAGAACAAAAGCTGAAATAGCAACAAGCCAGTAGATCAACAGGCTTTTACTTTTATAAATACCCGATGGATCGCCTACTAAAATAAGATTGGCCCAAAAATCCGGTGTTTTAAAACGTGCCTCTATTTTGTTGCTTTTTAGATAATCCAATTTTGCTTTCTGTAAAGCCTCATCTTTGCTTAACCCCTGTTGCAGGTATTTGTGTAACTGTTTCATTATAAAAGCAGTGGCATTATCCTCCGCCTTCCATAAAGATGTTATTACACTGGGGCAACCTGCATAAGAGAATGCACGGGACAAGCTCATCACTCCTTCCCCACTTATTAAACGGCCTTTACCGGTTTCGCAGGCACTTAAAATTACCAGCGACGATTTTGAAAGGTTAAGGTTATAAATTTCCGGTTCGTATAGCCTGCTGTCCATAACATTATTGCTTTTCTGTGGATAAAAAGCAATGAACGATTCTACAGGGTTGCTGTCGTTTGCATTGGCATGTGTGGCTAAATGTATAATTCCGTAATGCTCGGCATACTTTATAAAATTACTTTTTGTAGCAGCCGTATCTATTAATATTTTACCGCTTAATGATTCAACTTCGGCTTTCGATGCTGTTAGCTGCCTGAATTCATTGCCGGCAGTGTAGCTGGTAAAAGGTGCAAATGCAAGTACCTCCTGGTTATCAATAAACTTTTCTTTTTTGGTAAGAAAAGAAGCTGCATAATTATAACTTACCGCAAAATCGTTGAGTAACAGGTTTCCCGTTGCAGGATTTTCTAAAATTTCAAAAGGAATATACTGCAACTCATTGTGCGGAATGATAACCAGGTGGGTTTTATTTTCGATAGCAGCATACACATGCTTTATAAGCCGGTTAAAAAGCTCGCGGGCAGTTTCTGTTGCACTTATTTTATCGTAGTTGCTGTTTGATTCAAGCGCTGACCTTGCAGCTAAAATTTTTGCTGCCAGGTTACTGTCTCTCGGTTCTTTACTATATTTAAAATCATCTGACGTAATAACGAAACTAATAAGATGATCCCTCGTAAAATAATAACTGAGCAACGCTGTTTTCTTTCCAATAAAGTCATCCTGAATTTGTTTAACAGAAACCGTTGCGCTATTATACCTTAGTTGATTGTACCTCGGGTTTTCATTCAGTTTTTCCTGTACTTTAGATAATTTTATTTCCAGGTTACTTATCTGCAGTTGGGTTTGTTCGATCGTTGCACTGTCTGCAATGCTGGCAGCCTGTAAAGTTAACCTGGCAATATTGGCTTTAATATTCCGCTCTTCATGCACCAGCTCCTGCGGTATTTCCGGTATCTGTTCAATTTGCAGTTGTTGCCTGTTTACCTGTAGTATTGATGCTTTACTGGCTTCACTAAATACAAAGGCCTGTTCCAGGTATTCTTTCATATCCGTTACTTCATAAGCAATTATGGCAGTTTCAACTGCACCTGAATAGGCACTTTCTACATTCTCTTTTAAAAACAGGCGTGCTTCATCTGTATCTAAAAAACGCTCTACATATTGTGCCAGGTTAAAAGCAGCTTTATATGCATCAAGTGCAGCGGCAAGCTTACTGTTGCCTTTTTCTTTACTGTATAAAATTTTAAACGCTTCGGCTTTTGCGATCATGCTTACAAACAAATTAAATGAAGCATGAAGCCCATTAAACTGTGTTGGATTTTTAGTAACATCTTCTTCAAAAAAATCAGGATCTGACTGTATAATTGAATGTTGGTAATAATTTAATGCTGCTGCTGTATTATTTTGGGCCAGCTCAAGGTCACCATAATATTTAAGGGTTAACCCCTGTGTTATATTTTTGCGTAACCCATTAACTTTTTTATTTTCGGACAGCGCACTATCCAGGTAAAACTTTGCTAAACCTTTCTTATCCATGTTGAGGTAGATCCGGGCCATATCCACAAGCTTAAGCTGGTGGTTATATTCCAGCGGAGCCAAGTATTGAAGTGCTTTTGCGTATTCGCCTTTCTCCAAATAAATATTACCAATATTGTGCAAAACAAACGGCCTTGAAGCTGTTTTTAGTGGCAACAGTTTTTCATAAATATCCATTGCTTTATTATATTCCTTTAGTTTAACGTATGCCGAGCCAAGATTTGTTTTGTATTGCACCAGGAAATCGGTGTATCCTGCACCTGCCGGATTCAGCAGGCTGATCGATTTATTGAAGTAATTGATGCTTTGCCTGTAATTGCCCGTTTGATAATATAATGCGCCAACCTTATTATAAAGCCGCTCTACCTCGGGCATCTTTTGATATTTATTGGCTATCTGTTCTGCCTGTTTAAAAAAATATAAGGCCGAGTCGTAATTATTGAGTGTGTAATAGGATGCTCCTGTAAAAAGAATGGGCTGAAAAAATAAAGAGTCTGGTAAGGATGTAGTTGTTTTTCTTAACGCATTTGCTTTTGAAAAACTGGCAATGGCTAAGGAGTCATTGCTTTTTGCCTGGTATAAGATGCCCGATTTAGTGTAACAATCTACCAAAACCGGCTGATATAGTTTTTGTTTATTGAGCAGGCCTATTACTTTTTGATAGTTTACAAGGGCAAGGCTGTCCGTAAAATTTGTTGGTTTTTCGGTATTGTAATAATTTTCTGCTGTGGTGTAAAATGCCTGGTACGCAGCTGATCTGTTTTGCTGCTGTCCGCAAAGCAGCAAAATGCCCGGGAAAAATAAAGCCAAAAAAATACCTGTTGATTTATGCATGTTAAACCTATGCTACCAAAGATAACACATGTTCCTGCTATTATTTATACATCAGCTATTGACCAAGAATTACTACGCAAGGCGGCCTTCTTCCATGGCCGGTGAGGTTATTTTGTGTTATATTACCGGCAGTAAATCCTTGTATTGGCGTATTGTTTGTGTTGCTGAAGTTATTGATAACAGTTCCGTTACGGCCGTTCAATAAATCCCAAACCTGCTGGTTAACATCGCTTAGTTTTTTAAAATAAAATAATTTAAATTTTATTTTATTCCCTCCCTTACCACTTCGGTCGTTAACACGAAAATTGAGCGTGAACTCTTTGCTGGAACCATTTACCGGGGTTGATCCGAAAATGCCGTTCCGTACAGTTTGTGCTAAATTTATTTTTGCATTGGTTAAATCTACTGCACAGCCACCGCCATTGCAGCCACCTCCTTCATCAAATAAAGAGCCGCTGCCAGAACCCGGTAAAACATTACCTGTGGCTGCATTATAAAGCGGCTTAACAACAGAATCGCTTGTATTGATAGTGTACACACCATCCAAAAAATTAATGCCCGATACCGTAATAAGGGTAGAGTCTCTTACCAACCCATCAATACTTCTGAAATAAACCCGATACTTTAACCCTGTTTCGCTATCGTGAATTTTAATATTTCCATTAAAAGCATCAATCTCAAGTCCATCCGGGAAAGCCGTGTAAATACCATCCCTGGCTGTTACAGGTTTTAATACCTGCATTTCAGATTGTTCTCCCTGCGGATATAAAACTGAATCCGCATAAGCAAATTTGTAGGTAGCCGGATTAATACCCCCACCTGAAGAACTGTCGCTCTTATTGCAGGCAATAAAAAAAATACCGGTCGCCGCAAAAAGCAAACAAAATAACCCCTGCAAATTTTTAATATGTTTCATAATCATCTTATAAATTGTTAGTAAATCCTGAAAAGTGAAATGTAACCGTTAAATCAATATTCTTTTTACCCTTCGGTATTATAGGCTTTACAGCCAAAACCCGGTACCAAAAACTAAGGATAAACTACAAAGTTAATTAATCTTTTGCTGGCGTAAAAATGACTCTTATCAGCTCCTTATTACCTTTCTTATCATACATACCACTCATCACACATACTCTACCACTTGTGAAAGTAAAATTTCCACCTGTATCGGATTCATTTGTGCAGTGATTAAGTCCAATATATCTTTACATCTCAAACATAAATGGAGCCTTGCTCCCATGTAAAATGTACTATATGATTGCTGCCCTTCTCTTTAACTTTCGCCAGCGGGTAAAGCCACCAGCAGTTTTCCACAATTAATTTTCAGTAAGCATTTATTAACCGTGTTTTTAATAATTATCAGTAGCTTGATGATTAATCTTAAACCCGTAAAATAGATCGGGCGTAGTGGGGCCAACCGGCCGAAGTGTACGCCAACTGCCCACAGGATCCTGTGGACATAACCAAAACATAAAACAACTAAATCACACAACTATGGACTTTTCAAATTTTTTTGCCAATTACTGGTGGATACTGGTAATTTTATTTTCACTGCTTTTGTACAAATTCATTCTCCGTTTCCTATTCGGTATGGTCATCGTACCCGAGAACAGGATCGGCCTTGTTACTAAAAAATTCGTGCTCTTTGGTGGCAACCGTTCGCTACCAGATGGCCGCATCATTGCCACAAAAGGCGAAGCAGGTTTCCAGGGTAAAACATTAGCACCAGGCCTATATTGGGGTATGTGGCCTTGGCAGTATGGTGTTAACATGCAGGCCTTTTTGGTAATACCCGAAGGTAATGTCGGACTCATACTTAGTAACGATGGTGCCGAAATACCCACTGGCGCTATATTAGGCCGCAGGTTTGAAAGCGATAATTTTCAGGATGCTGTTTCTTTTTTAAATAACGGCGGACAAAAAGGTCGTCAAACAGCTTACATTACCGCAGGTACTTACCGTATTAATAGCTATGCATTTACGGTAACAGTTACACCCATGATCATCATTCACGAAAACATGGTGGGCATAGTAACCTGTATGGATGGGTTACCAATTGAAAGCGGCCAGATAGCGGGTAAGTATGTGGAGGGCCACAACAATTTCCAGGACTTTGATACCTTTTTAAAACTTGATGGTAACCGTGGTTTGCAACCCTCTATTATTCTGGCAGGTAGTTACAACATAAATCCATGGGCCATACAAATTGAAGAAGTGCCTATGACAGATGTACCCATCGGTTATGTAGGTGTAGTTATCAGTTATATTGGCCTGGATGGTAAAGACGTTACCGGCGAAGGTTTTAAACACGGTAACATCGTAAGCAAGGGCCAGCGAGGTGTGTGGATGGAACCTTACGGCCCCGGTAAATACCCCTTCAATAAATATATTATGAAGGTGGAGTTGGTGCCAACGACAAACCTGGTATTGAACTGGGCAAATACAAGAAGCGAATCTCATCAATTGGATAAAAACCTGAGTACGATCACGGTTCGTTCACAGGATGGTTTCCCTTTCAATCTGGATGTGTCGCAGATAATACACATACCTGCCAACGAAGCGCCAAAAGTTATTGCACGTTTCGGTAGTATGAACAATTTAGTGAGCCAGGTTTTAGAACCAACCATTGGTAACTACTTCCGTAACTCGGCGCAGGATAGTGATGTAATTGCCTTCCTAAGTACACGTAAAGAAAGGCAGCAGGCTGCTAAAGACAACATGAAGCAGGTGCTGGACGAGTACAACGTAAATGCGGTTGATACTTTGATAGGCGATATCGTTCCGCCTGAATCGTTGATGAAAACTTTGACCGACCGTAAGATTGCACAGGAAGAAGAAAAGACTTACGCTACACAAAGAATGGCGCAGGAAAAACGCCAGGGTATGGAAAAAGAAACTGCCATTGCCGATATGCAAAAAGAAATTGTAAAAGCGCAACAAAGTGTGGAGATCGCACAGCGCACAGCAGATGCAGTTGTAAAAAAAGCAGAAGGCGATGCCAACAGTTTAATTTTGCAGGTAGAGGCAGAAGCCACTGCCACAAAAAAACGTGCAAATGCCGAAGCAGAAGCAACCAAGGCACGTGCCGGTGCACAGGCCGAAGCTACCAAACTAAACGCCAGTGCCGATGCAGAAAAGATCAGCAAAACCGGTTTGGCCGAAGCCGAAAAAATTATGGCCATTGGTAAATCAACTGCCGAAGCTTACGAACTGCAGGTTAAAGCCATGGGCGGCGATAACTTTACCCGCTATAAAATAACCGAAGAAATTGCCAAAGGCAATATCAAAATAATCCCCGATATACTGATTGGCGGCAGCACAGGTACCGACGGCGGTATAAACGGACTGCTTGGTATGAAGCTGATGGAAATGATGGATACGAAGCAGCGTGATAAGCCGGAAACGAATTAAAATTTTGCAGAAAGTTAAAAGCCCCAGCATATGTTGGGGCTTTCTTTTGTCAAAGAAAAAGCTGCAAATATTAATCATGCAGCTTTCATAAAAAATCTTCTTTAAAATATATACTCCTATTTAATAGCCTGAGTATTCAGGTTGGTATCAGCAATGCTTGTTAACAGTTCATCACATTTCTTTTCTTCTGATAAGGTTTTAAGCAAATGCTGCAGGCAGGTTTTTTCTCCTAAAACCTTGGCAAAAGCTGCCAAGGTACCGTAGCTCGCAATTTCATAATGTTCTACTTTTTGCGAAGCCATAATAATGCCGGCATCACGTACTGCACCTGGCTCAGTCTCTTCCATTATACTCTTACCCTCTTCCAGTAAACCGGCCATGGCATCACATTTTTTTGCCTGCGCTTTTTTACCCAGTGCTTCAAAGCAGGCTTCCAGGCGGGTAACATGATTCTGTGTTTGCCCTAAATGCTCTTCAATTGCTTTTTTTAATTTAGGAGCAGTAGCATTTTTCTGCATTTTCGGCAATGCCTTGGTTAATGCTTTCTCTGCCCAATACAAATCTTTTAATCCATCTTCAAATAAATCCTGAAGTTTTTTCGCTGCATCTTTTTTTGCCGGAATTTTCTGCGCTGTTTTTTTCGTTGCCATAATGCTCAATTTTAAGAGGTTTAAAAAATTATTATAATAATACAGAACGATAACGATATATGTGCCAATCTATTTTTAACGTTATTTACCACAGTTATTTTGATTATACGCTAAGGCAGTGCATCATGCAATGGGGAATAAATTCCTCAATAGTTTTTTTTACATACGCTCATTTCTATGGCTAAGTATTGAAATGAAAATAAATACACGGGAATTTTTATGGCATAATTTAAGATAGCTTCTGAATTAATCAGCTTCCATTTTAATCACCATTAAAACTTTTGTCATGGCAAAAAAGAAAAGCACAAAACCGGCTGTAAATGAAAAAATAAACGACCTGCAGTTCAACACGCAGCATGCAGATGGACAAATGATGACAACCAACCAGGGATTATTGATCAATGACGACCAAAACTCCCTGAAAGCTGGTAACCGTGGGGCTTCCTTACTGGAAGATTTTATTTTACGTGAAAAGATCACGCACTTTGATCATGAACGTATTCCTGAAAGAATTGTACATGCCCGTGGTTCGGCAGCTCACGGCCTTTTTCAGTTATACAAACCTATCGGCCAATATACCAAAGCAAAATTTTTAAACGACACATCCAAACCAACGCCTGTTTTTGTAAGATTTTCAACGGTTGCAGGTTCTAGGGGATCTTCGGACCTGGCCCGTGATGTAAGAGGGTTTTCTGTAAAATTTTATACCGAAGAAGGGAACTATGATTTAGTTGGAAACAACATGCCTGTATTTTTTATACAGGATGCCATAAAATTCCCAGACCTGGTACATGCTGTAAAACCAGAGCCCCATAATGAAATTCCGCAGGCTGCATCAGCACATGATACGTTTTGGGATTTTATTTCCCTGATGCCCGAAAGTACACACATGATCATGTGGGTGATGAGCGACCGTGCTATTCCACGCAGTTTAAGAATGATGGAAGGTTTTGGTGTACATACGTTCCGTTTGATAAACGACAAAGGCATTTCGCATTTTGTAAAATTCCACTGGAAGCCATTGCTGGGGGTTCATTCAGTAGCCTGGGACGAAGCACAGAATATTTCGGGTAAGGATTCTGATTTTCATCGCCGGGATCTTTGGGAAGCCATTGAGAATGGCGACTTTCCGGAGTGGGAACTTGGTGTGCAGGTAGTTGCTGAAAAAGACGAACACAAATTTGATTTTGATCTGCTCGATCCAACGAAATTAATTCCTGAAGAAATTGTTCCCGTACAATTGATTGGTAAGATGACACTAAACCGCAATCCTGATAATTTTTTTGCAGAAACAGAGCAGGTTGCCTTTCATCCGGGTCACCTGGTACCGGGTATCGATTTTACGAATGACCCTTTATTGCAGGGAAGATTATTTTCGTACACGGATACACAATTATCAAGATTAGGAAGTCCTAATTTTCACGAAATCCCCATTAACCGACCCATTGTTCCGGTAATGAATAATCAGCGTGATGGACATATGCGGCAAACTATTGACAGCGGCAAATCCAGTTACCACCCCAACTCTACGGGTAATGGCTGCCCCTTCCAGGCTAAAGCCGCTGATGGAGGTTTTACCAGTTACCAGGAACGGATAGATGCTAAAAAGATACGGGAACGTAGCGCCAGTTTTTTTGATCATTTCAGCCAGGCAACTTTATTTTTTAACAGCCAGTCTGAGCCTGAAAAAAATCACATCATCAATGCACTTACTTTTGAACTGGGCAAATTAGAAAACGACGCCATCAGGGAAAGGATGTTGGGCGTACTTACCCAGGTTGACAAAACGCTTGTAACTAAAGTTGCAGCAGGATTGGGTATGCCGGTTCCAAAAGCTCCCCAATATCCAATCAATCACAGCGTGCCTGCCGACGGTATTCAAAAGAAATACGAACCCGTAAAAATGAAACAAAGCATTGAGCAATCATCTGCATTAAGCATGGCTAATACCGTAAAGAATTCCATTAAAACCAGGTGCATAGCCATACTTGCCGCCAATGGTGTAGATGAAAAATCACTTAATACGGTAAAGACTGCGCTTGAAACGGCCGGTGCAAAAACAAAAATAATAGCCCCCGCATTGGGCACTATAAAAGGAGCAGCAGGAAAACAAATTAAGGTCGATCAGAGTTTTCTGCATACAGCATCTGTACTTTTTGATGCGGTATATATTCCTTCCGGCGCAGCAAGTGCAAAAGCATTGATTAATGAGCCTGATGCAATACATTTTATAAACGAAGCTTTTAAGCATTGTAAAGCAATTGCCGCTAACGGCGATGGGGTTACTGTAATAGATCGATCTTATGCTTCCGATAAAAATAAAGACGCAGGTTTGATACTTGATAAACCTGCCAGCAATTTTATAAAAGCTATAGCACAACATCGTTTCTGGGAAAGAGAAAAGCAAAGGCAGGTGCCTGCATAGGGCGCACAGAAAGCGGCATAAACGCATTTGTTGTTATAATGCTGGTGGAAATGATGGATTAGATAAAGAATGATAAACCCGAAGCGAATTAATTTTAAGAGGTGACAGTTTTTATAGGCTGTCATCTCTGTTTAAGGATTTAATAGCATTACGCTAAAAGCCTCTTTTGGAGCTTTTTTATTTTTTATACCTGCTTTGGTTTTTTATGGCAACATCGTTGAGGTACTGCAAAAAATACCCGCTACCCCGTACAAAAAAGCAGGTGATAGCGTATTATCTTTAATGCACAAAACAATTACCATGAAGCGTCTCTCAATTTTAGTTATAGTTATGCTGTCCTTTTATTTTTCCTTTGCGCAAGACTGGAAAAAAACCTCAACTCATTATACTGTTGAACAGGACAACAATGAGGAAGTAATTATTATTGATGTGCCGGCAAATGTAACCACTGGAAGCAGCTATGTGCTGTACGAAAAAGGGAAAAGCATCCTTATCATAGATTATGAAATAGACGACGAACCCAATTTAACGGTGAAGAACAGCATAACCGGCAACAATACAGACCTGCTGAAATACGCCAACGAAATACCAGATAAAAAATTGGCAGGAAGCAGCGACATAACCATAAGCAATAAAAAAATTGCCACTAAAATGCAAACCATTAACGGTTTGCAAACCCTGGTAATAACTTACGATTACAGTAAATTTATAAGCGGGCCTAATATTACAGAAACCGGTAAAGCGACCATGTACCTGGTAAAAGCAACTGGTACCAGTTTAATATATACTGATGATCACCCCTTTATTATCAGGCTTAAATTCGATTACAAACAAAACGGCGGAGAAAGCCTGGCTAAACTCGGCACTGAAATTATCAACACGCTAAAAAAAGCGGAGAATTAAAAAACCTTGTTCATAAACTCCTTTTTTGACAGCAACCCATCCCATAGTAAAGACTATAAGATAAAACACAACAGTAATCCTTGTTGCCAATTACCGGAGCCGTCGAATTAGATACACATATGCGGTATGATCAATAATTAATAAACGATAGTAACAGGCAAATAAACCTACCAGTAAATACCGCCCACGGAATAACAATGCCCTTTATTCTGAAACAAGCCGTAAATTTGTGTATGAATTTCTTTAAGAAGACAAGAAAACTAATAAAGTCTAAGTTTGATTTAATTGACAATGAAAATCTTAAGAAAAATCTGCTGAATGCGCTGCCCTTCTGGACCAGTGCCCTTATATCAGGCGGCATTGCCGTACTTTATGCTAAATTATTTGCCTGGGCCGAACTGGGAACACATCTTATTTATCAAAAAATAAGCTGGACATTCTTCATTATTACACCTGCCTGTTTTGTACTGGCCTGGTGGATTCCTTCAAAATACGCCCCGTATGCAAGAGGCAGTGGCATACCGCAGGTAAGCGCTGCCATTGAACTGTCTAACCCTAAACACGCATATAAAGTAAATGTGCTGCTCAGTTTAAGAATTATTTTTGTAAAAATAATTTCCAGCCTTATTATGGTATTTGGTGGCGGTGTAATTGGCCGGGAAGGACCCACGATACAGATCGCAGCTTCTATTTTTAAAAAAATAAATGACCTTTTACCTGGCTGGTATCCAAAAATTTCTAAACGTAATATGATTGTAACTGGTGCGGCAGCCGGGTTGGCGGCTGCGTTCAATACGCCATTAGGTGGTATTGTATTTGCCATTGAAGAACTCACCAAAACACATTTCAGTTTTTTTAAATCGGCATTGCTAACGGGTGTTATCATTGCGGGGCTTACCGCATTAACCTTATCGGGCCCATACCTTTACCTGGGCTACCCGGCTTTGGGAGATATTCATCCCTGGATAATTTTACTGGCAATACCCGTTGCCATCATAACAGGTTTTGCAGGCAGTAAAATGGGAAGCATCATTCTCTACCTTATGAAAAGAAAAAAGGTTTTAAAAACCACCTTTCAGAATATTGCCTATGTAGCTGTCTGCGGACTCATCATTGCTACACTTGCTGTTTTTGTTGACAGCCAGACCTTTGGTTCGGGAAAAGAAATAATGGTAAAGACTTTATTCACCGAGCAAAAGCATGTAGAATGGTACCTGCCCATTTTAAGGATTGCAGGGCCTATCGCATCCTTTTCAACGGGCGCATCGGGTGGTATTTTTGCGCCATCGTTAAGTGCCGGAGCAAGCGTTGGCGCTGTATTTTCCGGATTTTTTCACCTATCTGCCCCGGAGACCAATCTTTTAATTTTGTGCGGCATGACGGGCTTTTTAACAAGTATTACCCGCAGCCCTTTTACTTCATCCATTCTTGTTTTAGAAATGACCAACAGCCACAATGTTATTTTTTATATTATGCTCACTGCTTTGATCGCTAATTTAATTGCTACCCTCGTAAGCAGGCATTCACTGTATGATAATTTAAAAGACCAATATATCAGCGAAATACATAAAAACGAAACACAGCAAGCCAGGGAATAAGTTTATGCCTTCCGGGCTCCTGTGATGCCTATACCTTCACTCGTCCTCGTCTCCGACGAGGACGCTATGGTCAGGAGTTTTAAACTCCTGCATTAAAGCTGCCAAATTTCAATCAGTTTTTGTTATTATCTTCATATCAGCATTTTCACTCCCATCCGGGCTGCAGTCAAACATTTAAACTATCAGCACATCATGATGAAACGTTTATTCTTCCTTACAGCAATTTTACTTTTTTCAATTGCCGGTTTTACTCAAAACAGTAATTACAAAACTTCAATTGACAGTTTATTGAATTTCTTAAAAACAGAAAATGCTTTTTCAGGAAGAGTTTCTATCCAGAAAGCTGATAAAGTAATCTATACCGGAAATTTTGATAAGTTCAACAACAACATAGTTAAGTACAAGATTGGTTCGGTAACAAAAGTTTTTACTGCATTGTTGGTTTACCAACTAATTGACGAAGGCAAACTGCAGCTTAATTCCACGATTGATAAATACTTCCCTACCATTAAAAATGCCAATACAATTACCATTGAAAATTTATTGTCGCATACAAGCGGCATTTATAATGTAACTGAATGGGATGACTATTACGGTTCACGTGCAAACCATTTTACACGGCAGGATATAGTTGACCTGGTAAATAAAAACAAGCCTGCATTTAAACCCAATAGCGACTGCCTGTACAGCAATACCAATTACATACTGCTTGGTTATATTGTTGAAGACATAACCTCAAAACCTTACCCACAAAATATAAAAGAAAGAATTTCTGATAAATATGGATTGCCGGATACCTATTGCGAAACTGCCAGTAACGATAAAACTGTAAGGCAACAATCATATAAATTTAATGGAGAAAGCTTTGTTAAGGATACAGATTCTGATCCTTCTTTCCCTTTTGCAGCGGGTGCCATTGTATCTACCAATGAAGACCTTGGCAAAATGATGTATCTCTTATTCGATCATAAAATAATTACCGACAGCTCGCTTTCTGAAATGAAAAAACTGAGGAGTAAAAGTATTGGTCATGGTTTAATGAAAGCTCCTTTTTACGACAAAATTGGATGGGGACACACCGGGCGCATTGACGAATTCCGTTCGTTTATTTGTTACTTTCCAGATGACAGCCTGGTGCTTACTATTACTTCTGATGCAATGACGCTAAAGTTAAATGAGATCATTATCGGCGTGCTTTCAATTTATTATGGCCGCAGTTATAATTACCCGTCTTTTCCAAAGTCATCTGTTACAACGCCGGGGACCGAAATATTTACAGGATCTTATAAAGCTAAACTTGCAGGCCTTATCACCGTAGGTAAATTAGAAATTACCCAGGTAGGCAAAAACTACCTGTATATGAACGAGTATAATGATGGCAAGGAAACCGAAAAGTCTTTATTAGAAAGAAGGGATGCCTATACCTTTTACTCAAAAGAAGCCGGCGGCGAATTAACCTTTCAGACTGACTCTGATGGAAAAGTAACAGGAATTAGTATGGTTCAGGGAAAGGTTACCATAAAATGCAAGAAAGTTAATTAGATGAAAGATATTTTTCTTCTTATCTTTTATTAATTAACATTAAACCTGCTCATGAAAAATTACAACTACCTGCTCATTTTTTTTTCTTTAATTCTTTTCTCCTGCGGTAATAAGCAGGGAACTATTTCTAAATTCTTAAACAGCGGTGCATTACCCAACCAGGTATTTTCTGTAGATATAAACAGAGATACCACATTACTTACTACCAACGGCTGCATAATAAAACTGCCAAAAGGAACTTTACAAAGTGAAAGTGGTAATGTAAAACTGGAAATTAAAGAAGCCTTAAGCAATACAGATATTGTTTTAGCGGGGCTTACAACCATGAGTGGCAAACAGCCTTTAAGCAGTGGCGGCATGATTTATATTAACGCAGCGCAGGGCTATAAAGTGGAGATAAAAAAACAGCTTGAAATTTTAGTGCCAACCAAAAATTATAATCCGGCAATGCAGGTATTTAAAGGCAAAGAAAAAGATGCCGGAAAAATTGACTGGATTGAACCTATTGATTTACCAAAAGATGAAACCTTAATTAAAATTAATAAAGGAGAGCAACTATTTAAGGCCAATTGTACCTCGTGCCATAAAATAGATAAGGATTTCACTGGGCCAGCCCTTGCAGGCGTTACCGACAGACGGCCAAAGCAATGGCTTTATGATTTTACCAGAAACCCACAAAAGAAGACTAGACCAGCTGATACAATTGCGACTGACAGCCTATCAGATTCTCCGCAATTAGAACCTGGCCCGGATTTTTACAGCGCATGTTTATACCATAAATGGAATAATACCCAGATGACTGCATTCGCTAACTTAACAGATGCCGACCTGGATGCTTTATACGCTTACATAAAAACAGAGGGAGATAAATTAAAACCCTTTGGAACCGATACTACAATAAAAGATTGCTGCGATAGTTGCGATGCTTACGGAAAAGCCATGTTCGCTGTATATAAAGAACACTATAAGGAGCTCATATACCCGGCAACAATAGAAGAACAATTATTTACGCTTGATCGTGAAATTCCGATTCCGGCTACACCTCAACCAGTAGAAACTTCATCACAACCTTCACCAAACAGTGTCCCCAAACCATTCACAAAAGTTACCCCAACATCGGTTAGCGCCACATATTATACCATCAACATAAAAACTTTTGGCTGGTATAATATTGATATATTGATGAAGGATTATTCTAAATGTGAGCCAAGTGAATTGTTCGTTCGCCTGCAGGGCACGTACGAAACGGATGTAAATGTAGTTCTGGTTATCCCATCAGTAAAAGCATTTGTAGAAGGTGGAAAGCTGAAGGATGGAAAAAAATATGGCTTCGATGAAAACGATGGCAGTATTCCTTTACCACAAAATGCGCAATGTTACGTGATGGCTTTTGCAGAATACAAGGATAAAATTGTATTTGGTAAAACAGTCTTTACAGCCCAAAAAAAACAAACCATATCGATAAGCATGGCAGAAACTACGAATGAACTGATGAAGGCACAGATAAACGGATTGAATCTGGATGATGTGAAGTTGGAAGTCAGTAAAAAAATAATACCCACGATAGCTAATGACTCCATTTTTGATACCAAAATGAAAGAAGTCATGAAATTGCGGCCAACAAACTGCGCCTGTGGTTTTGACCTTTACGATCACTAAGCGATTCTTAATAAACTCCCTTTTTAGCTGCAACTGTATTTCATTATCTTTGCCGCTCAATTTTATATCAATTATGTACAGAACTCACACCTGTGGCGAATTAAGATTAACCGATATCAATAAAGAAGTATCCCTGGCCGGATGGGTACAAACTGTTCGCAAATTCGGCAGCATCACTTTTGTTGACCTGCGTGACCGCTACGGCATTACCCAGTTATTATTTTCAGAAGCATTAAATGCCGACCTGGATGCCAACCCGCTGGGCCGTGAATTTGTATTGCAGGTTACCGGCAAAGTAAATGAACGCAGCAGTAAAAATGCCAACATACCAACCGGTGAAGTGGAGATTGCTGTGAGCGAATTTAAAATTTTAAATAAATCAGCCGTGCCACCTTTCACCATTCAGGATGATACCGATGGCGGCGATGATATTAGAATGAAATACCGTTACCTCGACCTGAGAAGAAACGCTGTAAAGAAAAACATAGAACTGCGTTACCAGATAAACCGTTCTGCAAGAAATTACCTGCATGAAAATAATTTCATGGATATTGAAACACCTTTCTTAATTAAAAGTACGCCGGAAGGTGCCAGGGATTTTGTGGTGCCAAGCCGTATGAACCCCGGACAGTTTTATGCTTTGCCTCAAAGTCCGCAAACATTTAAGCAATTGCTGATGGTTAGTGGTTACGACCGTTACTATCAAATTGTAAAATGTTTCAGAGATGAAGATCTGCGTGCCGACCGCCAGCCCGAGTTTACACAAATAGATTGTGAAATGGCTTTTGTTGATCAGGAAGATATTCTGAACATGTTTGAAGGTTTGGTAAAACGGATTTTCAAAGATGTAAAAAACATTGATTACACCGACACCTTGGAACGCATGACCTGGGAAGATGCCATGTGGCGTTATGGTAACGATAAACCCGATATCCGTTTTGATATGAAACTATGCAATCTGAAGTTTCCGTTGCATGCTTTTCCAATTAAGGAAGAGTCGTTGAATAACTCCCCTTTAGGGGATGGGGGCGACTTTGCTGTCTTTAACGAAGCTGAAACCGTGGTTGCTATTGCCGTACCGGGATGTAGCGAATACAGTCGCAAACAAACCGATGAATTAATTGAGTGGGTAAAGCGTCCGCAGATCGGTATGAAAGGTTTGGCATTCATCAAATGCAATGTTGATGGAACATTTAAAAGCAGCGTAGATAAATTTTATAACCAGGACAAACTAAAAGCCATTGCCACTGCAGCAAATGCAAAGGCCGGCGACCTTATTTTAATTTTAGCTGGTGGCGAAGAAAGAACCCGAAAAGCAATCAGTGATCTGCGCATGTACATGGCCACTCAGTTAGGTATGCGCAAGGCTGATGAATTTAAATTGCTTTGGGTAACAGATTTCCCGTTGTTTGAATTTGCGCTGGAAGACCAGGATGGCGGCGGCGCAGGCCGTTGGGTAGCAAGGCATCACCCGTTCACCAGTCCTAAACCTGCTGATATTGATACAATGATTAATAATTCGCCAAAGGTTGAAAATTTAGATAAATACCTGGAGCATCCTTATGCCAACATCAAAGCCAATGCTTATGATATGATCTTGAATGGCAATGAACTTGGCGGTGGCAGTATCCGTATCTATCAAAGAGAATTGCAGGAAAAAATGTTTGCGGCTTTGGGTATGGATGCTGAAGAACAGCAACACAAATTCGGTTTCCTGCTCGGCGCCTTTGAATATGGTGCACCGCCGCATGGTGGCCTTGCTTTCGGCTTCGACAGGCTTTGTGCGATACTTGGCGGCAGCGAAGGTATCCGTGATTTTATTGCATTCCCAAAAAATAATTCAGGCAGAGATGTGATGCTGGATGCACCGTCAACTATTGATGCCAAACAGTTTGAGGAGTTACAGATAAAGCTCGATTTGAAGGGATAGAAACGTTGATTACACTGATTTGATAGATTAACGCAGATTTTTATTAACTTTATTGTAAAGCAAAGTATATGGTTATTGAAATCCCAAAAGGCACATCACCAAAAAAAATAAAAGGGCTTCTTAAAAAAAGAACGGGCAGGCGTACAAAGAAAAATATTGATTCTTTTTTTGGAAAACTCCCAAAGATTGAAGATGGGTTAACCTTTCAGAAAAAAGTACGAAGTGAGTGGAAATAATCTTTTGTTAGATACTAATGTCATTGTTTATGCATTGAAAGGCTTGGCTCACGTCAAGCCTTATTTTGATGTGGCCCCTTTCATCTCTGTTATAACTGAAATGGAAATCCTGGGCGTAAAAGAGATTGGTGCAGATGAAATAAGTATCAGGGAAACTGCCATTGAATTTTGTAGCATCATCCCTTTTACAAACAAGATAAAGAATACAGCCATCGCAATAAAAAGGCAAATTAAAATTCCTTTGCCGATGCAATTATTGCAGCAACAGCAATTGAAGATGGGTTGACTTTAGTAACCGCAGATAAAGGCTTTAAAAGAATAAAAGATCTGCAACTTATTTTAATAGAGGTTTAGTAACCATCTTCAATTTTAACTTTTGACTTCACTACCCCCACTCGCCGAACGCCTTCGTCCTACAACACTTGATGAGCTTGTTGGGCAACAACACCTTACCGGTAAGGGAAGTATTTTACGCACAGCCATAGAAAACGGCAAAATACCCAGTATGATCCTATGGGGCCCCCCGGGTGTGGGCAAGACCACCATTGCCAATATTATTGCACAAACATTAAAGGTTCCGTTTTATACACTCAGCGCCATTTCATCGGGCGTAAAAGAAGTAAGGGAAGTAATTGAGCTGGCTAAAAAACAGAGCAATGTTATTTTATTTATTGATGAGATACATCGCTTTAACAAAGGCCAGCAGGATGCTTTACTGGGTGCTGTTGAAAAAGGCATCATCACATTAATTGGCGCCACTACAGAAAATCCTTCCTTTGAAGTTAACAGTGCCTTGCTCAGCAGAACACAGGTGTACATCTTAAAAGCACTGGATGAAAAAGACCTTATAGCATTATTGCATCATGCCATTAAAAACGATGAAGTTTTAAAAACAAAAAAGATAGAGCTAAAGGAAACCGAGGCTATGATCAACATCTCGGGAGGCGATGCAAGAAAATTATTAAACCTGTTGGAATTGGCAGCCTCCCCTAACCCCTCCCAAGGAGGGGGACTGGAGCCAATTGTTATCACAGACATTCTTGTAATGCATGTTGCCCAGCAACGAATTGCACTATATGATAAAAAAGGAGAACAGCATTACGATATCATTTCTGCCTTTATAAAATCCATACGTGGCAGCGACCCCAATGCGGCTGTGTATTATTTAGCAAGAATGATCGAAGGAGGAGAAGATGTAAAATTCATTGCCCGACGTATGCTTATACTGTCCAGTGAAGATATCGGTAATGCAAACCCCAATGCTTTACTGCTTGCCAATGCAACCTTTGATGCAGTAAATAAAATTGGTTATCCAGAATCACAGTTGATACTTTCGCAATGCGCCATTTATTTAGCCAGCAGCGCCAAAAGCAATGCAGCAACCATTGCCATTGGAGCAGCCATGAGTGCGGTTAAAACGCATGGCGACCTGCCTGTTCCCCTGCATATCCGCAACGCACCAACCAGGCTCATGAAGAAAGAAGGTTATGGAAAAGGTTATGAATATTCACACAACTACGAAAACAATTTTTCGCCGCAGGAATATTTACCAGATGCCATCAGCGGCACTGCTTTTTTTGAACCTGGTAAAAATTTACGGGAAGAAGAATTGCGTAAGTTTTTAAAAATGTTGTGGAAAGATAAATACAAGTACTAATGTGGCACAGATATTGAACATATGCCATATACTTTTTTCAGGATCCAATCGTTTGAGGAAAGCCGTTGTTTAACTTTAATAAGTTGTATTTTTAATGCTTCAACAAAATAATTTATGAAAATTAAAAACCTATTTCCCGTTGTACTGTTATTTGCAGTACTGTTTACCTCCTGCAGCAAAAGTGATGATACAGGCGGTTCCGGTACGGGCACTATTGCTGAAAAAACAATGCTTAATGTTTCTTACGGAACAGACCCCTTGCAAAAAATGGATATTTATTTACCGGCCAACAGAACTGTAGCCACAACGAAAGTGATAATAATGATCCATGGCGGAGCATGGTCAGCAGGTGATAAATCAGATTTTACACTGCTTGTTGATACTTTAAAAAAGCGGTTACCGGATTATGCTGTTATTAACCTTAATTACCGTTTGGCTGCCGCCATCCCTGCAATAATCAACACTTTTCCTGCACAGGAAGTGGATGTTAAAGCAGCAGTTGAATTTGTTTTTGGCAACCGCTTGGCTTACCTGTTATCCGATAAGTTTGTATTGTTGGGAGCCAGTGCAGGTGGGCACTTGGCTTTACTACAGGCATACAAATACCAGTTACCGGTAAAAATAAAAGCAGTAGTTGATTTTTTTGGTCCAACTGATATGGTTGATATGTACAATAACCCTGGGGCTTTCTCCCCTGCAACCATTGCCCTCTTATTAAATGGTACACCAACTACAAATTCATTGCTGTACCTGCAATCAAGCCCTTTAACCTTTGCTACTTCTGCACAGGCCTGCCCTACCATTATTTTGCAGGGAGCTACAGATCCGCTGGTTAATCCTGTCACACAGTCACTGGCATTAAAAAATAAACTAACAACGGCTGGTATTATTAATCAATATGTGTTATACCCGGGCGGCCATGGCGATTGGGATGTGCCAACATATACAGATGCCTATAATAAGATACAGGTATTTTTAACTGCGAATGTTCAGTAACCGATCAGTCAAATAATCATAACAGGCATTCATCTTTTGATGGATGCTTTTTTTATTTTACTTTGTGCTGATGAAATTATTTTCCTTAAGTGTAATATGCTTTGTGTGTATGCATCTCACTGCACAAAACACAGTTCCTTACGCTAAACAAACAACAGCAGAAAACAGGCAGAAAGAATATAACAGCCTGGTTACCCATATAAATGAAAATCTATCCCTGCCATTAACTGCTGCTACCGAAGCAGATTGGCAGGATGCTTTTGAAGCGATGGAGCTTTTAAATTACAGAACTCCATTTATTGATACCAGGATACATACGGTTGCGGATACGCTTGCAAACAGGAGTACAGCATTTCAAAAAGCAATATTACAACTGCTGTATTCAGTTTATCCAAAAGATTTTGTTCCTCAAATTATTTCTCTTGCAAAAAACACAAATGACCCAAAGTTATTTGCCATGTGCAGTGAATATCTTTTTTTGAATGGTAAAACAGAAACTTATAAAACTATCCTCTTAAAAAGAATAACCGAAATGCAGCAGCAACCAGGCGCTGCAACAGAAGATCCTTTTTTTATAGTTTTAAGAAGCAAGCTTTTACTTACAGACCTGCAACAACCAACGCTCGGTGATTTGCTGGTTAATACATTCCTTCCTGGCGAAATGCTGATGTATAGTTTCCAGCGAAAGAACAGGAATTATCCGGGCCTCGTTATGGTAAGGAATAAGGATGGTAAATTCATTAAGGATGCTGCAGGAAAATATTTTGCTGTTCCGCAATTGGCACGCAGCAGTACTAATATGCCTGGTTATCTTAGCAATGGCAATACACCACAGGGTATCTTTAAAATATTTGGCTTCGCAGTTTCGCAGGGCAGTTTTATTGGTCCCACCACCAATATACAAATGGTTTTACCTTACGAGCAATCAGCCGATGTGAGCGATTCTGTAACCCGCTCCCTTGGCGATAATTACAGGATTTTAGTTCCAGATTCCTGGAAGAATTATTACCCGTTTTACGAAGCTTATTATGCAGGCAAAGCAGGTCGCACAGAAATTATTGCGCACGGCAGCACTGTAAACCCGGCGTATTATGTAAACCAGCCTTATTATCCTTTAACACCTACACAAGGTTGCTTATGTACCAAAGAAATATGGAGTACGGTTGATGGAAAAAGAATAGAAAGTGATCAGCAAAAATTGGTTAATGCAGTAAAAGCTGCCGGCGGTGCAAATGGATATTGTATTGTAATTGAAATTGATGATCAGCAAAAAGCAGTGAGTATAAAAGATATTTTACCTTTTCTAAAATAAACAGCATGAAAGCAGATATAAGCAACAGGGCTGATATAGAACGAATGGTGCTGCAATTTTATGAAAAGGTAAAAGCAGATAAAACCATTGGTTTCATTTTTACTGAAGTTGTAGAGATGAATTGGGAAAAACATATTCCGGTGATCGTGGATTTTTGGGAAACGATCTTACTTGACAATCCTGTTTATACAAAAAACGCCATGGAAGTACATTACGACCTGAATAAAAAAATACCATTACAAAAAGAACATTTCGATAGTTGGGTACATTTATTTACAACAACTATTGATGATTTGTTTGAAGGCAAGGTTACAGAGCTGGCTAAAACGAGAGCCAGGTCAATTGCGGCAGTAATGTTATTTAAAATGGAAAATTCAAAAAAGGGTCTGTAATGTTCAATTAATATTCGCTGCACAAGAGTGCCAATGAACATTAATTGAAAACAACTGTTCGGTCCAAAAAAAAGAAAGATGCAAATAAGGTGGATATTTAAGGAATTTGATGCGTTGACTGTTGCAGAACTTTACAATATTATGCTGTTACGAAACGAAGTTTTTGTGGTAGAGCAAAACTGTGTTTACCAGGATGCCGATAATAAAGATCAGAAATCCTTACATCTTTGTGGTTGGGATGAAAATAATCTTGTTGCTTATACACGTATCATCCCCCCGGGTATTTCCCACACCGAAGCCAGTATTGGCCGGGTGGTAATATCACCTGTATACCGGGGCACTGGTGCAGGCAGGCTGCTTATGCAGGAAAGTATCAGGCTTACCTTAAGCCAGTTTAACTGTAGCCGGATAAAGATCGGAGCCCAGGTATATCTTATAAAATTTTATCAATCGCTTGGCTTTATTCAAAGCAGTGACCCATACCTGGAAGACGGAATACCTCATATAGAGATGATATTGGGTAAATAATTTGCCGCCGGGGCAATATATTTTAACGTTTCCCGTTTTAAAATCGTGGTTTATTAATTTTATCGGCAATATCAGCGGATATTGTTTTTAGCCATACCAATTATCCAATAATAATAGAAAGACTAAATCTGATTTCCAATGAAGCTATTTTTACACAAATCTGTGGGAAAGCAAGCCTTACTGCTGCTTATCTGCTTCACCATTTTCTCAAAATCATACTCCCAGGGCTTCCTTTTTGGCGAAAAAATAAAATGGGAAGTTGGCCTCAACTTTGGCCCCAGTTTCTTTTTGGGCGACCTTGGTGGTAACTCCGGCAAAGGAACCAATGATTTAAAAGACGTCAATTTAGAATTTACTAAAATGATGAAAGGCATTTTTGTTACGATGTATCCAAAAAACTGGATTGGTTTAAGAGTAGCTGCTGATGTTACCTATCTCGAAGGAAGTGATGCTGTGATAAATACCACCGGCATTAACGAATTATGGCGCAAACAACGTAATCTTGACTTTAAGACAACGCTTATAGAAGGATATGCTGCGTTGGAAATTTTTCCTACCATGCTGCTAAGAAGGCCATCGGAATTTGAACCACGCTTAAGGCCTTATGTACTTGCAGGTGTTGGCGTTTTCCATTTTAATCCAAAGGGTTCATTAACAGATGCCAGTGGGGGCAAAACATGGTATGCACTTCAGCCATTACGGCTGGAAGGCCAGGGAATGCCGGAGTATCCTTACAGCAAACCATATAAATTAACACAGATAAATATTCCATTGGGTGCAGGATTAAAATTCTATGCATCAGACAGGATAAACCTGAGTGCGGAAGTACTGTACAGGAAAACCTTTACGGATTATATAGATGACGTGAGTAATAGATATATTGACCCGGCCCTTTACACAAAATATTTACCTGCACAGGAAGCTTCACTGGCTTATAAATTATCAGATAAATCAATTGGCATTATTTACCCGGGCATGACAAGGTATCCTGCAGGAACACAAAGAGGAGATCCTAAGAACAAGGATACTTATTTTTCAGTAGTGTTGAAATTTGGTGTACGCCTGGGAGAGATTTATGAAAGTTCTTTTGCAAGAAGGGCCGCCAGGCAAACCAGGTGTCCATCAGTTTATTAAAATCCAATATTTAAAACCATACATCATGAGTAACAATTTACAATTAACCCCCGGTTCTTATAAGGCTGTTATCGTTTTTGTGACTTGCCTGGTACTGGTTATAGAAATTTTTAAATAAACCGAACTAAGTGTAATGTGATACAACAGAAGTTCATCCCCCAAAGGAGCGCTACGAATATTTTAATATTTGAAGTCACCCCTGAAACCACATTCTTTGAATTTCGTTGACATCTCTTACACTTTTTGAAATTCAGTTCCATCCCGCCCCAGGCAGGATGGGATTTTTATTTTAATTCAGCGATCAAAAAATTTCCTGTAAAACTTTCGGTTACTTTAACGAGGTCTTCCGGTACTCCTTCAAATAAAATCCTTCCTCCCCCATCGCCACCTTCGGGACCGATATCAATGATATGGTCTGCCACTTTTATTACATCCATATTGTGCTCAATTACAAGCACAGTATTTCCCCTGTCAACCAGCTTATTGATCACTTCAAGTAAAAGCCTGATATCCTGGAAATGCAGGCCCGTAGTAGGTTCATCAAGAATGTAAAAAGTTTTACCGGTATCTTTTTTTCCTAACTCGGTCGACAATTTTACACGCTGTGCTTCGCCGCCACTGAGCGTTACAGCACTTTGTCCCAGGGTTATATAGCCCAGCCCAACATCCTGCAATACTTTTATTTTACGGTAGATATAAGGTACCGCCTGAAAAAATTCCACTGCTTCATCAACGGTCATATCCAGCACATCGCTGATTGATTTTCCTTTGTAACGGATCTCCAGCGTTTCCCGGTTATATCTTCTGCCATTACATTTTTCACAATGCACATGCACATCAGGCAAGAAATTCATTTCAATAACCCGCATGCCGCCGCCTTCACAAACATCGCACCTGCCGCTTTTTACATTAAAAGAAAAACGGCCGGCTTTATAGCCGCGGATTTTTGCTTCGGGTACCAATGCAAATAAGGTTCTGATATCTGTAAAAAATCCACAGTAAGTAGCTGGGTTACTCCTCGGCGTTCTGCCAATCGGGCTTTGGTCTATCTCTATCACTTTATCAATCTGCTCTAATCCTTTTACAGATTTATAAGCCAGTGGATTTGCTTTTGAGTTATAACAGAATTTACTGAGCAATGGATATAATGTTTCATTGATCAATGTGGATTTACCGCTGCCGCTTACGCCGGTAACCAGTATTAATTTTCCCAAAGGGAATTTCACATCAACATCCTGTAGATTATTTCCTTTAACACCTTTTAGTTCTATAAACTTGCCGTTACCTTTCCTCCGTTCTGCCGGCACGGCAATACTTTTTGTTCCTAATAAATATTGCGATGTTTCGGAACCGGAATTTAAAATGGTTTGTGGCGTACCCATAGCAACAATTTCGCCGCCATATTTGCCCGCCCTTGGGCCAATATCAACCAGGTAATCGGATGCCAGCATAATATCTTTATCATGTTCAACAACCAAAACACTATTACCAATATCCCGCAGGTTTTGCAATGCGGTTATCAGGCGTTGGTTATCGCGTTGATGTAAACCAATACTGGGTTCATCTAAAATATAGGTAATGCCCTGCAATTGAGAACCAATTTGTGTTGCCAGCCTGATACGCTGCGATTCGCCACCACTAAGGCTTTTAGAAGGCCGTTTAAGAGAAAGATAAGTAAGTCCTACATCTAATAAAAACTGAAGCCGCTCCCTTATTTCTTTTAAAACATCTTTGGCAATGGCATTTTGTTTATCACTCAACCTTAATTCTATACCATCAAACCAGGCTGCCAGGTTATCTAAATTTAAGCTACTCAGCTCAGCAATATTTCTTTTATCTATTTTAAACCAAAGACTTTCTTTTTTTAGTCTTGTGCCGTTACAGGATGTGCAGGGCGCCAGTTCCATATATTTTTCAACCCAGCTTCGCAGCATTTCGGAACTTTGCGAAGAACCAAACCAACGTTTCAGCATGGGAATTATCCCTTCATAACTTCCTGTAAAAATTTCCGGAACAGTTTCATCACTCATATCCAGTTCCAGGTCGGGATTAATATTCTGATCACCATATAAAAGCAGGTCAAGTTGCGCTTTTGGCAGCTCCTTTATTGGTTTATCTAAATTGATCTTATGTTTTTTTGCAAAAGCTACCACTTGTTGAAAAACACTGGCATCCCTTTCTTCGCCCAATGGAACAATACCGCCCTCCCGCACACTGATCGATGTATCGGGCAGTACTTCATCCATATCAATGGTATACACATTACCTAATCCCCTGCAGACAGGACATGCGCCATAGGGAGAGTTAAATGAAAATGCATTTGGTGATGGCTCTTCGTAACTGATGCCGGTATCTTCGCACATGAGCTGCTTGCTGTATTGCACTACTTTGTTATCATCATTAATTAAAAGGAACATCAGGTCTTTTCCCAGTTGCAAAGTTTTTTGTATACTTTGGCTCAACCTGAACCGCATTTCATCAGTAACGGCCAGCCTGTCAACCACCACTTCTATATCATGAATTTTATACCGATCTATCTGCATCCTTGGCTTAAGATCCATCACTTCGCCATCAACCCGTACTTTTAAATATCCTTTTTTGCGGATGTCTTCAAACAGTTCGCGGTAATGTCCTTTTCTTCCTCTTACCAATGGTGCCAGTAAACTGATTTTTTTATCTTCAAATTTTCCGACGATGTTGCTTACGATCTCTTCCTCACTAAACTTCACCATCTTCTTTCCGGTATTATAACTGTAAGCCTCTCCCACCCTGGCATACAGCAAACGCAGGAAATCATAGATCTCTGTAACCGTACCTACCGTACTGCGTGGGTTTTTGTTGGTAGTTTTTTGTTCGATGGAAATTACGGGAGATAAACCGGTGATCTTATCAACATCGGGCCGTTCCATATCACCCACAAACTGGCGGGCATAAGCACTAAAGCTTTCCATGTAACGTCGCTGCCCTTCGTTATAAATGGTATCAAATGCCAGTGATGATTTGCCACTGCCGCTTACACCGGTAAAAACAACCAACTTATTTTTTGGAATTTTAATATCAATATTCTTCAGGTTATGTTCCCTTGCCCCAAATACTTCTATAAAATCTTTATCAATAATGTCTTCCGAAGATGCTTTTTTTACTTTCGCCATGTGAAATTACTTGCCCTAAAGATACAAACAAATTACAGGCCGATTTGTTGCGTGGCAGTTTGTTGTGTAAATTTGCTGTTCAATTTTGTGTATGTTATTTAATTTATTTGGCAAGAAAGAAGACAAAAGCGATAACCATGTTTTTATTGATAAGGCCTATGTAAGTACCGCTGCTAAAATGAAAGCCTGTGCCGAATTGGCCAGAAAAGAACCTGGCAGTTTATTTATCTGCTGGTTTGCAGATACGGCTGTACAGTTCAAAGAATTTTTCCGCCAGCAGGGGCTGGATGGAGACCTGGTAACAGAAACTCATTTTCTACATGCTTCAAAACTGCTGGATAAAACGCCTGTATTTGTAGAACATTATCCCCTGCACACAAAGGAAATTGAGTTGATCAAAAACTGGGATGCAAAAAATATAGTTGTTTTCAGTGCCCTGGATGAGCCGTTGTTCAAACATTTTGGCAGCGATAAAATAATCCCCATTATGAAAATGCTGGGCATGAAAGAAGACGAAGTAATCGAACACAATATGGTCACTAAATCCATCATCAAAGGCCAGGAAAAGATTGCAGAACAGGTAACCCTGGAGCAAGCGGCCAGCTCTCAGGCTGGTTGGATGGAGAAAAACATAAAATAATTATCGTCTCAAAACCCTTTACAGTAAAGGATTTTAATTTTTCTAACAAAATATTTTTATTTTTTATTTGGCAGTTTGAAATTTCCACCATTATCTTTGTACCAGTTCTTTAGTTATCACTTATCAAGAAAGGCAGAGGGTAATGGCCCGATGAAGCCTTGACAACCTACTTTATTTTAATCCTTCGACAAGCTCAGGATGACAATAAAGAAAGGTGCCAATTCCATCTCGTTTAACAACGGGAGAGATAAGTCAGATTCAAAGCTTACATAATACCTCAAAATATTAAAAGCTCATCTGATTTATCGGATGAGCTTTTTTAATGCCCTGTCGGCGGTTGCAAACCCTGCCTACCGGCAGGCAGGCCCGACAGTGGCTGTTAAAAATTCTCTTCCGATAAGGTTGCTCACTGGTAAGTGATTAAACAAAAATGTTTAACATTATTTAATAAAAATTAAAAATTACCAACAATGAGCAACGCAACAGACCTGATCCACAGCATTCCCGTAGATCCTTTAACAGGAGCCATCAGTGTTCCCATTTACCAAACCAGCACGTTCATACAGGAAGCACCTGGTGTAAACAAAGGTTATGATTATGCCCGCAGCAATAATCCGACAAGAGGCACCCTCGAAACTATCATTGCTAAACTGGAAAAAGGAGAAGTTGGTGTAGCTTTTGGCAGCGGACTGGCAGCCATTGATGCTGTAGTCAAATTACTGAAAAGCGGTGACGAAATTTTAGCTGTTGATGATATTTATGGCGGCGCATTTCGCCTTTTCACGCATATCTACGAAAAATTCGGCATCAAAATAAATTATGTAGATACCACCAACGTAGAAAATGTTTTCAACGCACTTACCCCAAATACTAAACTCATCTGGCTGGAAACACCAACTAACCCAACACTTAAAGTTAGTGATATACGGGCCATTGCACAGGTTGCAAAAGCCCATGGGTGTTTACTTTGCGTTGATAATACTTTTGCTTCACCCGCCTTACAACAGCCTCTCACGCTGGGAGCTGATCTTGTAGTGCACAGTGCCACAAAATATCTGGGCGGACATAGTGACCTGATCGCCGGACTGGTTGTTGCCAAAGAAAAAGAACTGGGCGAAAAAATAAAATTCATCCAGAATGCAAGCGGTGCTATCCTGGCGCCATTCGATAGCTGGTTGGTTATTCGTGGCATTGAAACCCTGCACCTGCGTGTGCAGCAACATTGCCGCAATGCACAGGTTGTTGCCGAATACCTCGAAACAAACCCTGCAGTTGACAAGGTTTTCTATCCCGGTTTAAAAACACACCTTAACCACGACGTCGCAAAAAAACAAAGCAAAGGTTTTGGTGGTATTGTTTCTTTCACCTTAAAAAATGATACCGAAGAAGCTGCTACAGCATTTGTAACCGGAACCAACTACTTTAAACTGGCTGAAAGTTTAGGGGGTGTAAAAAGTTTGCTTTGCCATCCTGCTCAAATGACGCATAAAAGTATCCCTTCTGAAAAACGCCAGGCTGCCGGTGTTGCCGATAGTCTTATCAGGCTTAGTGTAGGACTGGAAGAAGCCGAAGACCTGATCGCCGACCTTGAACAGGCATTCGCTAAACTCAAAACAGAAAAGGAAAGTTTGGAACCAAGCATTAGTGCATAACCCAGCTTCATTGGCAAGGATACTTAGTTATTATTTCTTTTTAGTAAAAAGAAACAATAACCACTCTTGTACAACATAAAATAATTCAACACCCTACATTTAAGAAATTCGTGTAATTAGTGTAATTCGAAAAATTCGTGTAAATAAAATATGTCAAACAAAAAATTAAATATAGGCCTTTTCGGTTTTGGTGTAGTAGGTAAAGGCCTTTACGACGTACTGCATACCACGCCAACACTGCAGGCTTCGATTAAGAAAATAGTAATTAAAAATGCAGAAAAGAAAAGAAGTATTGCTGCGGAAAACTTTTCTACAGATGCAAATGACATCCTTAACGATGAGAGCATTAATGTAGTTGTTGAATTGATCGATGATGCAGATGCAGCTTTTGTTATTGTTAAAACAGCATTACAAAAAGGTAAGTCGGTAGTAAGTGCCAACAAAAAAATGATCGCCGAGCATTTTGAAGAACTCTTGCAACTGCAACAGGAAAATAATACAGCGCTTTTATATGAAGCTGCCTGTTGCGCCAGCATGCCCATTGTGCGTAACCTGGAAGAGTATTATGATAACGACCTGCTGAAATCCATACGCGGTATTATAAATGGTTCTACAAATTTCATCCTTACTAAAATACTGGAAGAACAATTGGAATTTAAAGCGGCATTAACACTTGCTCAACAACTGGGCTTTGCAGAAAGCAACCCCAAGCTGGATATTGGCGGATTTGATGCAGCCAACAAACTCAGTATTTTGCTGGCACATTCCTTTGGTGTAATTACAAAACCGGGTGGTTTTATTTGTAATGGTATTGAAAATATTTCGTTGCCCGATGCTATTGTAGCCAAAGAAAAAAAACAGTCAATTAAACTGGTAGCCACAGCAAAAAAACTCGGGAATGGTAAACTGGCTGCATTTGTATTACCGCAGTTTGTAACACAGGCAGATAATCTTTACCATGTACAAAATGAATTCAACGCACTCACTACAGAAAGTACATTTGCTGATGAGCATTTTTTTAAAGGCAAAGGTGCCGGTGCTTTTCCAACAGCTTCTGCTGTGTTAAGCGATATTTCAGCCCTTGGCTACAATTATAAATACGAGTACAAAAAGATCTATCATCAAACTGATACAGCATTAAGCAATGATTTTTATCTCAAGGTTTTTATCAGCACAGATGATATCAGTAAAATAAATAAAGATGATTTTGAATGGGTGGAAGAATGGCACAACGAATACAAACACAACTGGCTTATAGCCGTCATTCACGCTAAAAAATTATATGCAACTGATTGGTGGAAACAGGAAGGCATATCACTGATACTTTGCGCCGATGCCATAATTGAAACAATAGACTATAAAAAAATTAGCAAACGCAGCCTGGAGCTGGCAGGCGTTGTTTTATAGTATTTCAATTCTTACATAATGGATATATAGTAGTAGAACATTTTCCCCACCAAATGATATTTTTTATTTAAAAACTGATTGGCACAGTTTTAGGACTCTTACTTAAAAAACTATTATTATGGAAACAAATGAAAAATTGATAGAAGTTTTAAACGGGCTTATCGAAATCAATCATGATCGTATAAATGGCTATGAAAAAGCAATTGAAGAAACGAAAGATCTGGACATAGATATGAGAGCTATTTTTCGCAGCAATGCGGATAATAGCAGCAAATATGCAAGCCAGCTTTCAAACCTGGTACATGGTTTAGGCGGAACACCCGCAGATGGCACTACTAATAGTGGTAAAATTTACCGGGTGTGGATGGACGTAAAAACGACCTTTACAGGGCACGACCGTGAATCAGTACTGGATTTATGCGAATTTGGTGAAGATGCTGCACAGAAGGCTTATAAGGAAGCAATTGCTTCTGATGCAGAAATGGATGCTAATACCAGGCAGTTAATTGCTGAACAACAGTCTAAATTAAAAGCATCGCATGATATCATTAAAAATTACAGGGATCTGCATAAGGCAGTAAATGCTTAGTATTTGTATGTTTTAAATTTTTTAAAAGCAACCCGGATAGATATCTATCCGGGTTTACTTTTTTATCTATTACGATAAAGAATAGCCTTAAAATAAAAAAGCATCAAGTTTTAATTTTACTTTGTAATTGCTTACGCTGTAACCTTACTAACCCGATGCTTTCCGCCTGATTGGTTTTCAATTTTTTTCGACTTCCATCTTTTGAAGAACTTCCATCTTTATAAAACTTCTGCCGCTCAATTGGACAATAAAGATAGGTTATACATTGGCCCCATTCCAAATTTTTGGAGCCAGTGTTTTGCACCTGTTCAGCACATATTTATGCACATGTTTATAGTTTAAATGTTACCCCTGCACTAATGAGGTAATCAGCGAATGCTGCGTCGCCCTGCTGATGAATGCCGGTATCTATTGTACGGCGCTTATCTGACTCACTCTGTTTACGGTCCCTTTTTAAAGCAAAGGGCACTGCCAGGTTGAAACTTATTTTTTTTGTCACATAGGTTACTGAAGGTTCCCCGGAAATGATATATCCCGGTCTTCTAAAACCTCTGTCGCCACCAATCAGGTCACTGGAAGGTAATCCTTCAATACGGATACCACCCGAAAAGGTAAATTTCTTAAAGGTATAGCTGATACCAGCCCGTGCCATAAATAGGTCGGGCACGCTCATCACATCAGTATTATATTTCTTTGTAGTTGCTGATGCAATTGCACCCCGTGTAGTAGAAGTACCATTAACTTCCCTTGGATTACTCAGGTAAAAGAAACTGCCATACACGCCTGTTTTACGATTGAAATTGTAGAAGGTATTCATTTCAAAACTAATTCCCGTTCCGCCATCTCCCGGTTGTATTGACTGATCAACAGGGGCCAGAACGCTGGAGTCTGCCTTTTTATAAAAATAATCCTGGTAATTGTAATTACCGGTTGGCAATTTAATACCAAGCCCTAACTGTATATTCCCTTTATGATATTTTACCGGATCAAGCATCCACCTGTAAACACTGATACGTATATCACCAATGCCAAAAGACCCTGTCTTGTATCTTTCCGTTTGATAATGTTCATATAAAGATGAGCGGCTAAAAGCCATGATGGGTAAAGTTGCAGCAATGGATAGCCTGGAATTAAACTTCCTGGTAACTGTAATATCCAGCTCATAGGCATGGTTGATCACATTAGTTTTGTTCTCAACCCTTTCCTTCTGCTCTTCTGTACCTATAAAATGCTTATAAGATTTGAAATAGCGATTATTAACATTTAGTTCCCATCCTTTTGCTTGGCCCGGGAGACTGCAAACACCTGCCATACCCTTAATAGCAACACAACCCTGTGCATGGATCGCTGTGTTAAAACCTATTGCAGAAAATAAAATAAGTAATAGTATTCTCATAATTTGCTTTAGTTAATTAGTGCGCAATTTCGTAGAAAATAAATATAATTTTCAGAAAATCTCCGATAGAACAGAAAAGAAATTATTAAGCTACAAATCAATAAATTACAATGATGTGAGTCTGGATACTAATGATCATTCAGCGGCAATCCTTTTTTCTGAAATTCGATCCAGTTCAAATATTCAGGTGCAACACGGTGCTCTTCCATCGTTATACAATCATTAACAGGACAAACGAGTTGACAAAGATTGCACCCAACACATTCATCTTCTTTAATGGTATAATTATTATAAGGTTTGCCGTATTCTAAATTGATGGATTGATGTGATGCATCTTCGCAGGCGATATAACAAAGCCCGCAGTGAATACATTTATCCTGGTTTATTTTAGCAATATGATGATAGTTGATATCGAGGTCTTCCCAATGGGTGATCTTCTCAACCGACTTACCAATAAAATCATCCAGTGTTTTAAATCCTTTATCATCCATCCAGTTATTCATGCCTTCGCACATATCTTCCACAATACGGAAACCATGATTCATTGCTGCTGTACAAACCTGCACATTACTGGCGCCCAGTAACATAAATTCCACTGCATCTTTCCAGGTGCTTACACCGCCAATGCCCGATACCGGAACTTTTGATGTTGTTGCATCCTGGGCAATAGTAGTTAACATTTTTAAGGCGATGGGTTTTACCGCCGGGCCACAGTAGCCACCAAAAACAGATTTACCTGCAACATAAGGATTTGGAACCAGGGTATCCAGATCGATGCCGGTTACAGATTGAATAGTATTGATTAACGACAATGCATTTGTACCGGCTTCAACGCATGCTCTACCTGTTGGTACCGGCGAATGCACATTGGGTGTAAGTTTTGTAATTACCGGAATATGAGCCGCTTCCATTACCCATTCTACCACCATCCTGGCAATTTCCGGATCCTGTCCAACTGCAGCGCCCATGCCTCTTTCCGTCATGCCGTGCGGACAACCAAAGTTCAATTCCAACCCATGTGCTCCTGAATCTTCTACTTTTTTAATCAGTTCGTGCCAGCTATTTTTATCATTATCTGCCATCAGCGAAACGATCATTGCCCTATCGGGAAAAAGTTTCAGGCATTCAGCTATTTCTTTTAAATTCAGATCCAAAGGGCGATCACTAATGAGTTCAATATTATTAAAACCCATCATTTTTTTTGAACCAAAATTCAATGCAGAATAACGTGAGGAAACATTTTTTACCTGGCTACCCAGCGTTTTCCAAACTACACCGCCCCAGCCTGCTTCAAAAGCACGAAGCACATTTATTTTTTTATCGGTAGGCGGTGCGCTCGCTAACCAAAATGGATTGGGAGATTTTATGCCGAGAAAATTTGATGAAATATCTGCCATAATAAATTCGGCCCCCTCTATCTCCCCCGAAGGGGGAGGAAATAGCGAAGATTGGTTAGAAGATTATGTTATACTTTATAAACACTTATTTTATGAATTCAATTTTAGTTGACTAAAACTTATTGTACTATGCTCAGTTCTCAAACATTTCCCTCCCTTTGGGGGAGGATAGATGGGGCCAGGTATTTTAAAATTGCTGCTGCTCCATCTTTTCCTGCCTGCACGGCATCCACCACTTCTTTACCACCATTAACGCAATCACCGCCTGCAAAAATGCCTGGAATATTTGTTGCTGAATCTTTAATATTTATTTTTCCTTTTGAATTCTGAATTTTGTTTTCTTCTACCAAACTTTCAAAAGGCATTTGCCCTGCTGCCTTGATCACCATATCCACGTCTAAAGAAAATGTTTCGTCTGTATCAACCGGGCTTCTTCTTCCACTTGCATCAGGCAAGCCCAGTTCCATAATGCTGCACACAAGTTCATTTGCCTTACCATCAACTCCTTTTATTTCTTTGGGAGATGCAAGCCATATAATTTTACATCCGTCCAGCATGGCAATATCAAGTTCATGCTGTGTACAGGGCATTTCTTCTTGTGTACGGCGATACAACATGGTAACTTCTTTTGCGCCAAGCCGCTTTGCCTGCGTGGCTGCATCAATGGCTGTCATGCCCATTCCGATCACGGCAACTTTTTCTCCAACTGCTACTTTATCAAATCCTTTGTCTCTTATGTCATAAATAAATTTGATGGCGTCTTCTACTCCTTCCAATTCTTCTCCCGGAATTTCTAATTGTCTTGCCAAACCAACTCCCATTCCTAAATAAACTGCATCAAAATCTCTTTGCAGATCAGGCAACGAAATACTTTTGCCCAGTTCCTGTTCATACTTTATTTCAATACCACCAATACCTAAAATATAATTCACTTCATCTTCGCAGAATTGTGGTGTTACTTTGTAAGCTGCAATGCCATAGGTCATCAAACCTCCACCTTTTCTTTCTTTTTCAAAAATGGTTATGTCAATTCCTTCACGCGATAAAACATGGGCGCAGCTTAAACCTGCCGGGCCAGCACCAACAATGGCAACTTTTTTCCCCGTTGATTCTTTGCGTTCAAAAAGCTGCCAGTTTTTATCCATGGCAATTCCTGTTGAGTAGCGTTGCAGTTTAGCGATAGTAATTGCTTCTTCCTCCATGAAATTATACACACAGGCACCCTCACATAATTTTTCAACCGGGCAAACCTTACTACAACCTGCACCCATAATATTGCTTACAAAAATGGTATGTGCAGATCCTTTTATATTTTCTGTGGCGATTTGTTTGATGAATTTAGGAACATCTATTCCTGTAGGGCAACTTTTCATGCAAGGTGCATCATAACAAAACAAACAACGATTGGCTTCTACCAATGCTGCATCCTTTGTTTCAAAAGGCGGATGAATGTCGCTGAAATTTTCGGCGTATTCTTGTTCTGATAGTTTGTTATTTTCTATTGCCATGTTTTGACCTCACCCCAACCCCTCTCCAAAAGAGAGGGAACCCGAAGGGGGTTCTTTTAGATTTTAAAAAGCCTTTTATTTTTATAAATTAACACCACTAATCTTCGCATAGTTAAAAGTTCAATAATGGTATGAATATAAAAGGATTGCGACGCAACGATGACGCTATGAAAAACCACCGCTGGTATCAAAAAAATAAAACACAATCTCCAAATCAATCTTCTCCATTTCCTCCCCCGTCGGGGTTCCATGATAATGGAACGAACGAAGTTCAAGAGAGGGCTCTAAAGTTCTGTAAGTTTACCATAAGTCTCCGGCCTTCTATCTCTAAAAAATTGCCACACACTTCTTACTTCCTCAATCATATCCAAGTCAAATTCTGCAACCAGCAATTCGTCTTTGTCTTCGCTGGCCTGTGCAAAAATTTGTCCACGTGGATCAACAAAATAACTGCTGCCATAAAACTTGCCGAGGTTCCAGGGTTTTTCTTCACCGACACGGTTTATACAACCCATAAAATATCCATTGGCTGCTGCATGTGCCGGTTGTTCCAGTTTCCATAAATATTGTGATAAACCAGCAACAGTTGCAGAAGGATTATAAACGATCTCAGCTCCATTCAATCCCAAACATCTTGCGCCATCCGGAAAATGACGATCATAGCAAATGTACACGCCCACTTTTGCGTACTTTGTCTGAAATACAGGATAGCCAAGGTTTCCCGGCTTGAAGAAAAACTTTTCCCAAAAACCACTGGTATGTGGAATATGATTTTTTCTATACTTGCCCAGATAAGTTCCGTCAGCATCTATCACAGCTGCTGTGTTATATAAAACACCGGCCTGTTCTTTTTCATAAATTGGAACAATGATGACCATGTTATACTTCTTAGCATAAGTTGCCATCAGGTCTGTTGTAGGACCGGGAACTGATTCTGCACTTTCATACCAGGCTTTATCCTGCCCAGGGCAAAAATAAGGTGTATTGAAAATTTCCTGCAGACAAAGAATTTGAACGCCTTGTTTTCCTGCTTCTTCAATTAATGGAATATGTTTCTGTACCATGGCATTTACAATTTCCGGTATGGTTCCTTCGCCTTCCGTTTTTGGCAAAGACATTTGTATCAATCCAGACTTAATAATTCTTGGCATACATGTTTATTTTTAAAATTTTATTTTTTAAACGCAGAGAAAATGAGTTAAAGAGAAATCGCAGAGAATCTCAGCGAAAACGCTGCTTCTCTTTTTCTCTGCGATAAAACTAAATTATTTGAGACACTTTATTACGCTTTATATATTTCCCATTACCTTTTTCAACCAAACATTTTCCATTGTCAATAACAACCTGTCCTCTTAATAAAACAGTTTCAGTTTTACCAGTTAACTTCCAGCCTTCGTAAGCTGAGTAATCTGTGTTCATATGATGTGTGGAAGCACTGATGGTATGTTCTTCATTTGGATCGAACAAAATAATATCGGCATCGGAACCTGGTGCTATGCAACCTTTCTGTGGAAACATGCCGAAAATTTTTGCAGGGTTTGTTGATAAAATTTCTACGAATTTATTGGCTGTTATTCTTCCCTTACGAACTCCTTCACTATAAAGCAATTCAACACGATGTTCAATTGCCGGATGACCATTTGGTATTTTTGAAAAATCATCCTTACCCAATAATTTTTTCTCCCAGGTAAACGGACAATGATCTGTTGCCACAACCTGTATCAATCCCTGGTTAATGCCGGCCCACAAAGCTTCCTGGTCTTTCTTCTCCCGCAATGGCGGACTCATCACCCATTTGGCTCCTTCAAAATTCTGTTCATACAAAGAAGCATCGAGTAATAAATATTGAATACAGGTTTCGGCAAATACCTTTTGATTGTGACTATTATTATTACGTACTGCATTCAAAGCACCTTCACAAGTCAAATGTACAATGTACCCAGGGCAACCAGTGTAACCTGCAATGGATGCAAACCGTTCTGACGCTTCTGCTTCGGTGATCTCCGGTTGAGATAAATAATGATAGATGGGTGCAAGGTTTCCTTCGGCTTTATTTTTGGTAATTAAAAAATCGATCATGTCGCCGTTAGTTGCATGCACAGTTACCATACCGCCACGTAACTTTACTTCATTCATCAAACCAACCATCTGCTTATCATCGATCATCAATGCGCCTTTGTAAGCCATGAATATTTTAAAAGATGTGATACCTTCTTTTTCTATTAAACCAACAATCTCTTTACAAGTATTTTCATTAAAATCTGTTACCGCCATGTGAAAACTGTAATCGCCAACCGCATTTCCATTTGCCCTGCCGCTCCACTCATTATATGCATCATACAAGGAGTTTCCTTGTTTTTGCAAGATAAAATCAATCACTGTTGTAGTGCCGCCATGCAAAGCCGCCCGAGTTCCTGTTTCGTAGTTATCGCTGCTGAATGTACCCATAAAAGGCATTTCCAAATGCACATGCGGATCAATACAGCCGGGAAAAGCAAGTAAACCTGTGGCATCAATTATTTTATCAGCGTTGATGTCGAGATTTTTTCCGATAGCGGCAATAGTTTCTCCCTGGATAAAAATATCGCCGGTAAAATTTTCGGCAGCACCAATAATATTTGCATTCTTAATTAATATAGACATCGCTAAATTTTATTTCTTGAATCCGATTCTTTCTCTTTCCTCCCAACTTATCTTTTTCATTTTCTCTTCAGCCTTTTCATCTAACAGGTTTTCTATGGCATCATAAATACTTTTTAATTGAATGTCATGTTCGCCAATTTTTTCTTTTAACTCCTGAACCAATTCTAATACATTATTATTTCTATCAACAAATTTCTTTAGTGCAATGAAGGCCCTCACAATGGCAATGTTCATTTTTCTTGCCTTGGGGCTTTTTAAAACACTTGCCAGCATGGTTACTCCGTGTTCAGTAAAAGCATAAGGTGGTGAGCTTAACTTCCTCCTTTTTTGAGATGATATCACAGATTGTGATATCATATTGCTTTTTACCCTTAGTTCTTCTGTTTCAGATGATATCACAATTTGTGACATCATACTTTTCCATTCTTTTGCAGTAAGCCTGAACATAAAGTCCTTCGGAAAGCTTTCCACATTTCTTTTAATAGCCTGATTAAATGCCCTTGTCTCAACTTCGTATAATTGGGCAAGGTCAAAATCCAGCATTACTTTTTCGTCTCTAACTTCATAAATTCGGTTCTGAATCAATTGCAATTGCATACGGAATAGTTTTCTTCATCAACAATAAATATACTAAAGCGCTTACGAAAAACCCAACAAACCATGCATAATGATATAAGTCCGAGATCCAAACCGGGAACATTGTTGTAGAAACCAATTTTATCTGCAATAAAAAACCGGGAATATTTGGAAGGATGCCAACCAATAAAGCAATGATAGCTGCTGAATTGAACCCATTTCCAAACCCATATCGTCCTTTATGTTGATATAATTCATCGACGATCAATTGTTGCTTTCTTATAAAATAATAATCTGCGATCATGATACCCCCTACCGGTCCAAGTAAACTGGAGTAGGCAATAAGCCAGGTAAAAATATAGCCTTGAGGATCTGCAATTAATTTCCAGGGAAAGATCAGAATACCGATAACACCAGTAATATATCCGCCGGTTCTGAAATTTATTTTTTTGGGAGATAAATTTGAAAAATCATTTGCAGGACTTACAATATTAGCCGCAATATTAGTTGCTAAGGTTGAAATGGCAACGGCAATCATAGCAATACTTACCAATAATTTATTTTCGAATTTACCAGCCAGTACGACAGGATCCCATATACTTTCGCCGTAAATAATAAATGTGGCTGACGTAACTACAACGCCAATAAATGCAAACAAAGTCATGGATGGAGGTAAGCCGATTATTTGTCCATTAATCTGTGCTTTCTGACTTTTTGCATAGCGTGTAAAATCAGGAATGTTTAAAGAGAGTGTTGCCCAAAAGCCAACCATACCTGTTAATGCCGGAAAAAAATATGCCCAGAATGTGGGGCCGGATAATTTTGATGGCTGCGATAATATTGGTCCCAAACCATGGGCAGCATTGATTGCCCAAAATAATAAAGCCAATGCGGCGAGTGGTAAAAAGAACGCTTTAAAGACCAATAATTTTTTGATGCTTTCAACACCGAGGTAAACCACGAACATATTCAGCAGCCAGAAAAGAAAAAAGCAAATAGCGGGGCCGGTCTGCAAACCAAAGGAATCCGGAAAGATCTGTGGCAAAGTTGCTAAAGACGGAATCCATAATTTCATCATCTGGTAAATGGCAAAGCCTCCGATCCAGGTTTGAATACCAAACCAACCACAGGCAACAATGGCCCTGAGCATGGCCGGAATATTTGCCCCCTTCGTTCCAAAACTTGCTCTTGCAAAAACAGGAAAAGGTATACCGTATTTTGCACCTGCATGCCCGTTCAATATCATCGGAATTAAAACAACTGTATTGCCAATAAAAATAGTAAGAATAGATTGCCACCAATTCATCCCTCCTTCAATCAGTGAACTTGCCAGCATGTATGTGGGAATACACAGGCTCATGCTTATCCATAAAGCCGCATAGTTCCAGGTTCCCCAGGTACGCTTGTTTTGCGGAATGGGCGCAAGGTCTTCGTTGTAGAGAGATGCCTCCCTGCCCTCCAAAGGAGGGTTCTTAGACTCTGATTTTTCGGGGCTTCTGCTATTCATCTTTAAAATCAAAATTTAGAAGTCTTTCTTAAGCCCCTCCTTTGGAGGGGTTGGGGAGGCTCTCGTCTGCAATTTTAATCGCCTCACTGATTATTGCCAATCCCTCATCAATCTGTTCTTTTGTAACGCACAATGGCGGTGCAACAAAAATATAATTCCACCTGACGAAAGTGTATAGCCCAAGCTCTTTTAATTTAGCCGCTACCTTATTCATTACAACCATTTCATCGGGCTTTGCATTAAATGGCGCCATCGGCTCTCTAGTTGTCCTGTTTTTCACCAGTTCAATACAGCCCAACAAACCTGTATTTCTAAAATCACCGATGGAAGGATGCTTTTGTTTCAACAACTCCACCTGCTCTTCTACATACTTACCCATCGCAACGGCATTTTCAATCAGGCCATCATCTTCATAAATTTTTAATGTTGCCAACGCTGCGGCGCAACTAACAGGGTGTGCGGAATAGGTTAAACCCAATGCCATTACATTATCATCAAACTTTGCAGCGATCTTATCAGTAACCATTAAACAACCAAAAGGCAAATACCCACAGGTTAATCCCTTGGCCATGCAGATCATATCCGGAATAATATCATGGTTTTGAAAACCGAACCATTTACCTGTGCGACCAAAGCCACTCATTACTTCATCCATAATTAATAAGATACCGTGCTGGTTACAAATTTCTCTCACTGCTTTTAAATAACCTTTGGGATATTGCAAACAGCCTGATGAACCTGATTCGCCCTCAAATAAAATCGCAGCAATATTACCCGGAGCTTCATAAGCGATCATCCGTTCTAATTGTGCAACGGATTCTTTCAATAAATTTTCTTCGCCGTATTCCCAGCGGTATAAATAAGGAAGGTCGAAATGAAAAAAGTTTGGCGCCTGCTGTGCATCCACTGCAATCCTGCGTGGGTCACCACTTGCAGAGATTGTGCCGATAGATGCTCCATGATAAGATTGATAGCGGCTTAATATTTTATGCCGGCCCGTATACAATCTTGCAAGTTTAATGGCATTGTCAATAGACGTTGCACCACATAAAGTAAAGAATGCTTTGTTGAGATCACCGGGGCAAATTTCTGCCAGTTTCTTCCCTAACTCGCCACGCACTTTGGTAACACAACTTGGCGTAACATAACTTACTTCCTGCATTTGTTTAACAACTGCTTCAGTAATTCTTTGATCGCCATGACCGATGTTTACATTCATCAATCCCGATGAAAAATCAATGATCTTATTATCATCATAATCATATAAATAAACACCTTTGGCATGTTTAACAGCAATGGGTGCAATACCTTTTTGTTTGCTCCAGGAGAATAAAGTATAGTCGAGATTATTTTGAATGATCTCTGTTGCTTCGGAAATTGTTTTTGTACTCATAATTTTATTTTTTTTGTTACAAGCTTTGTTTTTTTATAGCATCATCGTTGCATCGCACTCTTGTACCATATACCATTTGTCAACATTACTGAATTTTATCTTTCTCTTATCCCAAATCAGTTTTCTGCTACCACCCCAACTTGAGGTCACAAATTGTGACCTCAAGTTCTGAAACTCTTTCTGAGTAAGGGTAAACATAAAATCCTTGGGAAATCTTTCGGCATTTCTTTTTACTGCCTGTTTTAAAACTTTTGTATCAATACCATACATTTCAGCAAGGTCTTTATCCAACATAACTTTTTGCTCCCTAATCAGATATATTTTGTTGATGATAACTTCGTCCGTTAAAACATACTTTCTGCCCGCTCTTTTTGCCATAAATAATACCTTTGGTAGTGCGGTCACAATTTGTGACCGCGAGTGCAATTTTTTAACTCATCCAGTTCACCCCAGCTTCCGCATTCCACTTCGTTGTGCTCTTCTTCAACTTGGTCCAGAATTCGATTGAACTCTTTCCCGTAATATCACCTACACCAAACTTACTTTCATTCCATCCACCAAAACTAAATGGTTCACGTGGCACAGGCACTCCCACATTCACACCAATCATGCCAGCACTTGCATGGTCAATAATGTAACGGGCCATGGCACCATTTTGCGTAAATACCGAGGCAGCATTACCATACGGATTTGCATTTTCAATAGCCAATGCTTCATCAACCGTATTGGTACGCATGATGGAAATTACCGGGCCAAAGATCTCTTCTGTAGCAACGCTCATTTGCGGTGTAACAAAATCGATCACGGTTGGGCCAACATAACTGCCTTTCTCTTTCCCTTTCACTTTTGTATTACGGCCGTCTACTAAAATCTTTGCGCCATCTCTTTCTGCTTCCCCGATAAATTTTTCAATTCTTTCCTGCGATGCTTTATTAATTACCGCACCCAGGTTTTCTCCTGGAATTATTTTTCTTGCTTCTTCACAGATTTTGTCAACAATAGCATCTACATTACCAACACCTATCATGGCGCTGGCAGCCATACAACGTTGTCCTGCACAGCCGCTCATGCTGGCAGCCACATTCTGTGCCGTCATGCCCGGTATGGCATCGGGCAAGACCAGTAAGTGATTTTTTGCACCACCCAATGCCAGGCATCTTTTATAATTTGATGTTGCTCTTTGATAAACAATTTTTGCAACCTTCGTTGAACCAACAAAAGAAACTGCTTCAATTTTTGGATGATCACAAATGGCTTCTACAATTTCAACATCGCCGTGTACAATATTAAAAACACCATCGGGTAATCCGGCTTCTTTTAATAGTTCTGCTAATCTTCCGCAACTCAACGGCACTTTCTCCGAAGGCTTCATGATCATACAATTACCGAGTGCAATGGCATTGGGTAATGTCCAGTTGGGCACCATGCTTGGAAAATTGAAAGGTACAATAGAAGCAACCACACCTAATGCAACATGTTCTGTTCTACACTCCACGCCTTTACTTACTTCCAATACCTCCCCGGTAACTAATTGCGGAAGTGAAGTAGCAAATTCTGTAAGCTCAATGCATTTTTCGATTTCCGCAACTGACTCACCGTAAGTTTTTCCGTTCTCTTCGCTGCATAATTCTGCCAGTTCTTTTAAATGTTTTTCAAGCAAGGTCTTGTATCTAAAGAAAACCTGCACTCTTTCTTTTATAGGCGTGCGGCTCCAGGCAGGGAAAGCGGCAGTTGCAGCCTTAACTGCATCATCCAGGTTTTTTGAAGATGACATGGGCACTGTAGATAATAATACGCCATCAACCGGGGAAATAACTTCCATGGTTTTGCCGGTTTGCGGACTAATAAATTTTCCGTTAATAAAATTCTGTATCGGATCGTATTTCATATTTAATTAATTGAAGCATTGTTTAAAACAAGCGTTGACTTAAAATTAGTGATTTTAAAAGAATGAAGCGCAATAAAAGAAAATTCGGTACAGTATCAGTTTGAAATCTTAGCAAATAATTTTACTGTCAGTCTGTATTGAACTTATCGAAGTGTTGTCGAAGACGGGTTAGTTTAATAAAGTACCGGTTTCGACAAGCTCAACCTGACAACTTTTCAAAATGAGACATTCCTGAAATTTTGTTCTTTATAAACCATATCTTTTAAAAACAAAACCCCTCGATCTTATCCGAAGGGTTTTTAAAATTAATGAGCAGGAATATCATTTCAATTTACCCTGGTAAAAATCAAGCACTTTGGTTCTTAATAAATATTCGTACTTCGCGATCGTGAGATTGATTGTTGCCCTGTCGAGATTATTTTTTACAATAAGATATTCCACACTGTTTAATGCACCCAGGTTAAACCTGATCTCTGCGGCACGAAATGATTCCTGGTAAGCAGTTACCTGTTCGTTTACGGCCTGGTATTTATCGTAAGCCGAAGTCATATTCAAATGTGACTGCTCTATTGCCTGTCGCAACTGTATCCTGGTATTTTCAGCAATATAGCCCGTACGTTTTTCTTCCAGTCTTGCAAGTCTTACATTGGTCTTTGTTTGAAAAGAAGAAAAGATCGGGATACTGAGATTAAGTCCGAAGTAAGTGCCCAGGTTACTATTATACTGATTGGTAAAATTAATTTTCTGGCTGCTGTAATTGGTTTGTTTGGTTACGACCGGAAGATTATTTCCACCTACAACAACATAATCAGATGTTGTAACATCCGTACTTCCGGTTGACATGAGGGTTCTTGCAGCACTTGAATAATTGGTTCCGAGCTGGCCAAACAAGGAAAGTGTTGGATAAAACCCTGCAGCAGCAACCTGCTTTCCTTTTGATGCAGCCTTGGTTCTGAGGTCGGCGGCTTTTACCATCGCCAAGTCCTGTATGGCTTTGCTGTAAATATCGTCAGCCGTTCCTGCATATAAAGTAATCGTCAGGTCAAATCCTTCCCTGTCGATCTGCATCTCTTTTTTATAGGGTATGTTCATGTACTGCGACAAACTTAGCTTCGACATTTCGAGTGACTTCTCAGCATTAATGATACCCAGTTTATCCGATGCAAATTGTCCTTTCATATCATACAATATCGCAGGTGCAATGGCTCCCTCTTTATTCAATACATCCAAACGTTCTACCTGTTTTTGAGTAACCCCCATCTGCTGTTTGGTTAATTGTAAAACATCTTCATCATTCATCAACTGCAAAAAAGACAAGATCACATTCAATGTTAAATTATCTTTTTCCTGTTGCAGTTCCATCTTGGTTGCCTGGTATGTAAATGATGCCTGCTGTATGGCATTGTTAGTTTGAAAACCTTTGAATACCGGAACAGATGCAGTGAGGCCTGCATTGGATGATGATAATCGCTGATTGCTGTAACTATTGGTATAAGGATCAATACTGCGGCCACTGTTAATGCCGTAACTCAGTGCAGCAGCAACATTGGGCAAGCGGTTATATTTTGCCTGGCTTAAATTTGTGCTGCTAACCTGCGTCTGCAGATCGGATTGCTTTACAGGAATATTATTTGCCATCGCCAAATCAAGGCAGCTTTGCAGGGTTAGTTTTGCAGTATTGTTTTGTGCCTGCAGGTTTGCAGCAAACACTAAAGACAGACCCAGCATCCATAAAATTTTCAAACTTTTCATCATTTATTTTTTATTAGTTCTCCATCCGGCCATCCAGCAGGTTAATTATTCTTGAGCCATAAGCGGCATTTTTTTCGGAATGTGTTACCTGGATGATGGTAACGCCGTCTTTATTTAATTCGCTGAATAGGTTCATTATTTCTTCACCTTGTTTTGAGTTTAGGTTTCCGGTAGGTTCATCAGCCAGTAATAATTTCGGACTGGAGATCAATGCCCTTGCAATACCCACCAACTGTTGTTGTCCGCCCGAAAGCTGAGTTGGAAAAAGATCTTTTTTACCAACAATATTGAACCGGTCCAGGATATCGGCCACCATGGCTTTTCTTTCTGAAGATTTTATATCCTGGTATATCAGCGGTGTTTCAATATTTTCATACACGGTCAACTCATCGATCAGGTGATAAGCCTGGAACACAAAGCCGATATACTGTTTGTACAAAGCAGCACGTTGTTTTTCTTTCAGTTTATGCACAGATTCATGCAGGAAATTATATGCTCCTTCATTGAATTCATCCAGCATACCGATAACATTAAGCAATGTTGATTTACCGGATCCCGATGGCCCCATGATGGAGATGAACTCTCCTTCCTTTATGGATAAATTAATATCCTTTAATAAAAAAGTACGGTTATTACCAGTGTTCACCCATTTGTAAATTCCTTTTAGTTCAATCATAATTTATTTTTTATTCTGTTCTTAAACTTTTTGCAGGGTTAGCAATAGCTGCTCTTACCGATTGGTAAATTACCGTGATTAATGCGATTAACACAATCATCAAAACCGGCAACAGGAAAAACCATATATCAATTGAAATGCGGAACGCATATTTCTGCAGCCAGTTATTTAATAATAAATATCCAAGAGGCAGGGCAATTACACCAGCTATTAAAACCAATTTCACATAATCCTTTGCAATCATGCCGGCTATCTGTGTAACCGTTGCCCCCAGTACTTTTCGGATACTAATTTCTTTCATACGCTTTGAAACAGTATATAACGAAAGCCCGAATAAGCCAAGGCAGGCTACAATAATGGCAATCACCGTAAACAACCAAAGCACTGTTGAAAATAATTTATCAGCTTTATACTGGTTGTTAAACTGCTCATCAAGAAATGAGAATTGATACGGGCTTTGTGGAAAATATGCAGCCCATTTCTGTTTTACAAAATCCAGTAAGGCCGGCAGGTTATTTGTATTCATTTTAAGAGAGAAGAATTCAAAATTCTTTTCTTCCTCTGGGTAAAACACAATCGGGTCATAATTGTTTTGAAGTGATTCCTGATGATAATCTTTTACGATGCCAATTACTTTACAATGCTGGTCTGAGCTTTCAATCTCCTGCCCGACGATTTTAGCAGGATCATTAAATCCTAATACCTTTGCACCGGTTTCATTCAGTATAACATTTAAAATTTCTGCCGTGTCGGTATTGGGTTTATCATTGGAAAAACTTCTGCCTGCAACTATTTTTAATCCGTAAGCCGGAATAAATTTTTTATCAATACCAAATATCCGGCAGCGTTTTCCTAATGTAGAACCTTTTACATTAAAATCTGATGAACCTCCAACTTCTCCTCCTGGAACGGAAGTAGATGCAGTAACGGAACTGATAGCAGGGTTTGCTTCTATATCATTTACAAATGCAACAAAGGATGGAATGCTGGAGCTATCTAAGTCGGCAGTTTGAGTAAGTACCAATGTCTGTTGAATATTTACACCAAGATCCTGTTTCTGCATAAACCGCAACTGACGATAGAAACCAATGGCTCCTGCTATTAATACAATTGCGGCGGTAAACTGCAGTACCACCAATGATTTTCGCAACAGGTTTTTTCCCTTGCTTATTCCGCTTGCTGATTTTAAAGTATGTATGGGTTGAAAAGATGACAAAACAAATGCGGGGTAAAATGCTGCAGCGAATGTACCCCCCAGGAATATGGCCACTGCAAACAGCCAGAATTTCCAATCAGTAACTTTTAAATAAGTAATATCTTTTTCTATCAATCCTGCAAACCATTTCAGACTTAAGAGAAAAATAAGGATGCCGAGTAAAATGCCGATAATATTTATCAGTAATGATTCTGTAAGAAACTGGCGGATGAGTTGTGATCTGCCTGCTCCAATAACTTTTCTTACACCTACTTCTTTTGAGCGGTCGAGTGAACGGGCTGTTGAAAGATTTATATAATTTATCCATGCAATGAATAAAATAAACAGCGCTGCAATGCCGAGATACTTAAGATACCCAAGGTTGCCATTTCCTGCAAGTTCATAATCATAATCAGAACGCAGGTGTATATCTTTTATCGGTTGCAGGTCGAATGTCTGCTGATATCCTCTTTCTTTCATATCATCACCCATGTAACGTTGTGCAAAGGCAGGCATCTTGGCCTGCAAGGCATGTACATCAGTTCCCTGTTTTAATAACACATAAGTATAAAAATCTGACCAGCTCCAGCTTGTCTCTGCTCTTCCCTGTGTTTGCTGTATATATTTATTATAATTCAGCAGGATATTGAACTGCAGGTGGGCATTGGCAGGAATATCTTCCAGCACAGCTTTTACAATATAATCTTCGTTATTATAATTAAGTGCTTTCCCAATCGGATCTGCACTGCCAAAATATTTTTTTGCCGTTGACTCAGTTATTACAACATCATTCAATTCGGTAAATGCAGTTTGGGAATTGCCTTTTAAAAAAGAAAAAGTGAACACTCTAAAAACTGAAGGATCAACAAAATATATACTTCCATTTTCTACAACTTTCGTGTCGCCATATTTTACAATTCCTCCACGCATGCGGAAACGAACAGCTTCTTCCACTTCAGGGAAATCTTTTTTCATGGCCGGAGCAACAGCCGGATAAGTAAATGCAAAGGTCTGAACCTTACCATCCTTTTCTGCAACCTTCATGGGCACACGGTATATCCTGGTTTTATTAACCTGCATATCATCATAACTGTACTCAAAACGCAGGTAATTTACAATCAATAAAAATGCTGCAATACCAATGGCCAGGCCAAAAATATTGATGGCAGAAAAAGTTTTGCTCTTGAGCAAATTCCGCCAGGCGGTTTTAAAATAATTTTTTATCATGGTTATGTTTTTATTCGGTTCGTAAACTCTTTATCCCGAACCATTTCGGGATTCCGTCACTCTGTTCGCAATGATTTCACCGGGTTAGAAATAGCAGCCTTTATTGCCTGAAAACTAATAGTGATAACCGCTATTAAAACTGCAAGGACGCCGGCAGCTCCAAATACCCACAATTGAATATTGATTCGATATGCAAAGTCCTGCAACCAGTTATACATAATCCACCAGGTAACAGGTACAGCAATTATAAATGCAATCAGCACAAGCAGGATAAAATCCTTCGAGAGAATATATAGTACATTTTTTACTGAAGCTCCCAGGACTTTTCTTATGCCTATTTCTTTTTTACGTTGCAAAACATTATAAGCAGATAAACCAAGCAGGCCAAAACAGGCAATGATAATTGCCAGAAATGCAAATACGCCAAATATCTTTCCAAAACGCTGATCCGCTTTGTATTGTTGATCAAATAACTCATCCAGAAAATAATAGTTGAAAGGATCAGCAGGAAAAAATTTACTCCATGTTTTTTGTACAGATGCAATAGTAGCCTGCACATTGCCGGTTTTCATCTTTATTGAATAGGCATTTCTGGCATTAGGCCGCAAGCGGAAAATCATGGGATCAATAGCTTTTTGCAATCCCTGGTGATGATAGTTGCTCACAACACCGAGCAATGTCACGGTATCCCCTGCGGAAAAAAATTTTTCATTCACAGCAGTATTAAAATTTTCAAACCCAAGTAATCTGGCAGCAGATTCGTTCAGCAGCACGCCCTTTGCATCAGTAAGAAAATCTTTTGAAAAATTACGCCCTGCCTTTAGCTGAAGATCAAATGAAGGAACAAAATCATAGTCAACGCCTATGTTATATAAAGTAACAGATCCTTTTGTGTCTGCATCCAGCTTTTTACTTCCGTTTGTCCAGTAAATTTCTTTCCCCATCACGCTGGTAGAAGAAGAAACTGTTTTCACTCCGGGAAGTTGAGATAGCTCAGTCTTAAAGGGCTGAAAAATATTTTGATAAAGTGAATCAGGAACTGAACCCGCCCCATCAAGAACCAGTGTCTGGTTAATATTTACTCCCAGACTTTGTTTCCGCATATAATTCACCTGCTGAAACACGATGATAGTGCCTGCAATTAATACAACCGATGTTGCAAATTGAGTAATGATAAGCCCTTTCCGCAGAATATAACCACCTGCACTATTTTTAAATACGCCCTTCAATACCGACACGGGTTTGAAACCTGAAAGCACAAATGCAGGATAAAGCCCCGATAAAACACTTCCGCCCGTAAATATTAATGCAAACCAAAGCCAATATTTTGATGCAGCTAAAAGATCAGCACTACCAGTTCTTCCAGTGAGTTGATTGAACCAGGGTGTCAAAACCAAAATAATTATAGCAGCAAAAATCAAAGCAACCAGATTAAGGAGAAAACTTTCCACCATAAATTGTATAATAAGATTGCTTCTGATAGCACCGGCTACTTTTCGAACACCCACTTCCCTTGCACGTTCCAGCGATCTTGCCGTGGCCAGGTTGATATAATTGATCCATGCAATGCCAATAATTAAAAAAGCAATAAGAAATAAAAAGGAAACAGATTGACCATTGCCGTTTACTTCAGCTTCCTGGTTATAATTTGAGTATAGATGAATATCCTTTAATGGAATTGCATGAATCTCGTTAACAACATGATTTGTTTTATTCCATTCGTTGTTGTTAATATAGCGATCACAGAATGCCGGAAATTTAGATTCAAATTTTTTCAGATCAGTATGAGGCTTTAACTGCAGGTATGTATAGAAATCGTACCAACCCCAGCCTGTTTCGGTAGCATTGGAAGTATCACCTGATTGGCGATTAATACTCCCAAGTGTTGAATAAGAAACAAGGTGATTAATAATCAGATGTGAATTAGAAGGGTATTCCTCAAAAATACCTGCTACTTGCAATGTTCTTGTGAAATCCCGATCACGATAAACCAATCTTTTACCCATTGGATCTTCATTACCAAAATATTTTTTTGCGGTACTTTCAGATAAAAGCAATTTATCGGGATCCTGCAATGCTGTTGCCGGGTTTCCTTTTATGAGATGAAGTTTAAACATGGAAAGAAACGAAGGATCGGCGTAATAACCTTTCTCTTCATTGAATTTGATTTTCTTTTCATCATTTGATAAAAGAAAATTTGCGTCAATCAACCTGCAATAATTTTCAACTTCAGGAAAATCTTTTTTCATAGTTGGCCCAAAAGCCGGGTATGATGTGGCAGACTTCCAGGAAAGTTTTCCCTGCTGATAAGAGTCAAGCCGTAACCGGACAATCTGATCCGATTTATCAGAGAAACTATCATAACTTCTCTCATAAGCGACATATTGAAAAATCAGGAAACAACAGGCGATACCGATTGCCAATCCCGAAATATTAAGCAATGAATACCCTTTGCGTTTGGTAAGATTTCTGAATGCGAGTTTTAAATAATTGCTTATCATGTTAATAGTTTTATTCGGTTCGTAAACTCTTTATCCCGAAACATATCGGGATTCCGTCACTCCGTTCGTAAGGACTTAACCGGGTTAGCCCTTGCTGCATTGATACTTTGGTAACTTATTGTTGCAAATGCTATTAAAACAGCTCCAATGCCTGTAACCGCAAAAACCCAAATTGGTATATTAATCCTGTACACAAAATCCTGCAACCATTTACTCATAAAATAATAAGCTAATGGAGATGCAATGACTAACGCTATCAGCACCAGTTTAATAAAATCTTTCGACAACATACTTACTATTTGTATTGTTGTTGCACCCAACACCTTTCTTACTCCTATTTCTTTGGTACGCTTGTTAGCCATAAATATTACAAGGCCAAGCAAGCCCAGGCAACTGATAAAAACTGCCAGTGCAGATGACCATTTTAATAATTTAACCGTGTTTGTTTCAGTCTTATAAAAAGCAGCAATGCTCTCATCAAAAAAAGTATATTCAAATGGTTCTCCGGGGTATATCTCTTTCCAGTCTGCCTCTATTTTCTGCAGTGTTCTTTGCCATGCCACGGTACCTTCAGCCGTTTTAGAAAAGGCAAAATGAATTGTATTAAATCTACTACCGGATGCAACCAGCAATGGCTTTATAGCCACATGCGTTGACTTGGTATGAAAATCAGCCATCACACCAACGATGGGAATTTTATATCCGCTCATCCCTCCATCCAGCATTTTGCCAATTGCGTCTGCCGGTTGTGCAAAGCCAAGAATTTTTGAATAAGTCTCGTTAATCACATATTCCGATATAGTATCAGACGGCATTGTTGCTCTGCCTGCCAGCAATTTTAATTGATACAGCTTAAAATAATCCGGGCCACCGTATTTTTGTTCCACATCAGTTTCCATATCATTTTTGCCATTAAAATATCTTATATCACTGCTCATGGTATTTGGGGAAGAAGGTGCCGAATTAGCCAGGCATGCCAGCTCAATCCCTTCCTGCGATTTTATTTTTTGCAGCAGCACAGATTTTTTTGTTTGGCTTTTATCCTTCCATGGTAATCTTATATAAGCAATGGCATCTTTTTTAAAGCCAAGGTCTTTACTTAAAGAATAATATACCTGTTGCCCTACAATTAAAGTTGCGATAATAAAAAACTGTGCAATGCCAAACTGAAATACTGTTAATACCCTTCTGAAATTATTATTACCCTTGCTGCTTTGAGCTGATGTAAACTGGCCTTTTAAAACTGACGCAGGTTTATACTTAGTGATTATTAAAGATGGATATAAGCCGGATAACAGCGACACGATTATTACCAGCAATAAAACAAAGACAAAAACAGGTACTGTAAAAATGAAGGAACTGTTAATTTCCGGAGGAATAAAATCACTGAACAGGTTTAGAATAACCGGGGCCAAAAAAATTGAAATAACGGCTGCAGCAATTGTGAGTATTACCGTTTCCATTAAAAACTGTTTTACCAGTTGCCCTTTAAAAGCTCCTATAGTTTTACGAATACCTATTTCTTTTGCTCTTTCACTTGCCTGTGCTGTAGATAGATTGATAAAATTTATACAGCCCAGTAATAATAAAAACAAGGCAACAATCAACAGGGCAAACAGCGTAGGTTTATTGGCAACACGCTGATCAAAGGTTCCATATTCAGCATTAAAATGAATATCACTCAAAGGTTGCAACAACAATTTAGAATTACTTGTTGCAGGGTCTTCATCTTTATGCTTTATCAGCAAACCCGTTAAATCGGCCGTTAGCTTTTTAGAAGAAATACCCGGAGATAGTTTTACAAACAGCTGCAGGTCGGAGTTTACAGCATTCCATTGATCCCAGTTATAATTATTTTTTAATGCTGAAGTAGAAACGGTTGATATAGAAACAAATTCTTTAAATGTAAAATCGGTGTTCTCTTTCAACGCTTTCACAACCCCGGTAACAGTCGTTAACAGCGAATCATCATACAGCAATTGTTTGCCAATAATATCTGCAGGTTTTTTATGCGGAAAATAAACATTTGCTCTTTCTTCCGTGAGTACAGTTTGCAGCGGATTATCAAGTGCATGCCCGGAATTTCCGGCTTCCCATTCATAGTTTAAGAGTTTAAAGTAGTTGTTGTTTGTATAAATGAGTTTAGCATTATCACGGTATTTTATTGTACTGATTCCAGAGTCCGATGTACTGGTCACTTTTACATCATAACTCTTCATAATAATTGGTACTGCTGTTTCAATACCGGTTACCTCATTTTCAATGGCCGTAAACATCGGCACAGGTACACCCGGATTTTTATACACTTCATTCCGTGGGCCGCTTTCAGACACAACTCTGTAAATTCTCCCGGCATCTTTATGCTGTTTATCAAAACTAAAATCAAACTGAACCAGTAAAAAAATAATCAGCGCCGCACTAATACCAATGGCCAGCCCCGCAACATTTATCAGGGAAAACATTTTTCTTTTATATAAACTGCGACAGGCTATTTTAAAATAAGGTATCATCATAATTTTATCTTTATTCTGTTCTTAAACCTGCCCGCCGGCAGGCAGGCTTTTATCCCGAACCATATCGGGATTCCGTCATTCCGTCCGGAGCGACTTCACCGGGTTCGCTATTGCAGCTTTTATTGCCTGAAAACTAAGGGTTGCAAATGCAATACAAACCGCAATGCATCCGGCAACTGCAAACACTGCCCAACCAATACTTACCCGGTATGCAAATTCCTCTAACCATTTATTCATGGCAAACCAGGTAAGGGGCACGGCTATTACAAATGCCACCAGCACCATGTACAAAAAATCTTTTGATAGCAGTATCACTACCTGGCTTATATTGGCACCTAATACTTTTCGTACACCGATCTCTTTTGTTCTTTGTGCAATGGAAAAAGCCGATAAGCCAAATAAACCAAAAGAAGCGATCAGGATAGAAATAAGGGCAAACACAGAAAATATTTTTCCGGTACGTTCTTCGCTTTTATATTCTGCTTCAAACCTGTCGTCGATAAAATTATAAGAGAATGGCCCATTGGGATTAAAACTATTCCATTGATTTTTTAGTGAGGCCAGTAAACCTTCCACTCCTGTCGTTTTTATTTTTACGATCATGCCGCCATTATTATTACCAAGCATCATGGTTAGCGGGGCAATTTTTTCTTTTACAGAAGCGTAATGAAAATCTTTTACCACGCCAATGATATTAAACTCGTGCTGTCCGGAAGTCACAATAGTTTTTCCAATCGGATCTCCATTTATACCAAATTCTTTTACCGCAGCTTCATTTAAAACCACTGAAGCAGAATCGGAAAACTCACGGGAGAAATACCTGCCGCTAACCATTTGCATACCCAGTGTTTTCAGGTAATCGTAATCCACATGATATTTGTTGATATGTATCTCTGAACGGTTTTCGCCAGCCGCATTCGATTTAGCATAAGCTTGTGTACCATCCATGTTCGTCGATCCAACTGGCACATCTCTTGTAATGGTAGCGTCTACCACCCTGTTATCCTGCAATAACTGTTGTTTAAAAGCCTCCTGGTTATTGCCCAGTAAATAACTATCGTTGATAATGAGTGCCTGTGTTTTATCAAACCCAAGTGTTTTATTTTGCATAAAATGCAATTGCCTGTACACTACAATGGTAGAAATAATAAGTGCAATAGAAACTGCAAACTGAAAAACCACCAGCCCGCTGCGTAAATGATTGTTGCCCCTGGGTGCTGCATTTTTTTTGCCCTTAAGTATACTGATGATATTAAAGGAGGAAAGAAAAAATGCAGGATAAGTACCGGCCAGTACACCAACAAGTATCACAAATGCCAGTGATACAAGCGTTACTTTATAATTTATAAAAGCAGTGAATACAAGTTCTTTGCCCGACAGGTTATTGAAAAAAGGAAGCGCCAGGTAAACAAGTCCCAGTGCGATTATATAGGCCAGGAAAGAAAGTAAAACAGATTCAGCCAGGAATTGCAATACCAATTGTTTTTTTCCTGAACCCATTACTTTTCTTATACCTACTTCTTTGGAACGTTTGATAGATGCCGCCGTAGACAGGTTGGTAAAATTAACCGCTGCCAGTAAGATGATGAAGAATGCGAGTGCTGCAAAAATGTACACATACTTAATGCTTCCGTTAACTTCCAGTTCATCTTTATTGGATGAATAGAGATGTATTTTCTGGATGGGTTTTAAATAAAAGATAAATGTGTTCACCGACTTCTGTGCTTCTGCAAGGCTTACGCCCATATCATGCTGTACTTCGGGAACTACGTATTTGGCAACCAGTTTGGGGAATTTCGCTTCCAGCTTTTTAGGATCAGTCCCGGGCCTGAGTTTGATATAAGTGTAGGTGCCAACATTACTCCAACTCTGGTGTTTTGGATCATCAGGGAAACTGATATAAAAATCAGAATTAAAATGAAGATCACCCGGCATTATGCCAATAACGCCTGTAACCTTATAAGGGTTGTCGGTGTTATTATTAAGCAACAAAGACTTTCCAATAGGATAAGCATTGCCAAAATACTTTTTTGCAGCCTGCTCGGATAGTACAATGCTATTGGGTTCTGTTAAAGCTGTTGTAGCATCGCCTTGCACCAATGGTATGGAAAACAGTTGCAGTAGATTAGAATCCACATAAGCAATACCGGGCTCCTTAAACTGGTTGTTCTCATATTTTATAAAAACATTTTTCCTGGTTGCCATCCTTGCATAACTCAACACTTCCGGATAGGCATTTTTGATACCCTTGCCCACGGCAATATCAACACCCGAATAAAAATCCTTATTCTCAAAATTTAATTCCACCCGGTAAATATCTTTTGCATCCTGCGGAAATTTATCAAAGTTCAATTCACTGTATAAAAAACCACTGATGAGCAGGCAGCAGGTAAACCCCACCGCCAGTCCAAAAATATTGATGGCCGCAAATGCTTTATTCTTAAGCAGGTTGCGAAAAGCGATCTTGAAATAATTTTTTATCATAGTATCCTTTTATTCTGTTCGTAAACTTTTTACCGGGTTGGCAATAGCTGCTTTAACAGCATGGAAACTTACAGTTAGTATGGCGATTGCAATAGCAATTGCACCCGCTGCAATAAATATCCACCATTGTACATGTACCCGGTATGAAAAATCCTGCAACCACTTATTCATGGCCCACCAGGCGATAGGCATGGCTATTAATAAGGCAATGCATACCGGTTTGATAAATTCTTTTGTAATTAAAGCAGTTATACCACTTACAGAAGCACCCAGCACTTTACGTATACCAATTTCCTTTACCCGCTGGCGGATAATGATAAATGCCATGCCAAATAAACCCATACAGGAAAGTACAATAGCCACCATGGATGCGATGGAGAACATGGTCGACAATCTTTTTTCATTGGTATACCAGCGGTCTATATTTTCTGTTACATAACTTCCTTTAAATTCTTCTCCGGGCTGTACCTGGGCAAAAGCATTTTTTAAAATATCCATGGTAGCCGTAGGGTTTTGTGTATTTACCCTTATCAAGGCGTAATTGACAAAAGAAGTACTGTTCAGACTGATAGTAAGCGGTTCATTCTTTTCGTACATATCGTAAAGATGAAAATCAGGTATAATACCAACAACGGTCCATTTGGGGCGGCTACTGTCTGCATAAAAGGAAAGCCCGGTTACATCTTTATCTCCCAGTTGTTTTGCCATGCTTTCTGTTATAATCACTGAAGTGTTAGAATCTGCAACATAAGCCGTGGAAAAATCCCTTCCTTCTTTTAACGGAATGTTCAGGGTTTTTAAAATATCATAATCGGCCGACATAAAATCTGTGCTTACAGACTTGCCATTGTAATCAAACCCAAAACTTGTTCTGCTGGTACTGTTGTCACTGCCCATACCCAGGTTAACGTCTGAACCGGTAATACTTATCACAGATGATTGTGAGGAAAGTATAGTACGTAATTTGCTTACGATCTCTTTTCCTTTTTCATATTTTTTAAGGGGAATGCTTACTAATGATTCGGTGGTATAACCCAACGGTGCATTGCGCAGGTGCTGGAATTGCTGGTAAATAACAGTCGTAGTGCAGATGAGCACAATAGCAATTACAAATTGTGCTACAATTAATGCATTGCGGAATATGCCAGGCCTTTTTAATGATATTTTTCCTTTAAGTATTTCAACTGTTTTTAATTTTCCCATAATATAGGAGGGATAGCCTGATGCAATAAAAGAAACAGACAATAATATGAGCAGCAGATAAAAAATGATGGAAGGCTGGCTTAACAAACTCACATCAAACTTCGATTGCATGAGCTTATTAAAACTACTCAATAAAACAACAGCGGCAGCTATTGCAACAATCATAGATACCAGTACTGTAATAAAGCTTTCGCCCCATACCTGCAGCCATACCTGCCGTTTGCCCGCACCCAGACATTTGCGGATGCCGATCTCTTTGGTTCTCGTAAATGAGAGGCCGATATTGAGGTTCACAAAATTAAAACAGGCGATCAGGATGATCACAAATGCCACCAGTAATAAAATATACAATAAGGATTTGCTTACTGAATTGCCGGTTCCCAAAGCTGTACTAAAATGCAGTTCACTAATGGGCAATATTTTCATACCGGTATAATCGCCATTTGCATCCTGGTGGTATCCTTTCTTTTTCAAAAATCCTACGTCTGTGGGATTATATTTTTTTGTAAAATTTCGCAGCTGCTTTTCTACCTGTGCCTGTGTTGTGTTGGCAGACAGTTGTACATATACACTATGATGCTGGCTATTCCAGTCATTTTTTAATGCTGCATAACTCGGGTCTATCTCGGTACGTGCCAATGCAGAAAAGCGGATAGAGGAATTTTGCGGCGCATCCTGCAATACTGCAGATACGGTAAGAGCGATCCATTGGCCGCCGATCTTTACTTCAACATTTTTACCGATCGGATCTTCTTTGTCAAAAAGATTACCTGCCGCTTTTTCGCTAAGTACAATGCTGTTGGTTGAAGAAAGCGGGTTCACCTTAGCGCCCTTTATCACCGGGAAAGAAAACATACTGAAAAAATCTTCATCAACCAGTAAAGTGGTCTGGTCAAGGTTTTTGTCTTTGTACCTCACCTCACCGCCGCGGTTCCGGATACGGGTTGCTTTCTCTACACCAATTCCTTCGGTTTTAACGATTGATGCAGCAGGATACCCCATCTGACCACCAATATCCAATCCTTCGGGCGTGTTACCAAAAGTGTATAGCTTGTAAAGCCTGCTTTTATTTTCATGAAACTGATCAAACGAAAATTCATTATACACCATTACGATCAGCAAAATGCTGCAGGTAAAAGCTACAGACATACCAATCAAATTAATAGCAGTATGCAGTTTATTCTTCTGCATATTTCTCCAAAGAGTTTTTAAATAATTTTTAAACATGGCTATACTTTAAGTTTAATCGAAATTTTTCATGGCATTGATCATTTCAATATTTTATGCTTACTTTTTTACAACATGATATTTTCTATAACAGCCTGTCCATCCAGCATACGGATGATACGGTGGCTGTAGCGTGCATCATGTTCCGAGTGCGTGACCATGATAACAGTCGTTCCTTTTTCATTAAGATCAGTCAGCAACTGCATCACATCGTTACCATTTGATGAGTCGAGGTTACCGGTAGGTTCATCTGCCAGTATCAGCTTTGGATTATTTACTACTGCACGGGCTACTGCAACACGCTGTTGTTGTCCGCCCGAAAGCTGCTGTGGATAATGATTGCGGCGATGCATGATCTGCATTTTATCCAGCACTTCTTCCACCCGTTTTTTTCGTTCACCGGTTTTAACACCTGTATAAATTAACGGCAGTTCCACATTTTCAAAAACCGTTAACTCATCTATCAGATTAAAGCTCTGGAAAACGAATCCGATATTTCTTTTTCTCAGGTCGGCCCTTTTTCTTTCGTTAAATTTGGCCACCTCGGTACCATTAAAAACAAAACTGCCTGCATCGGGATCATCCAATAATCCGAGTATGTTCAATAAGGTTGACTTACCACAACCCGAAGGCCCCATGATGGCAACAAACTCACCCTCCTTTACATCAATGGAAAGTTTGTTAAGGGCAACTGTTTCCACATCTTCTGTGCGGTAAATTTTTTCTAATTCAGAAATTTTTATCATGGCTGTATTTTAAATTTTAAAACTATTTTTAATTGATCAATGGATTCATGAACATATCGAAAGGCAGTTCAGCTTCTGCTGCAAAACCCGGCGGCATATTTTTTATTTCCTTTTTTTTAATCAGCAGGCATGCGGCGGCGTTTTTATCACAGGCTTTTAAACAATTGCTATTGTGGGTTGACAAACAAACTCCGATAACCAGTATCAGCATTACCAGGTAATATTGCTTTTTCATAGCTGTATATTTATTTTAAAAATTATTTTTATTCCTTTTTCAATACCAGTTCCTGCATGGTTCCGTAATTCTCATAACTTGATGTTATTACTTTATCTCCGGGTTTTAAACCCTGTATCACTTCATAATAATCCGGGTTCTGACGGCCTAACTGGATATCAATTTTATAAGCCACATTCCCGTTTTCAGCCACTTTAAATATCCAGTTGCCACCGGTTTGCTGATAAAATCCTCCCTTAGGCAAAAGCAAGGCCGTGGTCTCATCACTTAGTGCCAGCCTGATCTGCAGCGTTTGGCCGCGGCGTATTCCCTGTGGTATCGAATCTTTAAATTCCATATCAACCTGGAAACGGCTATTGGTAACCTGTGTAAATACTTTTTTAATAATTAGTTTATAATTTTTGCCGGCAACAGAAGCCTCTCCCATCAGGCCATTGAAAATTCTCGAAATATAATGTTCATCAACATCCACCCTTACTTTAAATCCGCTCATTACATCTATCTGTCCCAGGCGCTCCCCTTTATTTTTTGATTGGCCTATCTCGGCATCGAGGGAGGTTAACTGTCCGTCGACAGGCGCCCTTACGATCAGGTCTCCCACTTTTTTACGCATCACCTGCAATGCATTTTGCGTGCGTGCAAAAGATTGCTTTGCCTGCTCCTCTTCCTGCCTGGTAGAGACCGTGTCTTTTTTCAAAACCTGGTCGGCCAATTGTTTCTTTTGTACCTGGTAGTTATAATTATTTTCCGATTGTTTAAATTCCTGTGAGCCAATCACTTTCTGGTTGTAGAGTTTTTTATTCAGTTTATATACCCGGTCAGCTTCATTCAATGCATTATCAACATCGGTACGCTGGTTTAATTTTCCAATGGTATTTTGCTGTGCAGCATTGCGTGATATCTGCATTTGTGTAAGCAGGTTAAAAACAGACGTTTCCTGGTTAACTAAGCTCAGTTCAAGATCGGTATTGCTTAGCCGCAGAATTGGTTGATCTTTTTTCATGATAGCGCCATCTTCCACAAATTTTTCTTCCACACGGCCTCCTTCCAAAGCATCCAGGTAAATAGTTGTTACCGGAAGCACAACACCATTAACCGGAATAAATTCCTGGAAAGCTCCCTGTTTAATTTCACTGATGGTGATGCGGTCAGTATTTACATTTAGTTTTGACTTACCCGATGTAAAATACCAACTGGCAAAAACAAGTGCCAGCAAGGCAACGATGCCAACGATCAGCATGATCTTCTTTTTGCCAAGCCCTTTTTTTTCTATAACTCTGTCCATATTGTGCTTTTAAAATTATCAGTTAGTTTGCTTAGTGTACTTACCTATCTCTTTGATATATAAAGCTGTGCCATAAGTTAATCAATTGATTTTCAAGTACTTTAAACCGGTTATGCTGGCTAAGTGTTCGCTTTTGATACAGTTACTGTTCGCTTTTGATACAGCGTAATTATATACAACTGGTCAGCATTTCAGGCTTATTTATTCCCGTTATTGACAGTACTTAAAAACCGGCTGGCAAATTATTTACATTGACCAGGATCTTTGCGTATTGTTTTTTGCTTTTCGTTGAATATTCCAAAGGTCGGCTGAAGAAAATATTTTACTGCCGGTGTTTGAGAAATCCTTCAGCATAGTATCTTTTGCTACAGTAGCAGTAATTTTGGTTTCTTCTTTTTCTGTTTGCTTAAAAAAATTAATTGATAGCTTTATCATGATTTTTATTTTATACTTTTTAAAAAAATGTTTACATAACAACCCTATTCAATGCCATGCCAAAACTTAAAACCCTGTTTTTCAATACTATAAAAAAACGATGCAAATAAAACTGTCCGCTTTTGATACAACCCATATACGTTTTTGATACAGGTTTATTTACTGCAATAATTTTTTAAAAACTTTGGCAAGCAAAATAATTTTAAAAGCCTATACTTGTGCCGGATAAGAAAATAAAATACCATGATTTTAAAGAATGCCAACATACTGGTGATTGATGATGATACAGACGTACTGACGGCCGTAAAACTATTATTAAAAACAGAGGCAAAGGAAGTGGTAACAGAAAAAAATCCAGAGCTCATACAATCACTGTTGTCTTCCAACAGGTTTGATATTGTATTGCTGGATATGAATTTCAAAAGCAGCATCAACACTGGCAATGAAGGTATTTTCTGGCTTAAAAAAATAAAAGAGCTTGATGAAAAGATGTCGGTGATCATGATCACTGCTTACGGAGATATTGACCTCGCCGTTCGTTCCTTAAAAGAAGGGGCAACTGATTTTATTGTTAAGCCCTGGCACAATGAAAAATTATTAGATGCTATTAAAGGCATACTAAAAGCAAAGGGAAAGGTCATTTCCGATATTCCTGTTTCCGGTTCTTCAACTATTGGAAAAGAGATGATCGGCGAATCGGAAGTAATGAATACCATATTTTTTAAGATAGAAAAGATCGCTCCCACTGATGCCAATATTTTTATCCTGGGAGAAAATGGTACCGGTAAGGACCTGATCGCAAAAGCCATTCATGAAAATTCCTTACGTGCAGATAGGCCATTTGTAAAAGTAGATGTGGGTGCATTGACCGAAACACTTTTTGAGAGTGAATTATTTGGCCATAAAAAAGGTGCTTTTACCGGCGCTGCAGAAGAGCGGGCAGGAAGATTTGAAGCAGCAAACGGCGGTACATTATTTTTGGATGAGATTGGAAATATATCCATGCATCAACAGGCAAAACTGCTGAGTGTTTTACAAAACAGGCAGGTATCCCGTGTGGGCAGCAATGATGTGATGAATATTGATATCCGGCTGATATGCGCCACCAACCTGCCCATTACAGAACTTGCCAATGAAAGCAGGTTTAGAAAAGACCTGATATACAGGATAAACACCGTGGAGATACTGGTGCCGCCTTTGCGTAAACGTGCGGCAGATATTATGCTGCTGGCTACCCATTTTGCAGGGATATATGCAGCCAAATATTTAAAGCCGGTTCCGGGTTTTGATGATCATGCGAAAGTGAAATTAAACCAGTATCATTTTCCGGGCAATGTACGTGAATTGCAATACACTATGGAAAGGGCCATCATCATGTCGGAAGGAAATACACTGTCTGCAGATGATCTTATTTTTTCTCCCATTGAAAATGCCGGCAGGGAATCTGCAGAAATAAAAGATATGAACCTGGGCGTTGTGGAAAAGAATACCATTCTACGTGTGATCGAAAAACATAATGGCAATATTTCAAAAGCAGCAAAAGAACTGGGCATTACCCGCACTGCATTATACAGAAGACTAAGTAAATATGACCTTTAAAAAATATGACTGGAATTTTATTTTACGGATAGTATTGCTTTTTGCAACACTAAGTGCCGCAGCCATACTATTATCCAGGGAGCTGTATTTGATCATGATACCTGTGCTGGCATTAGTTTTTTTCCAGGGGATAGACCTGTATCGTTTTACCAATAAAAGTAAGGTAGAACTGGAGCAGTTTGTGGAGTCTGTTCACTATCGCGATTTTTCCAGGCACTTTGATGAAAAGAATGCTCCGGCCGCTGTACAGCCCATGCGTAAAGGGTTTAACGAGATCAACAGTACATTCAAGATCATCAGTAAAGAAAGGGAAACACAATACCTGTACCTGCAAAAGATCCTGGAACTGGTTGATACCGGTATTCTTTCCTACGATCATAAAGCAGGTGATATCATGTGGATGAACGAATCGCTGAAAAAGCTGTTGAGTGTACCTTACCTGAAGACCATTCATTCGTTGGAGAAGAGAGATGAAGCCCTATATAAAGAGATCAGTTTACTTAAGCCCGGAGAAAATAAAGTTGTATCCATTACAACAGATAAGAACAGTTTGAAGGTATTGTTATCAGCTACGGCTTTTCAAACAGAAGGAAAAGTATATAAACTGATCGCTTTCCAGAATATTAATGAAGCGCTGGATGAAACAGAATCAAAAGCATGGGAAAAATTGCTGAGTGTGCTCACGCACGAGATCATGAACTCTGTAGCGCCTATCTCCTCGCTGGCAGATACGCTGAAGAACCGTTTACAATTATCTTTAAAAGAATTGAATAATAATTCGGGTTCTTTAGATGACCTGGAACTTGGTATTGAAACTATAAAAAGAAGAAGTGAGGGCTTATTAAAATTTGCAGAAACCTACCGTAACCTCAATAAGATCACGACACCCAACGTTAAGAAAATTTATGTACGGGATATGTTTGAAAACCTGCACCGCCTGATGCAGCCAACTTTAGAACAAAAAAATATTGAACTGGAAATTATTTTAAAAGACCCCGACTTAAACCTTGAAATAGATACCAATCTTATTGAACAGGTATTGATCAATCTTATCCTAAATGCAACAGAGGCATTAAAAGAAGTAAGCAGTCCACGCATACAACTCTCCGCCTACATTACACCCAACAATAAACCCGTTATAAAAGTATCCGACAATGGTATCGGCATATCGCCCGAGTTAATGGAAAAGATATTCATACCTTTCTTCAGCACCCGTAAAACCGGTAGTGGTATTGGTTTAAGCCTTTGCAAGCAGATCATGATGTTGCATAAAGGCAATATTAAAGTACAGAGTGTTGTGGGCGAAGGGACGGCTTTTTCACTTTTCTTTTAAGTTTACCGGGAAGTCGACTTATTAAATTATTTTCCTGAGAAAATTATCCTCCTGTAAATGTTCTCCTGTCGGGATGGTCCCGATAAATATAGTAACGACCTCTGGTAAAAATTCATTTTTTAAAAAATAAAAAAGCCTCACTGAAATTAATCAGTAAGGCTTTTTGTCGGGATGGCAAGATTCGAACTTGCGACCTCCTGGTCCCAAACCAGGCGCGATAACCGGGCTACGCTACATCCCGAACTTAAAAATATTTGACGGGCTTATTGGGAGAACCCGGTCAATGTAAAAACGTAAAAGAACTGTTGCGGAGAGGGTGGGATTCGAACCCACGGTACAGTTTAACCCGTACGACGATTTAGCAAACCGTTCCTTTCGGCCACTCAGGCACCTCTCCTAACCTGCCCTTATTTTGTAAGGGGTGGCAAAAATACAATTCAAACTGTTATTACCCAAAACTAAATGAAAAAACAGGGATGTTTTATCCAGATTTTTTTAGGCTCTTCACGCCACTTTGGCTAAAACCTAATACCAGTATGAAAAAATCCAAACTCAGCGATGAATTTGGATCAGATATTATTTGCTGTTTTATTTTTACATGGCTGCCAAATGCACTTTCTGCTGCAATTCCAGTACGCTTTCTTTAAACAAACTATCGGTATCCATCAGGTCTTTTACCGTTTGGCAACTGTGAATTACCGTAGTATGATCCCTACCTCCAAAATGCTCCCCGATCGTTTTTAATGAATTTTTTGTAAATGCTTTTGCCAGAAACATGGTTATCTGGCGTGCCTGTACAATTTCACGCTTGCGTGTTTTTTGCAGCAGCTTATCATAAGGCACATCAAAATACTCGCATACCATTTTTTGAATAGCATCGATGGTGATTTCCTTACTGGAAGATTTTACAAAATTTCTAAGTACTTTCTTTGCCAATTCGAGGTCAATTTCCCTCTTATTTAGCGAAGATTGTGCCAATAATGAAATCAGGGCGCCTTCCAATTCACGAACATTGCTGTTTATATTGTAAGCAATATATTTTACTACTTCAGGAGGCATTTCCAGGCCATCATTTTTCATCTTTTTTTCCAGTATCTCTATCTTGGTATCATAATCAGGTACCTGCAGATCGGCACTCAAACCCCAGCGAAACCTGCTTAATAATCTTTCCTGAACACCTTCCAGGTCTTTTGGTGGTTTATCACTGGTTAATATCAGTTGCTTACCACTTTGGTGTAAATGGTTGAAAATGGAGAAAAATGCATCCTGTGATTTCTCGGCCCGGTTAAAAAATTGTACGTCATCGATAATGAGTACATCTATTAACTGGTAAAAATGTATAAAATCATTAATGGCGCCATTGCGGCCATGATCTATAAACTGGTTAATGAATTTTTCGGAACTTACATATAGTACCACCTTATTGCTGTGCAACCTTTTCACCTCATTACCTATTGCCTGGGCCAAATGTGTTTTACCCAAACCAACGCCACCATATATAACCAAAGGATTAAAAGAAGTAGTGCCCGGTTTTTCTGCAACAGTTTTTCCTGCACGACGTGCTACCCTGTTACAATCTCCTTCAATAAATGCTTCGAAAGTATAGGCATGATTTAACTGCGGGTCAATCTGCATTTTTTTAAGCCCCGGAATTACAAAGGGGTTTTTTACAGGATTATTTATGACCAGTGGAAAATCCATTTCGTTGTTTGAATATGATTTGTAACCCTGTCCCGGTACATCAACGGTTTGAGGTTTATTCTTACTGTTACCGCTATCAACCATTATCCTGTATTCCAATCTTGCTTCTTTTCCCAATTCCCGTTTTAATGTTTTTGCCAGCAGCGAAACATAATGCTCTTCAAGGTACTCATAAAAAAACTGACTTGGTACCTGGATGGTTAAAACTTTTTCTTTTAACGCAACGGGTTTAATTGGTTCGAACCATGTTTTGAAATGTTGCCATTCAACAATGTCTTTGATTATCTCTAAACAATTAATCCATACTTTTTCAAAAGCTTTCTCCATTAGTTCCTTAGCAATTTATATATCGAGTTAAGAATAGTTCTCCTTGTTGGTTGCCGGTCAAAAAATTTTTCAACATGTTGTTCGAAAAAAGTTTAGCAGGGAAGCGAATATCGAATAAAATGTTGAAAAAAAAATTTTTTATTCATTTGTTTTTTCCCAATTAATCACAGTATGCATTTTTTACAAGTTTCACCTGGCGGATTTCAAAAACTGAAAACCCCGTTCCCGGGAAATTTTGTGAGCCAATTGCAGCCCTTTTTTACTGCTTTAAGCCTCTCCCTGATTCTACAAAACAGGCTTGCATACTGCAATAGGAGGCAGTTTGCCCAGCAACCCGGTCTTTCAACTGCCAAACCTGGTAAGACCGGCCAAACCGAAAAACACAGCTTGTTTTGCACAAAAACAACGATTGTAAAAAAAGTGAAAATCAGCCGTTGACCTGCTGATCTATTTATAAAATGGAAACAAGAGGAAGGTAGACTTTTTTATCTGTAAGAAAGAAGATAATCAAAAAATAATTTTTAAAAAAATAGGGTTACTTTTGGATATTAAATTATTAATATGAGTTATGAATTGACAGGCAAACTGGTTGCCAAATATGACACGGTACAGCGTACAGAAACTTTTAAAACAAGAGAGTTTGCAGTTGAGAAAACAGAAGATATCAACGGGCGTACCATTACCAACTATGCTAAGTTTCAATGCGTACAGGATAAAACCAGCATTATTGACAGGGTAAATATCGGTGATGAAATAAAAGTGTATTTCAATATCAAGGGAAGCAAATGGGAAAAAGATGGTAAGGTTAATTATATAACCAACCTGGATGCCTGGAGAATTGAACAGATCCTACAGACTGGTGTTGGTTCAAAAAATGATAGTGAATACCTGGAACCTTTAGATACTTTTTCTGCAACACCACCGGATGCTGTAGATGATCTGCCCTTTTAATCGCAGATTAATATGATTTACTGATTTAGCTGATTAAAAAACGGTTTTTAGGATAACTACCTAACACTATGCAACAAAAAATCTCTCTCAAGCTGCTGCCTGCAGAAGCTGCTGATGAAGCCGCTGTTAAAAGAATGATTGCCAATCATACAGGTAATAAAAATACAGCAGTCTCCGGTTTTCATATTTTAAAACAGTCGATTGATGCCAGGGCAAAAACCATTTGGGTAAACTTAACCCTTAATGCATTTATTGATGAGCCATTTTACCAAAGAAAAATTCAGTCATTTAATTTTAAGGATGTTAGCCATGCTGCAAAGCGAGTCGTCATCATTGGTGCCGGACCGGCAGGTTTATTTGCCGCTTTGCATTTGATAGAACAAGGCATTAAACCCATTATTTTAGAAAGAGGAAAAGATGTAAGATCAAGAAGAAGAGACCTGGCCATACTTAATAAAGAAGGAATTATTAATCCCGAAAGTAATTACTGCTTTGGTGAAGGTGGTGCCGGTACCTATAGCGATGGCAAATTATACACCCGCAGCAACAAGCGGGGTGATATTGACCGTATATTGAACCTCTTTGTAAAATTTGGTGCCGAAGAAAAAATTCTATACCAATCGCACCCGCATATTGGCACTAATAAATTGCCACAGATCATAACTGCCATGCGGCAACAGATCATGGACAGTGGCGGTGAATTTTTATTTGGGCAAAAAGTTGTTGACCTAACTGTTAAAGATCAAAAGATAACGGCTGTTAAAACTGCGGCCGGGCATATTTTTGAAGCCGATGCATTTATTTTAGCTACAGGTCACAGCGCCAGGGATATTTTTGAATTGCTGCATAAAAACCAAATTTTAATTGAAGCCAAAGGATTTGCACTGGGTGTAAGGATTGAACATCCGCAATCTTTAATCGACAATATTCAATATCATTGCCCGGTAAGGGATGAACATCTGCCGCCTGCATCCTATGCATTGGTAAAACAAGTGAACGAAAGAGGCGTATTTTCCTTCTGCATGTGTCCCGGCGGCATTATTGCACCGGCAGCAACCGCAGCCGGTGAACTGGTAGTTAACGGATGGAGTCCTTCTAAAAGGAATAACCCTTATGCCAACAGCGGCATGGTGGTTCAGGTTGACCCGGAAGATGCTGCAAGAGAATTAAAAGCATCAGGCAAAAAAGATATTGATATAAATAATCCGCTGCTCATGTTACATTTTCAGCAAATGGTGGAGCAAAACTGCTTTACTGCCGGTGGCGGAAAATTTGTTGCTCCTGCTCAGCGTATGGCCGACTTCAGTAATAAAAAATTATCCGCATCCTTACCGGCAAACTCTTATTTACCGGGTTTACAATCAACCCATTTACCCGATGTTTTACCAGGCTTTATTTATGAATCGCTTGCCAGGGGTTTCGTGGAGTTTGGAAAAAAGATGAAGGGTTATTTTACAAATGAGGCCGTGGTAGTAGCTACAGAAAGCCGTACCTCATCGCCGGTACGTATTCCACGCAATCCCGAAACTTTAACCCATCCGCAACTGGATAATTTTTATCCCTGCGGTGAAGGTGCCGGTTATGCCGGAGGTATTGTAAGTGCAGCCATGGATGGAGAAAGTGTTGCCGCAAGGTTGGCATTACAACACGTATGATTTATCAACCGTTCGTAAAATGAACAGGCTAAATCATATTTACATGCTTACATTTGGTATACTAAAAAATAATTTCATCGTCTATGAACATTTTAGAAATACAAAATCTCAAAAAATATTTTGCCACGCAAAAGGCTGTTGATGATATCAGCATGAACATTGAGCAGGGCAGCATCTTTGGTTTACTTGGACCCAATGGCGCCGGTAAAACCACGCTGATCAGGATGATCACAGGTATTTTTTATCCCGACTCGGGCAATATATTATTGAAGGGCAAAAAATTTGATGCAGAGAATGATGCAAAATATATTGGCTACATGCCCGAAGAAAGAGGGTTGTACAAAAAGATGAAGATTGGCGAACAGGCCTTATACCTTGCCCAGCTTAAAGGCATGAGTAAGAGTCACGCACAGGAAAAAATTAAAGAATGGTTTAAGCGGCTGGAGATGGAAAACTGGTGGAATAAAAAAGTGGAAGATCTGAGTAAGGGTATGGGACAAAAACTGCAGTTTGTTATTACCGTATTGCACGAGCCCGACCTGATCATCCTGGATGAGCCTTTCAGCGGTTTGGACCCTGTTAACGCCAATTTAATTAAAGATGAGATTTTCAGGCTGGCTCAAAATGGTACTACCATTATTTTCAGTACGCACCGGATGGAGCAGGTAGAAGAGATCTGCAACCACATCGTACTTGTAAATAAAGGAAAGAAAATATTAGATGGTACTGTTGATGAAGTAAAACAGGATTTTAAGGAGAACCTTTTTGGTATCCAGTTAGAAAATATTCCGGAAGGCATTAAGAGCAATGTATTTGATGTAACCGGTATCAACAACAAAAAGATCATTGTAAAGATCAATGAAGGGTATAAGCCAAATGATGTGCTCAACCATTTTATAAGCCATGGCAGCAATATTGTTTCCTTCCAGGAAATGCTCCCTTCGTTAAATGACATATTCATTAAACTGGTTGAAGGTACTCCTGCTGCCAGGCAATTCGAAAAAATACCAGACTAACTCATTCAACTAACTATTATATCATGAAGAAGATCATTTTAATTATAAGACGGGAGTTCCTGACAAGGGTAAGAAAAAGAACTTTTATTATAGGCACCATTCTTTTTCCGGTGCTGTACATCGGTTTAATTTTTGGCACCCATTATATTGCTGATAAAACCAGGGAAAATCTGAAAGTTGCCATTGTCGACAATTCTCATTTAGTAACAGCTTCCCTGATCAGTGAAGAAAATAAAACAGATTCTACCAATATTTTAACATTGGTAAATATAAATGAAGCGGTGCTTAAAGCAACCTACGATACATTAGGGTACAATGGTTATATCATCATTCCGGATACTATTCACTGGGAAAGGGGCTCTGCAAATCTTGCGTTAAACTCTAATAAAACATACAGTGATATTGCAACTGTTCCTGTGCAGGTAAAACTAAACAGGATATGGGATAAAATAAAGAATGAAAAGCTCGGTATTGATTCAATAAAAAAAGAAATACTGGCCAATTCAAAACTGGTTATAATTCCAAGAAATAATAAAGATAAATCTGCCAATGCAGAAATAGCAAAAGTTATTGGCTATGTGTGCGGTTTTTTAATGTACTTTATCTTATTGCTTTACGGCTCCCAGGTAATGATGGGTGTAACTGAAGAAAAAACAAGCCGCATTGCAGAGGTAGTGGTATCATCTGTAAAGCCCTTTCAACTGATGATCGGAAAAATCGTTGGTATTGGTATGGTGGCCCTTACCCAGTTTTTAATATGGATCGCCTGTATCTTTATTATTTACAATGTTGGCAAGGCATCCGGCAGCAGCAGCAGCGGCTCATTTGCCATGGTGGGTCAAATTCAGGAAGTATTTACCAGTGTGAATGTTGGGATGCTGGTAGGTTGCTTCATTTTTTACCTGCTGGCAGGTTTCTTTTTCTATTCTTCTTTATACGCAGCTATTGGCAGTGCTATTAATGAGGATATGAGAGAGGCGCAATCCTTAAGTTTTCCTATAACCATGCTGATCATTTTTTCTATCGCTTTAATGACACCGGCTATTGCTAACCCAAGCAGTTCACTTGCTGTTTGGGCAAGCATCATACCTTTTAGTTCTCCTATTGTAATGATGGCACGTATTCCGTTTGGAGTACCAAATACAGTACCCTGGTGGCAACTTGGATTATCAATGGCATTATTGATTGGCGGTTTTATGTGTACCACCTGGTTTGCAGCAAGAGTTTACCGTACAGGCATATTAATGTATGGAAAGAAACCAAGCTGGAAAGAAATGATCAAATGGGCATTCAGAAAATAACAGCGGGCCAAAAACTATAAAATAATTATTTAACCGGCTCTTCCTGGGGAACCAATACTATTTCCTTTGGTTTTGAAGCTTTTTCAATTGCCTTATTTAATTCGTCGGCCATGTACTTATTTACGATCTTCCAACTTACCAGCAAAACGCCGATTATGAAGCCAAGTAATAATCCGAGAACCGTATAGATAAGTTTGGATTTCTGAGCAGTATCATAAGGAGGCTCCGGCCTGTCGAGCGGTTCGATGATGGGCGTTTCTTTTTGTAAACGGTATGCGGCAGATTCCCTGTTATTAACTGCATAATAATATTGCGCCTGCACGGTTGCTTTATCCTGTGCCAGGTTAATTTTAGGCAGGTTGTATCGTTTCAAATCTTCATTGGTAAAGAAAGTACTTTCATCCAGTGCAATGGCACGCTTATCCAGTTCATTCAAAACAACAAGTAAAGAATCGGCCTTTGTTACAGCAAATTCAAAATCGATCTGTGCTTTTTTCTTTTTCAGATCAATATAAAATTCCGAAAGCTTGTCAATATAAATGTAACTCACTTCCCTTACCAGATCCGGGTTACTGTTTGTAAAATACAGCTCAAGAATACCATTTTTGTTGATTTTGGCCGAAAAAGAGCTGTTCAATAAATTACTGGCAATATTTATTTTTGAAAGACTGTCTTTCGGTGGATCAATGGCTTCATTTTGCATAAAGCCGGTGTGCCTGTTATTTTCTTCAATGATCAGTTCTGATACCGTTTTGTTTTGCATCGAAGGTATTTTTACCATCGCCACGGCCTCCCTGGTGCGCCTGCTGCTGGCCAGTTCCACAATATTAATAGACGCATCGCCGGTGAATGATTTTGTGGCATCGCCAAGCCCCAGCAGGCTACTGATCGTAGAGCCGGGAGAACTTTCTGTATTTCCGTTTAACGGAAATACAGTGGCTTTGGAAGTGTACAACAACACACTTTGTCTTGCCATGTAATAGAAAAGTCCGCCAAACGAAGCAGCCATAACAACTATCAGCCAACTGTATTTTTTCAGCCTGTTTAAAAGTTGCTTTAAAAGTTCAATATTATTCATTTCGGAACCAGTGTTTTATCAAAAAATTACTTCAGCAAATTAACAATGAAGGCAGCAAGTGCAATAGGGATACTTGTTACCACAACCTGCAGCAGCGTATCTGTTATTTCGGCACCTGCCGGCCTTGAAGGCACCGTTACTGTTGCACCTTCTTTTACTTTGGGATAAAAATGTATGAAGAAAAGATTGGTTGTCCTGCGGCTCTTCCCATTGGCATACGTTACAAATATTCTTTTTCGCCAGGGCCTGATACCATAACCACCCGCTTTGTCTACATAATAACCAACATTGCGATGCTCTTTATCAAAAGTTAATTTCAGAGGCGACTGCACAATACCTTTTACTGTTACAAATGGATTTATTTCGGGAACAAAGATCACATCACCTTCCTGTAAAACAATATCGTATTTACTGTTCTTATATTTAAGCGCCCTGGCCAGGTCAATACTAACGGGTTCGTTCGCTACAGCACTAAGACTGGTTTTAACAGAATCTAAAACAATACTGCCAATAGAATCGGTTAAAGAAGCAACTTTATCGGTAACATTCTCCCTGAAATACTGTGTCTTTTTCCGATATAATATCGCACCACTTAAATCTGCATTTTCCCTGACGCCACCGGCACGTTGTATATAAGATGACAAGTGTTCATATTTACTCAACCTTGGATAAGGTCCTGAATATTGCACCATCCCGTTTATCTGCACCAGTTGCTGTAATTCGAATGTTGGGTTTTTACGAACATATATCTGGTCATAGGGTTTTAATTCGATGGTGGCTGAAACACTGTCCAGCTCAAGACTTGGTGAAACACGTATGGTTCTTAAAACAGTTCTTGTTGGTTGTTGCATTCCTTTTGCAGAATCAAGATCCACAACACTTGATATTTCGATACGGCCATATTCTGCAGATTGTTTTAACCCACCCGACAGGTATATCAGATCCTGCAATGTCATTCCGCCATAGCGGTTTACTTTACCTTCTTTGCGTACTTCACCAAAAATTTCTACATATTGTTTGTCGGCAAACTGGTTTGCATTAAATAAAAGCACCTGGTCATTGGCAAATAATTCCACATTATAAATACTGGTAGTATCATTGGTGGTGATATTCGTTAAATTAACTTCTACTTTACTGGCTTTAATATTGGTACTGTCGCCGCCACCCCTGAAAATATAGGCACGTGGTAAATAAGTATTGCGTGTTATACCACCTGCCCTGTTTATGAGGTCAAAAAGCTTATCTCCCTTCCTGGTTTCGTATTGCCCGGGGTAAGATATCTCACCCTTCATCTCAATTTTATTGACAAGGCCGGGATTTACAGCAATTACTTTTACAATATCTCCGTCTACCAAAGCAAAATCCTCGTTCGTAAAACGTGTATCGTTTGTAGGATTGATGATAGCGGTTGCATTTACATCTTTGATGATCTGTTTTTCCAGTTCGGTACGATAGATCTTAACACCACTTGAAAATGCATCCCCTTCCAATCCGCCCGAATACTTTAGCAGGGCCTTCATGCCTTCATCTTTTTTCAACTGGTAAAACATCGGGCGTTTAAATTTCCCTTCGGCCTTTACCTTTTTCTCAACGGTTTGGAGGATCACAAAATCATTATTATCCAGGTAGATATGTTTTCCAAAATCACCGGTTGTTAAATATTTATAAACATCCAGCACATCAATTACCCTTCCGTTTCTCTTGATCTGTATCTCACGCAGGTTAGCAAGGTTGGTAGGACCGCCAGCCAATGCAATAACATTAAAGGCATTGGTAAAAGCAGAAACAGTTACCGGTCCCTGGTTTTTAACTTCCCCTGCCACATTAACGGAAACGGTACGTGGCTGCCCGATGGAGACAGAAATATTTGTTGAAGGAGGCACAAATGCTTTGAACCTTCTTGTTAATAATGCCCTTACATTTTCAAAAGTTAAACCTTGTAAATATATCTTACCTATACTAGTTGGAAAAATAGAACCATCACGTGCAACGGTGTAATCCAAAGTGGCTTCTGCCCCATTCCATAAAGAAACTATTATCTGGTCATAAACGCCGATCGGGTAATCTAATGGTGGCGTAGATAATTCTGTTATGGATGCAACAACTCCGCTGCGAAAAAGATTCATTCCATAAGTATCTTCGGTTGGATTTAAAGACTGTGGTGTTTTTTCCTTAACCAGGCTATCCTTTTCAATCTTATCTTTCAGTGCCATATTGCTGTCTTCACCGGTTGCTTTCCGCTTTTCACCATTCTTATCCTTTAAAAGATCATACAACTGTGCAGGTGGAAGTGAAGTGGGCAATACCGGCAGATCCGGGTTACTTGGATCCTTGATAGGATTTTGAGCATTTGCCAGGTTAATAAGAAAGAAAAAAAATATGCTGAAGGTCAGTATCACTTTTTTAAAACCGGAAGAAGCCTGCTCTTGTATTAGTAACATTTGTTAGGTATTGATTTACAAATTTTTAATAATGCGCAAATATAATATATTATTTTACTGGCTGCCTTAATGCATCGGCATATTCTTTATACATCTCCTGCACAATTTCGGCAGCCGGTTTTATATGCTTAATGATAGCACTTACCTGTCCTATTTCCAGTTCTCCTTCATCAAGATTGCCTTCAAACATGCCCGATTTTGCCCTGCCCTTTCCTAATAATTTTTGAAGTTCCCCGGCAGATGCACATTTATTCTCGGCTTCCTGTACCTGGTTAAAAAAACTATTCTTTAAAAGCCTTACAGGGGTTAATTGTTTCAAAGATAAATGGGTATCACCTTCATTGGCTGCAATAACAAGATTTTTAAAGTTGTGGTGCGATGAGGCTTCATCACTGGCCACAAAACGGCTGCCCACCTGCACCCCATCGGCACCAAGTACCATCGCAGCAAGCATTTGGCGCCCGGTGGCAATACCACCTGCAGCCAAAACCGGTATATCAACTGCTGCACAAACTGCCGGCACCAAAACCATGGTAGTGGTTTCTTCCCGCCCGTTATGCCCGCCGGCTTCAAAACCTTCTGCTACAACTGCGTCGCAGCCTGCCTGCTGTGCCTTAAGGGCAAACTTGCTGCTACTCACCACATGCACCACGGTTATGCCCTGCTCTTTTAATTTGTACGTCCAGGTTGCAGGATTACCTGCTGATGTAAATACAACAGGCACTTTTTCTTCAATAATGATTTGAATATGTTTATCAATATCGCTGTATAATAAGGGTACATTAACTGCAAAAGGTTTTTTTGTAGCTACTTTACATTTTTGAATATGCTCCCGCAAAACATCCGGATACATACTGCCGCTACCTATTACTCCCAATGCACCTGCATTGCTTACTGCAGCAGCCAGCCGCCAGCCACTGGCCCAGATCATACCTGCCTGAACAATAGGATAATCAATATTAAACAACTTGGTAACCCGGTTCTGCATATCAATTCATATAGTTTTTCAAATATCGTTAAAATAGCTTAGTAAATAGAAAGTACTTTGAAACGCAAAGTAAATGATTTTATTTTAAATGGCCGCCAGTTTTTTGGGATCGGCTGTAAATTCATACTTGTTGCAGTAAAAAACGGGTAGAATGATTAGCTAAGTCCTGCGCCACTGCCGCTTAGATCAATGGCTGTATTATCGCCTATATTCAGGCTGCGGTTTACACCCTTTATTTCGGCATCGCTGCCAATCAGGGATTTACTTAAAACAATTTCAAACAGGTTGGAGTATGACCCAATGATGGAATTTTTGATAATGGCATGATTGACCTTGGTGTTTTCACCAATGGTAACATTAGGGCCAATAACAGAATTTTTTATTTCGCATCCTTCGGCAATGGATACCGGCGGAATAATGATCGTATTTTCAAAGGAATGTTTTTCAGAAACATTGCCGCCAAATTTTTTCAATAAGGTTGCATTCGATTCCAGCAGCGTTTCTTTTTTACCACAGTCGAACCAGTTGGGTACCTTAAACGATTTAAACCTGGCACCACGCTGCATCATACATTCAAGCGCATCTGTTAAACTGAATTCATCATATCCCTTAGCCTTTTGCACGAGCAGTTTTTCGAGGCAGGAGAACATAAAATCGGTTTCCTTTATTTTGTAAACCCCAACCAATGCCATATTACTTTTTGGAATAGAAGGTTTTTCAACCACCTTAGAAATAAAGCCATCTTCTTCAATTTCGGCCACACCAAAATTACGGGGATCATCTACCTTCTTTACCCCCAGCATTGAGAACGGGGAATTGATCACTTCTTTTACATCGTAATCAGCAATGGTATCGCCCAGTACAATTAAAACTTCATCATCTCCCACTATTTCCCTCGTAAGATTTATGGCATGCCCCGTTCCAAACCTTTCGTTTTGCTGTACAAAATGACAGTTCAGATCTGGGTAATTTTTAATTACATAATCCTGTATCTTTTCACCCAGGTAACCGATGATAAAAATGAAATCGTTAATACCTGCTTCATGCAACTGATCTACAATAATGCTCAGTATTGTTTTACCAGCCAGTGGTATTAAAGCTTTAGGTTGTGTATATGTATGCGGACGAAGTTTTGTACCTGCTCCCGCTACCGGAATAATTGCCTTCATTGATAAAAACTAACCTGCCTTGGGCAGTACATTTAGTTTATAATGCTGTTTTTCTTAAACTTGAAACGGGTGTGAAAGTAGTACTTTTTATGTAATTGAGGTATTTATATACACAATCGTTAATAACCATATTAGTATAATACTTTGTGCTGTGTATATTTGCGGTTCTAAAAACAGGCATATGCAAAAAGATACTTTGGTTTTTGATCTGATTGACCAGGAGTTGGACAGGCAGCGTTTTGGAATTGAACTGATCGCTTCTGAAAACTTTACCAGCCTGCAGGTGATGCAGGCCATGGGTACATCATTAACCAATAAGTATGCAGAAGGATATCCCGGCCGCAGGTATTATGGCGGCTGCGAAATTGTTGACCAGGTAGAACAATTAGCCATTGACCGGTTAAAGGAAATTTTCAAATGTACTTATGCCAATGTACAGCCGCACAGTGGTGCACAGGCAAATGGTGCTGTTTTTTTAGCAGTAATGAAACCTGGCGAAAAATTCATGGGACTTGACCTGAGTATGGGCGGACACCTTACGCATGGCAGTCCGGCCAACTTTAGCGGAAAAACCTACCATGCACTGCATTATGGTGTAACAAAAGATGGTATTGTTGATTATGAACAATTAGAATCTATTGCCCGTGCAGAAAAGCCAAAGATGATCATCTGCGGCGCTTCAGCTTACAGCCGCGATTGGGATTATAAACGCATTCGTGCTGTGGCCGATGAAATTGGTGCCATCGTTTTTGCAGATATTGCACACCCTGCCGGTTTAATTGCTGCGGGGTTATTAAATGATCCATTTGATCATTGTCATATCATTACTTCCACCACACATAAAACATTACGTGGCCCAAGAGGCGGCATCATTATGCTACGCCATGATTTTGAAAACCCATGGGGACTAAAAGATCCAAAAGGAAATACAAGGATGATGAGTTCATTACTCGACCTGGCTGTTTTCCCGGGCACACAAGGCGGCCCCCTGGAACATGTAATTGCGGCCAAAGCTGTTGCATTCGGCGAAATTTTATCAGAAGATTTTAAAGCTTACGGCCAACAGGTGATCAGCAATGCACAGGCCATGGCCAAAGCCTTTGTTGCAAAAGATTACCAGATCATCAGCGGCGGTACTGATAATCATTTAATGCTGATAGACCTGCGCAACAAAAATATAACCGGTAAAAAAGCACAGGAAACCTTAGACAAAGCGCATATCACTTTAAATAAAAATGCCGTGCCTTTTGATGATAAAAGCCCGTTTGTAACATCCGGCATCCGCGTTGGTGTGCCGGCCATAACCACACGTGGTATGATGGAATCTGACATGCAAACCGTTGTTGATTTTATTGATAAAATATTGATGAACATCGATGATGAAAATATAATTGCTTCAGTTAAGGAAGAAGTGAAGGCATTTATGCTGCAGTTTCCGCTGTATCCCGAACTGGGCTAATTGTATTGTACAAAATAGGAAAATCAAATTAGCTATTGACATGATGCCTCTTCTGAAATAGCTTTTACATCAAACTGACGACCATAACCCCCTATTTGCGGTATTTTTTAACATTGCTTTCGGGCTTAGCTTTGTTGCAGTTGATGAGGACAAATTTGTTAATAAATAATTATTTATCAAACCATCAGAAGGTTAGATAAATTTTCATAATTTAACGGTCTCTTATATGTTCTGATTCAACCCAATTCCTGCAAAAGCCATCCAATTCCTGGTATAAAACAACTATTAATTTAAAATTTTTATCAATTTTAGTATGACAAAATTTTTACGTCTAGTGTTTGCTTTTTTTATCGCAACCACTTTACATTTTACCGCAAATTCCCAGTCTTTAAGTGTTAACACTACCGGCGCAGTTGCCAATGCCAGTTCTATACTGGATGTTACCAGTACATCCAAAGGTATTCTTATACCCAGGATGGACAAGACGCAAAAGAATCTAATATCTACGCCGGGTAATGGTTTGCTGGTTTTTCAAACCGGTCCGGACAGTATTGGTTTTCATTATTACGATTTACCAAATACCCGGTGGGTGTTTATTAACGGTAATGGTTTTGCTACTGATAGCACTGCCTGGAAACTCACCGGCAATAATAATGTAGCTGATACCAGTTTTTTAGGAAGCATCAATAATAAGTCATTAAAGTTCAGGTATAATAATATTGCTTCGGGCCAGTTAAATGATACTACCACCTATTTTGGTTATAAAGCCGGATTATCTAATCCTGCCCTTGTACATAATATTGGTATCGGTTCCAGTGCACTTCAAAATAATAACGCCACATATAATATTGCTATAGGCGATAGTGCTTTATATAACAATACGGCGGGTGGGGTAACTGCAATAGGGTATAAAGCCTTAAGTTCAAATGCAGGATTTGACAACAATGCTATTGGTTACAGGGCACTTGACAGTAATATCACCGGCTATCGTAATACTGCTATGGGCAATTTTGCCTTGTACCGCAATAAAACCGGCTACGTAAATACTGCCCTTGGATATGTTGCACTTGCCAATAATACAGCCTCATTCAACACGGCCATTGGTGACTTTGCGCTTGGCAGTAATACTACAGGAGGAAGTAACACAGTTGTTGGTGCGGATGCATTACCAAGTAATACAACCGGGGGTGCTAATACAGCGATGGGCGCTAACGCTATGTTCAATAATTTAGCAGGTGGCAGTAATACAGCAATTGGTTTCCAGGCCATGTATATAAATGATAGTTCTATTGGTAACACAGCCATTGGGCGACATAGCATGTTTTCACACAGGGGTTTAAATGGTAACAATACTGCCGTGGGTTTAGAATCCATGCAATTTGACAGTATTGGTTATACCAATGTGGCAGTTGGGTGGAGGTCTTTGCGCAATCATAAGGTTGGTGGAGATAACATAGCTATTGGAGTAGGTGCACTTGAATCTGATAGTTCCGGTAATAACAATACTGCGGTTGGCAGGTCGTCGCAATTTTTTCATAAAACAGGAAATTGGAATACAAGTATCGGTATAAGTTCTGCACAAAGAGGAGATACTACTTATGAAGTAACTGCTATAGGAACACAGGCAGCATATTATAACAAGGTTCCTTACACTACCGCTGTTGGTACAAATGCCTTATTATTTAATAATGTTTACAATAACGGTGGGTCTAATGAAGGTAAAGAAAATACAGCAGTTGGCCAATTGGCTTTATATTCAAATACTGTTGGTAATAAAAATACAGCAGTTGGTTATCATGCTCTAAACTCATATAGTGCTGGTTATTATGTTACATCATCCAACCGTAATACAGCCGTAGGCGATAGTGCTGCTAATGCCACTATAGGTCAGGATAACGTGGCCATCGGCAGTATGGCTCTTACCAAAAATTTTGGTGGTAGCCAGCATGTGGCAGTTGGAAGCAGGGCTTTAACAAATACTATAGCCGGTTATCCCAATACTGCAGTTGGTTACTCAAGCCAGGATAGCAGTAGTATTGGTACTGCAAATACAGCTGTAGGAAGTTATTCGTTAACAAAGAACAAAACAGGTTATAATAATACCGCCATTGGAAATTTCGCTATGTATGATGCCTATAATTCACAAGCTACCGTGTATGTTGTTGATAATACCGCTGTAGGTAATGATGCATTGCGTTCTACCCGCTATTACGGGCAAACAGCCTTTGGTGCAGGAGCTTTACGCAATGATACTGCCGGCGTATATAATACTGCATTGGGTTATTTATCGATGTACAATAATTTACGTGGGGTTTATAATACCGCAGTGGGAACAAGTGCGTTAAGAAGCGATACTACAGGCAGTGTAAATACAGCGGTAGGCTTAAATGCATTGTACAATCATACCAGTGGTGATAATAATGTAGCCATGGGATATCAGGCATTGGTAAATGATAATAATGGCGGTGCCAATACTGCTATTGGTACCAGTGCCATGTACAGTCATAAAACAAATGGGCTGAATACAGCCGTAGGTTTTGAAGCAATGTATTATGACACTGCCAGTTCCTATACTGCCGCTTATGGTTTCCGGGCATTGCGATACACCAAAAACGGTTTTGAAAATACGGCTTTGGGTGTTGGCTCAATTGAATATACCGATTCTTCCTATTACAACACTTCCGTTGGCCGTGGTGCCATGTTTCAAAAAGGTGGCAAATGGAATACTACTTTGGGCTACTATGCAGCAGGCGAAGGTGCTGGTGTACCTACTACAGGGATGTACACTAATTCCACTACTAACATTGGCGCCTTTGCAGGATTTAGAACGCAGGCTGATGAAAACACATTCGTAGGATTCTATTCCGGTGCTGGTGTTGGTGCTGATACTTTAACGGGTATTGAAAATACCGGCCTCGGTACTTATACGCTTACTGGTACTACTACAGGTAAAAGCAATACAGCCGTGGGTATGGGTGCCATGTATCGCAATTCAACAGGTAATAGTAACGTGGGTGTAGGCACAAGGGCATTATTAGCTAATACTTCTGGCAGTTATAATGTTGCCATGGGCGATAGTGCCATGTTTAATAATACTTCAGGGTCTTACAACTCAACAATAGGTTATAAATCTTTTACGGCAGCAACAACTTCGGATGAAAATACTTCACTGGGTTATCTTACACTTGCCAGTTATAATACCGGTGCAGGGGCTACCTACAATAATGCGATTGGCAGCTATGCTGCTGAGAGACTTACCAGTGGTTTTCAAAATGTGGCAATGGGTAGTTGGGCGTTAAGGTTTCATACAAGCGGCACCATGAATACCGCGGTGGGTAATTATGCATTGGGCGCCGGCACTACTGGAAATTATAATACTGCCTTGGGTAGTGATGCATTGTTGAGTAGTTCAGGCAATTATAATACCGGTGTAGGATATTATTCACTGCAAAACATTACTACTGCCACCAACAATACTGCACTGGGAGCCAATAGTGGTTACAATAATCTTGGATCCAGTAATACTTACCTTGGATACTTCACTGGTTATGGTGGTGGTGGTGTCACCAGTACCGGTTACCAGAATACTGCGGCAGGCAACACTGCACTTAACTCAATTCAAAGCGGCCACCAGAACGTGGCGATGGGTGATAATGCAATGGGAGCAGATACCTCCGGAAGTTTAAATGTGGCTATAGGAGCAGGAAGCCTGGAAAGTGTTACTAATGGCAATAACAATGTAAGTATAGGATTTTGGGCCAGCAGGCTTGCCAACACAGCTACAAACAACGTAAACATTGGTTATTCTGCCGGATATACCAACTCGGCAGGAGTCGGGAATGTTAGTATGGGTTACCAGGCCATGTTAACTAATACAGCTTCTAATAATGTTGGTATCGGATATCAGGCATTGTTTAGCAATACAACAGCTGTAGCTAATACCGCTGTTGGGTATCAAGCGGGATACCTGAACACCACAACAAGTGGAAATACTTCTTTAGGATACCAGGCGGGTTATTCAGCCGGTACAAATAATACTTGTATTGGCTATGCGGCTTATCCAGGAGGCGGAGCCACCAATTATATGGCGTTGGGGTATTTTTCCGGAGGAAACTGGTCTAATGCCAGTAATACCATTGAATTGGGCAACTCCTCTGTAAGTAAAATATATGCACAGGTAACCACCATTACATTAAGTGATAAAAGAATAAAAAACAATATTAAGGAAGATGTACCTGGGCTTAGTTTTATCAGCCTGCTGCATCCTGTTACCTACAACCTGGATATTCATAAAGAAGCCCAGTTGATGGGAAGTAAAAAACAAACTCCGGATTGGGAAGGCAAATATGATATAGAAAAAATGAGGATGACGGGCTTTTTGGCTCAAGATGTAGCTGCTGCTGCAAAATCTATCGGTTATGATTTTAGTGGTGTTGATGTACCAAAAGACGGCGGGCTTTATGGTTTAAAATATTCCGAATTTGTAGTTCCTCTTGTAAAAGCAGTACAGGAGCAGCAGCAAATGATAAAAGACCAGCAAAAAACAATTGACGAACTGTTAAAGCGTGTACAAAAGCTGGAACAGCGTTAATTTTATTTAGGATTTAAAATCACCCAAAAGGGATATTAAAATGAATAAAAAAAAGTTACTTTTATTTAACCTATAACATAAAAGTTATGAGAAAATTAATTTTTGTCGTTGCAGTTTTCGGGTTGGCTAAAACGTATGCCCAGCAAATAGTAAGAGCCAGTGGCAATGTACAAATTGTAACAACTGCCGGCACAAAAACGGTAATAGACGGTGGTGGTATCACATTCTTAGGTACCAGTAAGTGGACCGCTACCGACGATTCTATTTACCTGTATAAGAATACGGCAACTCCAACCGAAGGCTGGCTCGATTCTACAGGTACGGGTGCTATGGATCTTACCAGCACCGGTAATGTATTTTTCAGGGGCGCTAACCTGCAAAGCTTTTATGGCCCAACAAGGTTTTACAATCTTTTTATCCGCAATGCTGTTGGCGATACTTTGCTTTCTTCCTGTGAAGTAAGAAATTTTTTAAACCTCGATACAGGTTTTGTTTTTACCCCTACAGGCTATGGTAACGACAGTCTGCTGGTAAGCAACCCTGCCATTGCGGCCATCACATCTACCAGCAGCTATACCAAAAGCTGGGTTAATGGCAGGCTCAGTCGCGCCGGTAATATTATCGGTTCTGCCACGCCAAACCCTGCAATTGCTTACCTGTTCCCCATTGGTAAAACGGATAGCTTATATGCACCCATAAAACTGGCAAAACTAAATGCAACCACCGCCACCTGGACGGCAGAATACACACCTTCAGTTCCTTTTAACCGTACCAATAAATTTTATCCGCCGGTTGATCATGTAAGCGAAGTGGAATACTGGGAAATAAGCAGCGACAACCAGGCCAGCACCAATGATGATGCAAAACTGACTTTATCATGGAGACGTTACAGCCAGGTTAGTACCATTGCAGGCGTAAGAGATAGCCTGCTGGTGGTGCAATATATAAACAGGCCGTCCTTTATATGGGATGCACCAGGAGGTTGGGCAACTCTTAATGCAGTAGGCCCAAGTAACCTTAGCGGTTTAGTTACCTCTAATGCACCTACCAATAATTACTCTTTTGACGAGAGAAGATTTACCCTGGGTACTTTCAGTAAAATCAATGCACTGCCTGCACAACTGATTTATTTTACAGCCATTGCTGATGGCAACAAAGTGCGCCTGAACTGGGAAGCTGCCAACGAACAGCAAACAGACAGGTATGAAATTGAAAAATCACTTTCTACAACCAACTTTTCTTTCCTGGTATCTGTTAGTTCAAGACAATTGTCTCAATCAGCATATACTGATTTTGATTTAACCCCTGCCATGGGCTGGAATTATTATCGCTTAAAAGTTATCGATAAATCAGGCAGTTTCTTCTACTCTCCTATCCGGCCGGTAAAATTCAGCAAAGGACTGGAAGAAGTGAAAGTATTCCCTAACCCTGCTACTGATATTGTGAATGTACAATTACCTTCTTCTTATGTAAACAGTGCAACATTATTGTTGTATAGCATTGATGGAAAATTTATTGCTACACTTAAACCTGCTGTAAACAGCGTAAAAATAAATGTAACCAACCTGGCAAGTGGCACGTATATTATCAGGATATTAAAAGCCAACGGAGAAGCAGAAACCTATCCGTTTATAAAACAATAATTAATTATAAATAAATCAATCAATAATGAAAAGATCGATCCTGAAATTTGGTTTTACAGCAACTGTACTGTTTTTTGCTGTTACTGCATCAGCCCAACAGGCAACTGTTACAAAAACTGCCATCGCAGAAAACGATAAAGCGATTGGTTCGGCTAAATCGGCACCTGCAACAGAGCCCGGGCTGATGATTGATAAGCCAAAACAATTAAAACTAACTGAACAGCCCAAACCAATAGTACCGGGCGGTGAGCTTAAACCCGCAAATACTGCTGATTTAAAAGCACCTGGTTCAAATAAGCAATATGTGGAGCCAAAGGCTACCATGGCCGAACTGCCGGTTTTTAAAACAGCTCCGGCTGTAACACAATCAAAACCCGTAGCTGTGCAAAACACAGGCACAGTAAAGCAATAATTAAAATAATGGTATAATACTGAAAAATAGTTGGTAGAATCTACTGTAATGCTGTACTGTATTGATTTTGAAAGAAGTTTAGTGAAAGCGGTTTCACTAAACTTCTTTTGTAAATGAAAAAGATAAAAAAAAGCGTTGTTGGAGTTGCCAATCCTTGTTAGTAATTGGTTGGGGCAAACAGCAAAATAAGCAACGTTTTAAATGCAAAAACTGCGGTATTCTATTTACCAACAATGATAAATTGCAAACTATTGAGAACCGCTTCGTTTGGTTCAAAAAATGGGTAATAGAAAGGCAAACCTACAAGACTTTACAACGGGATAGTAGTTTGTCAAGAGATACGCTGCAACGAACCTTTTATCATTTTTTAAACAAAGCCCCTTTAACTCCTATTATTCACCACGATAATGTTTATTTAAGAGTAGATGCTACCTACTTTAAGCGATTTTGTGTAGTCTGTTATCAAGATGATTTTTTAAGCTATACGCAGTTATTTAGATTCTCTGATGCAGAGCGATACGAAGAGATTAAAGAGGATTTGGCCAATCTATTACGGCTTGGTTTGCAAATAGACAGCATCACTACAGATGGGCATAAAGCAACGCTTAAAGCCATTAAAAAAGTAATGCCAGGGGTGCTGGTGCAAAGATGCCTGGTACATATCCAAAGAATGTGCCTGCTGTGGCTTACAGCCAATCCTACTTACGATGCTGGCAAAGAATTAAGAGCTTTGGCTGGTTATATTCATTTAATTAAAACACACAACGATAAGCAGCATTTTATCAATCAATTAAAGCAATGGGAGCTAAAGCATAAAACCTTTCTGAATGAAAAATCTTACAAAATAGAAACCGGGAGATATTGGTACAAACATAAATTTATACGGCGTTCCTTTCTTACCATCAAAAGAGCTTTACCTAATATGTTCTGGTATTTAGATAATGATAAAATACCTAAAACAACCAATGGGATAGAGTCTTATTTTGGTCATTTAAAAAATCATCTGGATTTACACAGGGGTTTAACAAAGGAGCATCGGATTAACTTTATAAAATGGTATATCTTCTTCAACAACAAATCCAAGCTTTGAGTTTTTTTAGCCATTGGGCTACCCAATAAATAAAAAAGAGACTGCGTAATAACAGCCTCTTTTATTTATCGTAATAGCATCAACTTAATTGCTGGCAGGTTGCTCTCCAGCAGAGCCTACTTCCTCTTTTAGTTGACAACAGCAATAAAAGGATTTTAATCCAAAAAATCACCAACTATTTTTCAGTACATTACCAAAAAAATCCTGGCAGGAAGGATTACATCCCCTTCCTGCCAGGCAGCTATGTGCATCTTTAGTACTATGCACAGCATCCTGCGGGCTGTAGCTTCGACATTTTATCTATACTCTTAAAAAAATGTAGTGTGCTAAAAAGTA